>JBBQTP010000012.1:0-45548 GCA_038213205.1 Caulobacterales bacterium
CGGTCTCCGGGTCTTCCTCGGCGAGCGCGCGCTCGGCAAAGCCCTTGGCCACGCGCAGATCGACGGCGGCCAACTCGCAGAGCGAACGGGCGTCGTCCTCGGTGATGTCCAGGGTAAAGGCCATAGAACAAAACAAGAACATATTTTAGGGCGAGAGTCAAGAATTTTCGTACCTGCTCCTCTCCCACAATGCTCCGCATCTGGGACAGGAGCGGACTCGATGGAGGTCGGCAATGGTTGGAAAGCGGACCTGGGCTACCGCAGCGGGACACCGCTGGGGTGCATCGGTCTCAGACCAAGCTACCGCCGCCGTCGACCCGGACGATTTGACCGGTCACATAGGTGGCCCGCATCATGTAGAGGTAGGCCTCGGCCGCCTCCTCGACGGTGCCGCCACGTGGCAACGGCAGATTGGCGGTGAAGCCCTTGATCACGGCCTCCCCCATGTTCTGCACCTGCTCGCTCATGATCAGGCCCAGGCAGACCGCGTTGACGCGGATCGGGGCGAGGTCGCGCGCCAGGCCCATGGCCAAGCCCTCGGTAGTGTGCGCAGAGGCTGTGGTCAGGGGCGTCCCCGGGAGGGGCCGGTGGGCAAGCATGCCCCCTGTGAGGGTGATCGAGCCGTCCTTCGCGATCTGACGAGTGGCGTATTTAGCGGCGCGCGCCGCCCCCCAGAACCGCACCTCCATCCGAGCCTTGCTGGCATCGACATCGAGGTCGCGGGTCGCGCCGAACATGTGGCCCCAATCGCCAGCTGTGAAGACGAGATGGTCAAACGGGCCTGCCGTATCGAAAAAGGCGGCAACGGAAGCCTCTTCTTTCACATCCACGGTCCGGCCTAGAGCGCCATGGCCAAGCCTCTTCGCCCCCGCTTCAACGCGGTCGGCCTGACTGGAGCCGATGATCACTTGGGCGCCGGCCTCCAACGCCGCCGCAGCGACCGCGAAACCGACGCCGGACGCGCCGCCAATCACAAGCACCTTCGCGCCGTTCAATTTTGCCACGATGTGACTCCTTCAATGTGTGGGATCAGGTTCATGCGGACGGGGAACGGTGGAAAAGGTCGCGCTCCTTGAGGCCACGCGCCCTCGCCGGTTTCCAACAGATACCTACTCTCGAACCGCGCTAGGCGTTAGAAGGCACCTAACGGTGGCCAAGTCACCTGTTGGAAACCGACCCGAGAAGTCTCAATGAAGCCCGATCATCCCGAAGCCGACTGTCCGATCCTCTTGGTGCTTGATCGAGTGGCTAACAAATGGGCCGTGCTCGTTATCGCCGCGCTTTGGAGGGCGCCGTTTCGCTTCAACGAGCTCAAGCGGACGGTTGGCGGCGTATCGCAAAAGATGTTGTCGCAGACTCTGCGCGGGTTGGAACGCGACGGCCTAATCTCGCGCACGGCGACCCCCACCGTGCCCGTGACCGTGGAATACGCGATCACGCCTCTTGGTGAGACTCTAGCGCGAACCATGGATGCGCTGCGGATTTGGTCCGCCGACCACATCGCCGAGGTTCTCGGCGCACGCACTGCCTTCGACGAGCGGGCCAAGGCCGAGGCTTGGCCGCACAAAGCTTACCGCGCCGCCTAGGGGCTGCGTTGCATCATTTCTGCGATGGTGTTCGGCTCGAAGGAGGACTCGCCGACCTGTCCGCTTAGGGTCGAAAGCGGAGATCGGCTCCAATGCCGGTAGTCGGTCAGGAGGCCTGCGGCTTCACCTTGTCCGCAGCTTCCGTGGCCCGTTTCCGCGCTTCGTCGATGTCGCGGCCCCGCGCCAGCGCCACGCCCATCCGGCGGCGCTGGTAGCTCTCCGGCTTGCCGAACAGGCGCAGGTCCGCGCCGGGGACGGCGAGCGCCTCGGCGACGCCGTCGAAGGCGATGCCGGTGGCGTCGAGGCCGCCGTAGATCACCGCACTGGCGCCGGGTTCGCGCAGGGTCACGTCGACCGGCAGGCCGAGGATGGCGCGGGCGTGGATGGCGAACTCGCTCTGGTACTGGGTGGCCAGGGTGACGAGGCCGGTGTCGTGCGGGCGGGGGCTGACTTCGGAGAACCAGACCTCGTCGCCCTGCACGAACAGCTCGACGCCGAACAGGCCCTGGCCGCCCAGGGCGTCGGTGACCTTGGCGGCGATGTCGCGGGCGGAATTCAGGGCCGCGGGGCTCATGGCCTGGGGCTGCCAGCTTTCCACATAGTCGCCCTTCACCTGGCGGTGGCCGATGGGCTCGCAGAAGCTGGTGCGGATTTCACCCGCCTGGAGACTTCGGACCGTCAGCTGGGTGATCTCGAAGTCGAAGTCCACGCGGCCTTCGACGATGACCCGGGGCTCGGCGACCCGGCCGCCTTCCAGGGCGTAGCGCCAGGCGTCGGCGATCTGGCCGGGGGTCTCGACGTAGGACTGGCCCTTGCCGGAGGAACTCATCACCGGCTTGACGAAGCAGGGGAAGCCGACGGCTTGGGCGCCCTTGGCCAGCTCGTCCTCAGTGGAGGCGAAGGCGTAGGCGCTGGTGGGCAGGCCGAGCTGCTCGGCGGCCAGGCGGCGGATGCCTTCGCGGTTCATGGTCAGCTGGGCGGCGCGGGCGGTGGGGATGACGGTGGCCAGGCCCGCGGCCTCGATGGCGGCCAGCTCGTCGGTGGCGATGGCCTCGATCTCGGGCACGATCAGGTGCGGGCGCTCGGCCTCGACGAGGGCGCGCAGCGCCTTGGCGTCGGTCATGGCGATGACGTGGGACCGGTGGGCGACCTGCATGGCCGGCGCGTCGGCGTAGCGGTCGACGGCGATCACCTCGCAGCCCAGCCGCTGCAGCTCGATGGCCACTTCCTTGCCGAGCTCGCCGGAGCCGAGGAGCATCACCTTGATTGCTGTCGGAGAGAGGGGAGTTCCTAGGCGCATCCGATCACTCCCTCAATTCCGCTCATCCCGGCATTCGCCGGGATGAGCGGAGTTTCACGGAATTCTGCCCTACAGCTTGGCCTTCGCCGCCGCCGCGACCGCGGCGGCGGTGATGCCGAAATGTTTGTAGAGGACGTCGGCGGGGGCGCTGGCGCCGAAGCTCGACATGCCGACGAAGGCGCCGTCTTCGCCGATGAAGCGGTCCCAGCCCTGGCGGACGCCGGCCTCGACCGCCACGCGGACCTCGGTCTCGCCGATCACCTGGGCCTGGTAGTCGGCGGGCTGCTGGTCGAACAGCTCCCAGCAGGGGGTCGAGACCACGCGGGCGCCGATGCCGTCGGCCTCCAGCAGGTCGCGGGCGGCCAGCGCCACGGAAACTTCCGTGCCCGAGGCGAAAATCGTCACCCGGGCCGGATGGCCGGAGCCGGCCAGCTGGTAGGCGCCGCGGGCCGAGAGGTTCTCGCCGGCCACCACGGTGCGCGCCGCCGGGACCTTCTGGCGGGAGAGCGCCATGACCGAGGGATGGTTTTTGGTCTCGAGGGCGAGCTTCCAGCACTCGGCGGCCTCCACCCCGTCGGCGGGGCGGTAGACGTTGAGGTTGGGGATCGCGCGCAGCGAGGCGACGTGCTCCACCGGCTGGTGGGTAGGGCCGTCCTCGCCGACACCGATGCTGTCGTGGGTCATGACGTGGATGACGCGGATGCCCATCAGAGCGCCCAGGCGGATCGCCGGGCGGCTGTAGTCGGAGAACACCAGGAAAGTCCCGGAATAGGGGATCACCCCGCCGTGGACGGCCATGCCGTTCATCGCCGCGGCCATGCCGAACTCGCGCACGCCGTAGTGGACGTAGCGGCCGCCGCGGGTCTCGATGTCGAAGGTCCCGGTCCCCTTGACGATGGTGTTGTTGGAGCCGGTCAGGTCGGCCGAGCCGCCGATCATCTCCGGGATGGCGGGGACCAGCTGTTCGAGGGCCGCGCCGGAGTGCTGGCGGGTGGCCAGCGCCGGCTTCTCGGCCTCGACCTTGGCGATCAGGGCGTCGGTGGTGGCGAAGGCGCCCACGGGGAGGTCGCCGGCCATGGCGCGTTCGAACTCGGCCTTGCCGGGCGCGGCGGCGAGCTGGGCCTCCCAGGCCTTGCGGAGCTTGGCGCCACGGCGGCCGGCGGCGCGCCAGGGCTTGAGGATCTCGTCGGGGACCACGAAGGGCTGGGCGGTCCAGCCCATGGCGATGCGCGCGTCGGCGATCTCTTTGTCGAACAGCGAGTAGCCGTGGCCGTGGGGGTCGCCCTCCATCGGGCCGGCGCCCTTCAGGATGATGGTCTTGCAGGCGATCATCGTCGGGCGGTCTTGCCTGGTCGCCCAGCGCATGGCGGCGGCGATCTTGGCGTAGTCGTGCCCGTCCACCGCCTTCACCGCCCAGCCGGCGGCCTTGAAGCGCATCAGCTGGTCGCCGGTCTCGGAGATGGTGGCGACGCCGTCGATGGTCACGTCGTTGTTGTCGAACAGCACGGTGAGCTTGTTGAGCTTCAGGCGGCCGGCCAGGCTGATCGCCTCATGGCTAACGCCCTCCATCAGGCAGCCGTCGCCGGCGATCACCCAGGTGCGGTGGTCGACCAGCGGACCGAAGCGGGCGGCCAGATGGGCCTCGGCCATGGCCATGCCGACGGCGGTGGCCAGGCCCTGGCCGAGCGGGCCGGTGGTGGTCTCGACGCCGGGGGTGTGGCCGTACTCGGGGTGGCCGGGGGTGTTGGAGCCGAGCTGCCGGAAGTTCTCGATCTGCGGCATGGTCACCGCCTTCACGCCGGTCAGGTGCAGCAGGGAATAGAGCAGCATCGAGCCGTGGCCGGCGGAGAGCACGAAACGGTCACGGTCGGCCCAGTCGGGCCGGGCGGCGTCGTACTTGAGGAATTTCGTGAACAGCACCGTGGCGACGTCGGCCATGCCCAGCGGCATGCCCTGGTGGCCGGACTTGGCCTTGTGCACAGCGTCCATGGACAGCGCGCGGATGGCGTTGGCCATCATCTGGAGGGGCGCAGGCATCGGGCTCCCGAGTAGCAAGCCCCTTGGGGCGTTAAGGATTGGGCGCGGGGTCGCACGCGCACGAGCGAGGGTCAAGAAACCGTGGGCAGATGGTGCGGGTTCCACCCTTCCGAGTCAGGGCGACGCAGGCCTATAGTCCTCACGCTGGGCCCACAATGGAGGACGGCGATGAGCGGCGGCGAGAGCGCCCTGGACCTGGCGGCCCGGCGGCTGGAACAGGCGATCCACGGGCTGGAGCAACGGCTTGCCCAACGCCTGAAGGCGGCGGGGGCCGAGGCCGGGGGGCTGTTCGACGCCGACCGCGCCAATCTGGCCACCCAGCTGGACGAGTCCCGGGCCCGCGAAAAGGACCTGGAGGCCGCCGGGGCCGAGGCCTCCGCCGCGCTGGGCCGGGCCATCGTGGAAATCCGCGCCGCGCTGAACGGCGCAGCGCCCCCCTTTTCAGGTTCGGCGGAGCACTGAGCGATGGCCCAGATCAGCGTCGAGGTGAACGGCCGGCCCTATGCGGTGGGCTGCGAGGACGGCCAGGAGCCGCACCTGATGGAGCTGGCCAAGCTGTTCGACCACCAGGTTCGGCAGGTTTCCCAGGACATGGGTCAGCTTGGCGACACGCGGCTGTTCCTGATGGGCGCGCTGCTGCTGGCCGACGAACTGGCCGATGCGCGGTCAAGGCTGGCCTCGATGCAGACCGACATGGGCCGCCTGCAGTCCGACCGCGCGCGGATCGAGACCCGCGCCGTCTCCGCCCTGGAAGGCGCCGCCAAGCGCATCGAGAAGCTGGCCGTCGAGGAGGCGTAGGAACCATGCTATCCTGAAGCGTCAGGACGGAGCAGGACCATGACGTCGCTCGATACAGCCCGTCTCGGTGATCTATTTTCCGGTGAGACCTGGACTTGGTGGCAGGCGCGCCGACTTCGCTACAACCTCACCCTCGCGCTCGCCGGCTGGATCGCCTACGGGACCGGGCTCGGCGTCGCTCTGGCGTTCCACAAGCCGATGTGGCGGAACTGGCAGGGTGGGCTCGCGATGACCCTGTTCCTGGGGACCTTCTTCCTCGTGGCGATGGGCGTGGCAAACGTCCTGTATCTGCTGGGTCCGGCGGTCGAAGGCTGGGTCAAACCGTCCGATTCGGCCCGCTACCGCCGCACCGCCTACGCGATGGGCCTGGTCGGCTCGGCGGCCCTGCCGTTCGTCTTCCCGCTGGCGAATCTCGCGGTGTTTATCGGCCAGAGCGCACCCAACTGATCAGGTCGCTTGAGAACGGGCCGTCTACGCACTACCTTACGAAGCGGCGGGTCTGCTGTGGCCCTCGTCGAAGGCGACATATTCCAGCGACCTTAATTCACTCTTAGGGAGCTGTCCCTGGCCGGGATCGTGGTCCCGGGCATACGGCGCCCACCTGGTCTACCAGGTCGAGGGAATGAAACAGTCCTTCACGGTTCTCACGGCGCCGCCACTCTACCACCCTGTTTCCTTTACCTTCCTTGGGATTTCCCGGGTAAGGTGAAGCCGTGGCCGAGCTCCTCGACAAGAAAGCCCTGCGCATCGAGATGCGCGCTCTGCGCCGGCGGCTGGCGGAGGAATTCCCTGATGCGTCGCAGCGGGCGGCCCGGCGGCTGCCGCTGTCGCGGTTCGCGCGGTTCAGCATCGTCGGCGCCTATTGCGCGGTGGGCGCGGAGATCGATCCCGGCCCGGTGCTGAACGCCATCCTCAACTTCGACCCCGGCCGGGTGAAGGCCGCCCTGCCGGTGGCGGTGGACCGCAATTCGCCGCTGACGTTTCGCCAGTGGCGCCCGCTGGAGGACACCCTGATCGAGGACGCGTTCGGGATCCCCTCGCCGGCGCCGACCTGCCCGGAGCTGTTGCCCAACCTGATGATCACGCCGCTGCTGGCCTTCGACCGCCAGGGCGGGCGGCTCGGGCAGGGGGCGGGGCACTACGACCGCACGCTGCGGAACCTGCGCCGCCAGCGGCCGGTGTTCGTGCTGGGGCTGGCGTTTTCCGGGCAGGAGCTGCCCGCTGTGCCGATGCTGGAGCACGACGAGCGGCTCGACGCCATCGTGACGGAGACGGAGTACATCGAGGTCGCTAGAGCATGATGGGTTTCGATGGATGCATCGAAACCCTGAATCGGGCTCGCAAGATTAAGCTGCGACCCTGTTTTCCCTGTTTTGATTGGTTCAATCAAAACAGGACAGGGTCTAGAGATAGGCGATGAGGTTTGCCTTTTTTGGAGACGTGGTCGGCCGTTCGGGCCGCGAGGGACTGGCGGACCACCTGCCGGGCCTGCGCAGGCGGCTGGGCCTGGAGTTCGTCATCGTCAACGCGGAGAACGCGGCGGCCGGGTTCGGGATCACCGAGGCCACGGCGCGCGAGCTGTTCGACGCGGGCGCCGACTGCCTGACGCTGGGCAACCACTCCTGGGACCAGAAGGAGGCGCTGACCTACATTGTGCGCGAGCCGCGGCTGATCCGGCCGCTGAACTACTCGGCCTTCTCCGATGCGCCGGGGCGCGGGGCGCAGCTGTTCGAGACGGGCAGCGGCAAGCAGATCCTGGTGATCAACCTGCTGGGCCGGGTGCACATGGACAGCCTCGACGACCCGTTCGCGGCGGTCGACAAGGCTCTGGAGGCCTGCCCGCTCGGCCAGGCGGCCGACGCGGTGGTGGTCGACATGCATGCCGAGGCGACGTCGGAGAAGATGGCGATGGGCCACTTCTGCGACGGCCGCGCGAGCCTGGTGGTCGGCACCCACACCCACGTGCCGACGGCGGACTGCCAGATCCTGGTGGGCGGCACCGCCTATCAGACCGACGCCGGCGCCTGCGCCGACTACGACAGCGTGATCGGCAACCAGAAGGAAGAGCCGCTGCGGCGGTTCACCACCCGCATCTCCGGCGGCCGCTACAAGCCCGCCGAGGGGCCGGCCACGATCTGCGGGGTCTATGTGGAGACCGACAACACCACGGGCCTGGCCCGCCGGGTCGAGCCGATCCGCATGGGCGGGCGGCTGTCCGAGAGCGTGCCGGCGGTCGAGGCGGTCAGCGCCTAGCCGGGTGGTTTTCCTCGCTTGTCGTCCTTCGGCTGTTTGTCCTTGGGCAGGATCAGGTCGGAGAGGATCAGCTTGCCGGTCTTGGCCTTGTCGAGGTGGGTGAAGCGGCGCGCGGTGGCGTGCTTCCATTCCTCCAGGCTGACCTTGCCGTCGACGTTCTCGTCGGCGTTGGCCACCGGCTGGGCCTCGTTGAGCAGGGCATAGCGCGCCGCGCCCTCGCGGCCGGCGCCCGGGGCCTTGGGCGTGCCGGCAGGGATCGAGGACCCTTCGGGTATGCCGCCGGCGTGGCCGTCGCGGGTCGGGCTTTCGCCGCCGCCGCGACGTCCGCCCCCGCCGCCGTCGCCGTCGACCCGGCGACCGCCGCCCTGCTCGTTGTCCTGCTGGGCGAGCTCCGGGACGATGTCGCGCTCGTAGGCCTGCAGTTCGAAGCCGTCGAGCTTGCCGTCGCCGTTGGCGTCGAGGGCCTTGAAGAAGCGCAGCGCGTCGGCGGTGAACTCGGCCTCGTCGATGGCGCCGTCGTGATCGGCGTCGGCGCCTGCGAACCAGACGGCCAGGCCGTTCTCGCCGCGGAACGGCTCGCCGGAGGGGCTGATGAACAGTCGCGGATGGCGCACCGGCGTGGGCGGCGCGGGGTCGCTGCCCAGGTCGACGATGGGGGCGGGCGACTGCGCCTGGGCGGCGCTTGCCAGACCCAGCACCAACGCCGCCGCCAACATGCCTCGCGCCATTCGGGGGTTCCCTCGCCTGCGTAGAGCCAAGCCTTGGCCTACGGCTGCGGCCAAAATGCGCCGCGCCGATGTCGGCCGAGAAACCCGTTACCCCGGGCTTCCCTCAAAGGCTTCCCTCTGACGCGCGGAGCGGCTCTAAGTGCGCAAGCTTTGCCATGACCGGAGCCCGCATGCTCACCAAATTCCTCGTCCGCTTCATCTTCGGCGCGCTCGGCCTGTGGGTGGCGTCGAAGCTGCTCGCCGGACAGATCGTGTTCGGCAGTTCGACCGCCCTGTTGCTGGCCGCCCTGATCCTGGGGGTGATCAACGCCATCGTGCGGCCGATCGTGGTGATCCTCACCCTGCCGCTGACGATCCTATCGCTGGGCCTGTTCCTGCTGATCGTGAACGCGGCGATGATCGGCCTGGCCTCGGTGGTGGTCCCGGGCTTCCACGTGCACGGCCTGATCGCCGGGGTGCTCACCGCGATCATCACCGGCGTCTCAAGCTGGATCGGCGGGCTGATCCTGCACGACGAGCGGCGGGACTACCCGCGGTAGACGCTGCACCCATTTCCGCTCATCCCGGCGAATGCCGGGACCCAGATCTCATAGCTAGGTGGCTGACTGGAATAGCGCGGAGCCACTAGAGGTCCCGTCCGATTCATTCCATCTGGGTCCCGGCATTCGCCGGGATGAGCGGTGTTGGGACTAGGCAGGCACGGAAGCCATTCCCGAGGCGATCAGGGCGTCCACAGCGGCGGGCGCGTAGCCGGCGGCGATCAGCACCTCGCGGGTGTGCTCGCCGAGCTTCGGCGCGGCGAACGCCGGGCCGGTCGGCGTGCCCGGGAAGCGCACCGGCGCGGCCGGGGCCATGAAGGCGCCGCCCCAGCCGTCCGGGGTCTCGACGAAGCAGCCGGCCTCGTGGGCGGTGGGATCGGCGACCACCTCGTCGAGGGTGGCCATGGGCGCCCAGGCGACATCGACGCCGCTCATCAGGGCGCCGGCTTCGACGAGGGTCATTCGCGCGAAGGCCGCGTCGAGTACGGCGCGCAGTTCGCGCACCACCGTCAAGTCGGTGATCGGGGGAACGCAGCGCGGATCGGTCGCGTATTCCGGCCGACCGATGGCGGTCATCACCTTGGCCAGGTCGGTGGGCGCGCGCGCGGTGACGCAGAACCAGCGATTGTCGAGGGTGCGGTAGAAGCCGGCCAGCGCGCCCGGCCGATCGTGCCGGGGCTGGGCGGTGACCGCCTCGCCGTAGCGCAGGCGGATCGCGTAGTCCCAGCCCAGCGCATAGACGCCGGCCCGGATCAGGGAGCTTTCCACATGGCGGCCGCGTCCGGTGGCGTGGCGCTCGTGAACCGCGGCCAGCACCCCGGTCAAGGTCGCGAGGGCGGTCATGTGATCGCCGAAGCCTGGGCGGCAGGTGAAGGGTTCCTGATCCGGCGGGATGGTCGCCGAGGCGACGCCGCTGCGCGCCCAGAAGCTGGTCAGGTCGAAGGCCGGAACGTCGGCTTCCGGGCCGGTCAGGCCGTAGCCGGTGACGTTGGTGTAGATCAGCGCTGGGAAGTCGGCCTTCAGGCTCTCATAGTCCAGGCGGGCGCGTTTCAGAGCGCCGGGCCGGACGTTGGTGATGAACACGTCGGCGTCCTTGAGGATCGCCAGCAGGGCTGCCCGGCCGTCCGGCTTACCGAGGTCGAGCACCACGCCCTTCTTGCCGCGGTTCTCGTTGGAGAAGATTGGGTTGCCGGGGCTCTCTTCGGTGTCCGGCCAGAAGCCGCGGGTGGCGTCGCCGGCGGCGCTCTCGATCTTGATCACCTCGGCGCCCCAGTCGGCCATCACCGCCGCGCAGCCCGGTCCCGCGATCCAGGTGGACCACTCGACGACCTTCAAATCTGAGAGAAGCATGGCAAATCCAACAGCAGCATGGCGCGTTTCCCGCCTGGTCCCTGGCGGGCGATAGTGGACGCGGCCGTGACCGGTGGAAAGCTAGCTCGCGACGGCCGATTGACGGCGGCGGCGCAGGGCCTCCCCGGCCAAGCCGAAGCCGCCGAGCATCAGCGCCCAGGTCGCGGGCTCCGGCACGCTATCACCGAGGCCGGCGCCGAGCACATGAGCGCAGGCGATGCCCTGGTCGCAGGCGGTGAGCGGGCCGGGACCCATGATGTAAGCGGCGCCGGTGGACACGGCGCCAATGCCTTCCATCCCGAGAAGCACGCCATCGCCGAGCGGACCACCGTTCAGGTCGTAGACCAGGCCGAAGAGATGCGAGACGTCCAGGGAGAAGGCGGACACCAGGCTGTTGCCCGAGAAGCTCATGGTGAAGTCGGTGACCTCGCCGCCGAAGCTGGAAAGCTCGCCGTCGTTGTTCAGGTCAGAGCCGGCGAAGGTCCCGGTGACCTGGGCGCCGTCGGTGAAGCCGGCCTCGGTGAAGCTGAACGTGGTCGCCGTCAGCGAGGTGACCGTGGCCGATTGGGTGCTGCTGTCGGTTCCGGCCATCGCCGCCGCCGGAACGAGCGCCAGAACGGCGAGCGCCGCGACGCCCGCAAGATGCTTGAATATCATTGCCGTACCCCACCCAGACTAAGCTGCACCGTCGGGGGCTCGTGGCCCTGAGGCAAGCGAGTTCTTGTCTGGGGCGAGTGCGCTGGTCCTAGGCCGTGGATTTGGCTGGAGCGGGGCCAGGGCGGCGGGCCGTGCCGCGCACAAGATCCTCTCCCTCAATCGGGCTTCGCGCTGGGGATGATCTATAGAAAAAGGGCGGGGCCTCGCGGTCCCGCCCTCGTTTCTCAAGTGGCTGTGGGTCCCCGGTACGGCCTACGCGGCTACGCCGCTCCGTTGACCGGGGATGACGGACTTTAGAAGTCCATGTCGCCCATGCCGCCCATGCCGCCGCCGCCGCCCATGCCGCCGCCGCCGGAACCGCCCTTTTTAGGAGCTTCGACGATCGCCGCTTCGGTGGTGATCATGAGACCGGCGACCGAGGCCGCGTCCTGCAGAGCCGTGCGCACGACCTTGGCCGGGTCGATGACGCCGGCCTTGACCATGTCGACGTACTCCTCGGTCTGGGCGTTGAAGCCGAAGGTGGGGGAGCTGTTCTCCAGCACCTTGCCGACCACGATCGAGCCTTCGACGCCGGCGTTTTCGGCGATCTGGCGGATCGGGGCCTGGAGCGCGCGGCGCACGATGGCGACGCCGGCTTCCTGGTCATCGTTGTCGCCCTTGAAGCCGTCGAGAACCTTCGAGGCCTTGAGAAGCGCGACGCCGCCGCCGGGGACGATGCCTTCTTCCACGGCCGCGCGGGTCGCGTTGAGGGCGTCGTCGACGCGGTCCTTCTTTTCTTTCACTTCCACTTCGGTCGAGCCGCCGACGCGGATCACCGCAACACCGCCGGCCAGCTTGGCCAGGCGCTCTTGCAGCTTTTCCTTGTCGTAGTCCGAGGTGGTGTCTTCGATCTGCTTCTTGATCTGAGAGATGCGGCCTTCGATGCCGGCCTTGTCGCCCGAACCGTCGACGATCGTGGTGTCGTCCTTGTTGATCGTGACCTTCTTGGCCTTGCCGAGCATTTCGAGGGTGACGTTCTCGAGCTTGATGCCCAGGTCTTCGCTGATCAGCTGACCGCCGGTCAGGATGGCGATGTCTTCCAGCATGGCCTTGCGGCGATCGCCGAAGCCCGGCGCCTTGACGGCGGCGACGCGGAGGCCGCCACGCAGCTTGTTGACGACCAGGGTCGCCAGCGCTTCGCCTTCAACGTCCTCGGCGATGATCAGCAACGGACGGCCCGACTGGACCACCGCTTCCAGCACCGGCAGCAGGGGCTGCAGCGAGGAGAGCTTCTTTTCGAAGAGCAGGATCATCGGCTCTTCGAGTTCGGCCTCCATCTTCTCGGCGTTGGTGATGAAGTAGGGCGACAGGTAGCCGCGGTCGAACTGCATGCCTTCGACGACGTCGAGCTCGGTCTCGGCGGTCTTGGCTTCTTCAACCGTGATGACGCCTTCGTTGCCGACCTTGGCCATGGCGCGGGCGATCATCTCGCCGACTTCGGTGTCGCCGTTGGCGGAGATGGTGCCGACCTGAGCGATTTCCGAATTGTCGGAGACCTTCTTGGCCGAGTTCTTGATTTCCTCGATGACCTTGGCGACCGCCTTGTCGACGCCGCGCTTCAGGTCCATCGGGTTCATGCCGGCGGCGACCGACTTCAGGCCCTCGACGACGATGGCTTGCGCCAGCACGGTCGCGGTGGTGGTGCCGTCACCGGCCTTGTCATTGGTCTTGGAGGCGACTTCGCGGATCAGCTGGGCGCCGAGGTTCTCGAAGCGGTCGCTGAGCTCGATTTCCTTGGCGACAGTGACGCCGTCCTTGGTCGAGCGCGGGGCGCCGAACGACTTCTCGATGACCACGTTGCGGCCCTTGGGGCCCAGGGTCACCTTGACGGCGTTGGCCAGGATGTTGACGCCGCGCAGCATCCGGTCGCGCGCGTCGGAAGCGAAATAAACGTCTTTCGCAGCCATGATGGGAACTCTCTTTCTGGTGGAATTAGGGGAATGACGCGGGCGGGGCCGTTAGGCC
This sequence comes from Caulobacterales bacterium, assembly GCA_038213205.1. Taxonomy (GTDB): domain Bacteria; phylum Pseudomonadota; class Alphaproteobacteria; order Caulobacterales; family Caulobacteraceae; genus Phenylobacterium. Next base: position 13,253 of record JBBQTP010000012.1, read on the forward strand.
TCGAGCACGCCCAGAACGTCGCTTTCCTTCATGATCAGGAGGTCCTGACCATCGAGCTTGATCTCGGTGCCGGACCACTTGCCGAACAGGATCTTGTCGCCCTTCTTGACGTCGAGAGGCTGGACCTTGCCGCTCTCGTCGCGCGCGCCGGGGCCGACGGAGACGATCTCGCCTTCCTGCGGCTTTTCCTTCGCGGTGTCGGGGATGATGATCCCGCCCTTGGTCTTTTCTTCTTCCTCGACGCGCTTGACGAGGACGCGATCTCCCAGGGGACGAAACGCCATTTTGCTCTTTCTCCGTTCGAGACGGTTGGATTGGTACGGCGACGGCCGCGTGCAAGGGGATGCGTGTTAGCAGTCACTCCCCTTGAGTGCCAACGCCGCGCTGCAAGTAGGAAAACGCCCTGGTGGAGTCAAGGATTGCCGCTTGGAAATCGCGCCAGCGCTTGTTCGGGCATAGATTTCCACTGGAGGCGCCACAATGGCGCCGCTAGGGTCGGTTTTCATTTGCCCGATGAAGATTGGGACCTCGATAGTGTTTGGAGAGAAACTGCCCATGCGACGCGCCCTCGCGCTAGCCGCCCTCATCGCCCCCATTGCAGCGTTGGCCGCCGCTGGCTCGGCCTATGCGGAACATTGGACCAAATACACCGACGGCGCGGCCGCCGGCACCGCCTGGTCCTACGAGGCTGACTACAGCTACAAGGACAAGCAGACCGGCCGCCTGGTGGTGATGCAGGCGATCTCCAAGCCGGAGAGCAAGCTCGGCCCTTCGGCGCCGGGCGCCGCGGACGGCGTCGGCAGCGTGGTCGCCATCGACTGCGTCAAGAAGAACATGATCCTGATGAGCGGCTATAGCCCGTCCAAGCCGCTGAACATCCGCTCCAACTGGCGCGAAGAGACGCCGAAGAAGGCGGACGGCGCGGAGAACGAGGCTTTGATCCGCGAAGTCTGCCCGCACGTCGAGCACGTGCCGGTGAAGTAGAACTCGCTGAGGCCCCTTCTCCCCTTGTGGGAGAAGGTGGCCTGCGCAGCGGGCCGAATGAGGGGTTTCTCAGACCTCTCCTGACCGGCGGCGGGGCCATCGCGCCGATGGGTTAGCGCGAGCCCTCATCCGTCGACCTTTGGCAGACACCTTCTCCCACAAGGGGAGAAGGGACATGTCCAAAGCTTAACTGGAAAAGCTGGGCGCGCGTTCCTATCTGAGCGCCATGGAACTGTGGCTCAAACTTCTCCCGCCGCTCGGGGCCCTGGCCCTGACCGCCGCGCTGCTGATCATCAGCGCGCATTCGTCCCTCTACGTCTAAGCCCCCGGCCAACGCCCAGCTGTGACGGCCGCCTATCGGCGGTGTGACGGAGCTTGCCGGCCACTTAAACACTTGTTTGAATGGCCGCGATGGGTCAATGATCTGCGCGAAGAAATAAAGCCCTGGGAGCATTCCGATGACCATGACCGCCGACCGGCCGCAGTCCAGCTTCGCGCTGAGCCCGCAGGACGAGATGAATGACCTGCGGATGAGCGAAAAGGCGCTGCCGCTGCTGAACCGCGTGAAGACCTTCATCCGCGACGTGGTCGAGCCGATGAGCGAGAAGTTCCACGCTCTGGACAGTCAGAAGACCGACATCTGGTCCTATGCCCCCGGCCAGCTGGATATCCTGGAGGAGGCCAAGAACAAGGCCAAGGCCGAGGGCCTGTGGAACTTCTTCCTGCCCGACGCCGAGACCGGCGAGGGCCTGTCGAACCTCGACTACGCCTATATCGCCGTCGAGCTGGGCAAGAACCGGATGGCCAGCGAGTGCATGAACTGCGCCGCCCCCGACACCGGCAATATGGAAGTGCTCGAGCGGGTCGGCACGCCGGCGCAGAAGAAGCAGTGGCTGGAGCCCCTGCTGCGCGGCGAGATTCGCTCTGCCTTCGCCATGACCGAGCTGAACTCGGCCTCCTCGGACGCCAAGAACGTCAACACCCGCGCCACCCTGGTGGGCGACGAGTACGTCATCAACGGCGAGAAGCACTACATCTCCGGCGCCGGCGACCCGCGCTGCAAGATCATGATCACCATGGTCCAGACCGACCCCGACGGCCCGCCGAACCTGCGCCAGTCGCAGATCCTGGTGCCCACCGACGCGCCCGGCGTGAAGATCGTCGGTCCGCAGCACGTGTTCGGCGATCCCGACGCGCCGCACGGCCACATGCACATCATCTTCGACAACGTCCGCGTGCCGAAGGAGAACATGCTGCTGGGCGAGGGCCGCGGCTTCGAGATTTCGCAGCTGCGCCTGGGCCCGGGCCGTATCCACCACTGCATGCGCGCCATCGGCTCGGCCGAGAAGGCGCTGGACCTGATGGTCACCCGCGGCCTGACCCGCGAGGCGTTCGGCAAGCCGCTGGTCCAGCTGGGCGGCAACATCGAGCGGATCAGCCGCATCCGCATCGAGATCGAGGCCATGCGCCTGATGGTGCTGAAGGCCGCCAAGGCGATGGACGTCCTGGGCAACCAGGAAGCCCGCGTCTGGATCCACATGGTCAAGGCCATGGTGCCCGAGCGGGTCTGCAACATCATCGACCAGGCGATCCAGATGCACGGCGCGCTGGGCGTGTCGCAGCACACCCCTCTGGCGCGGATGTACACCTCGACGCGGACCCTGCGGATCGCCGACGGCCCGGACGAAGTGCACCACATGGTGGTCGGTCGCAACGAGCTGCGCCAATACCGCGAGACGCCGCGCGACGCCGGCGAGACCTCGATCTTCCGGCACTAGCTAGAGGCTCGGAGCCCCTTCTCCCCTTGTGGGAGAAGGTGGCGGCCGAAGGACGACGGATGAGGGGTTTCGCTCCGCCCGCGGCGCGAGCCGAGCTGCCGCGTCACCGACAATTCTGAGGGACCCCTCATCCGACCTGCATTCGCAGGCCACCTTCTCCCACAAGGGGAGAAGGCTGCTTTGCGGCGCCATTCAGCTGTGCCTACACTCCTTCCAAACAAGGCTTGGGAGGGCCCTCGATATGAAACCTGTGACATTGGGGCTGTCGGTCTTCGCACTGACGATGATCGGTCTGGCCGCGCGCGCCGAGACGGCCTGCCCGGACCTCGTCAAGGTCTCGCTGCCGCACGCGACCGTGACCAAGGCCGGCGAGGAGATGCTCGGCGACAAACTGGTCTGCAAGGTCGCGGTCACCAGCAAGCCGACGGCCGACTCAGACATCCGCATCGAGCTTTGGATTCCGGCCAACTGGAACGGCAAGTATGTGCAGGTCGGCAACGGCGGGTTCGCGGGGACCATCCCGCGCGGCTCGTTCAACGGCCTGGTGCGCGCCGGCTATGCCGTCGCCGGCACCGACGGCGGCCACCAGGACAATGTCGCCACCAACGCGTCCTGGGCGCAGGGCCATCCCGAGAAGGTCACCGACTTCGGCTGGCGGGCGCTGAAGGAGACCACCGACGCGTCGAAGGCCCTGCTGATCGCCAAGGGCGGCAAGATCACGCGCTCCTATTTCATGGGCTGCTCGGACGGCGGCCGCGAGGCGCTGATGGAAGCGCAGCGCTATCCGGGCGACTTCGAGGGCATCGTCGCCGGCGCGCCGGCCAACTACATGAGCCAACTGTTCGCGCTGTCGGCCTTTCAGCAGCAGACCATGGCCAAGCCCGGCGGCTATCTCGGCCAGGCGCAGCGCGAGTTGCTGCAGAAGACCGTACTGGCCGAATGCGGCGGCGAGGCCTTCATCCGCGACCCGATGTCCTGCCATTTCGATCCCGGCACGCTGGCCTGCAAATCAGGCCACACTGAAGGCTGCCTGACGGCGCCGCAGGTCGCCTCGGCGCGAGGGTTCTATGACGGGCGCAAGGACAGGTCGGGCAAGATCGTCTTCCCCGGCTACAGCCCCGGCGCGGAGAGCCTGAACGGCAGCTGGAACGCCTGGATCACCGGGCCGAACGCCGACACCAACCAGAAGGCGGCCGGGCCGTCATTCTCCTCCAACGCCTTCAAATACTTCGGCTTCCAGGACCCAAACTTCGACTACCTGAAGATGGACCTGGGCGCGCAGATGGAGGGCGCGCGGTTGAAGATGGCCGCCATGCTGGACTCGCCGAACCCGAACCTCGGGCCCTTCAAGGCGCACGGCGGAAAGCTGATCCAGTACCATGGCTGGAACGACCCCGCGATCCCGCCGCGCTCGTCGGTGGTCTATTATGAGGACGTCAAGAAGACGATGGGCGACACGTCCGACTTCTACCGGATGTACCTGATCCCCGGGATGCTGCACTGCGCCGGCGGGGTCGGTCCGAGCAACGTCGACTGGGTGGCCCAGCTCGACGCCTGGGTCGGCGAGAAGAAGGCGCCGGGCGTCCTGACCGCTGTCGGCGGCGCCGGCCAGGCGCCGGGCGGCCCGGCCAGCCAGATCCTCTGCCCCTATGCGAGCGCGGCGAAGAAGACCGGCGAGGCCTGGGCCTGCGCGGTTCCCGGCAAGAAGAAGGGCTGAGACAGATGAACCGTTCGCTGCTGTTCGCCGGCGTGGCGCTCGCCATCGCCGCGCCGCTACTGGGCATTGCGGGCGCTGCGCGCGCCGAGACCGCGTGCGCCGACCTCACCCAGACCAAGCTCGTCAAGGCCGAGGTGACCGGCGCGGCGCTGGTCTCGCTGAAGTCCGGCCAGGCCTGCCAGGTATCGGTTACCGCGCGGCCGACCTCGGACTCCGAGATCAAGATCGAGGTGATGATCCCGGTGGGCTCGGCCTGGAACGGCAAATATCTGCAGGTCGGCAACGGCGGGCTGGCGGGGTCGATCCCGGCGGCGGTGATCAAGGGCCGAGCGGAGCAGGGCTGGGCCACGGCCGGCACTGACGACGGCCACGGCGGCGACGGGCGCACGGCGGCCTGGGCGCTGGGCCATCCGGGCAAGATCGAGGACTTCGGGACCCGGTCGCTGAAGGCCACCACGGACGCCGGCAAGGCGCTGGTCGCGGCAATGAAGGGAGCGCCCGCCAAGCGCAGCTACTTCATGGGCTGCTCGGCCGGCGGGCGCGAGGCGCTGATGGAGGCGCAGCGGTTCCCGATGGATTTCGACGGCATCGTCGCCGGGGCCACGGCCAACTACAACACGCTGTCGACCGGCGGGCGGGCCTATATGCAGCAAGCGCTGGCCAGGCCCGGTGGCTATCTGGCGACCGAGCAATTGCAGCTCTTGCAGGACGCGGCGCTGAAGCAGTGCGGCGACGGCGGCAAGTTCATCCGCGACCAGTTGGCCTGCCACTTCGATCCGGCGGCGCTGACGTGCAAGGCGGGGCATAGCGAGGGGTGCCTGACCGCGCCGCAGGTGGCCTCGGCCAAGGCGATCTATGGCGGGCGGATGGTGGCCGGCAAGTCGAGCTTCCCAGGCTATGAGCCGGGGGCCGAGGCGATGCGCGGCGGCTGGCAGGCCTGGAACACCGGAAGCTCGCAGGCGACCTATGCGGAAAGCTCAGGCCACGCGATCTCGTCGCAGTTCCTGAAGTACTTCGTCTATCGCGACCCGTCGTTCGACTTCCTGAAGATGGACCTTGGCCCGAAGTACGACCGCGACCGGCAGGCCACGGCGAAGGTGCTCGACGCCACCGACGCCAACCTGACCCCGTTCAAGAGCCATGGCGGCAAGCTGATCCAGTACCATGGGTGGAATGACCCGGCGATCCCGCCGCGCGGCTCGATCCGCTACTTCGGCGAGGTGCACAAGGCGACTGCTGGGGCCGACGATTTCTACCGGCTCTACATGATCCCCGGCATGCTGCACTGCCAGGGTGGAGCGGGGCCTGGGCAGGTGGACTGGCTGACGACCCTCGTCCACTGGGTGGAGGACAAGGCCGCGCCGAAAGAGCTGACGGCCAACTCGCAGGGCGGCGAGACCCAGCTGCTCTGCCCCTATCCGGGCGTGGCGAAGAAATCGGGCGAGGCCTGGGCCTGCTCGGTGGCGAAGAAGAAGGGCTAGGCGGCGGCTTTCGCCTGGGCGCGGAAGGCGGCGACGATCGGGGAACGGTCGCGCCGTCGGGTGACCAGCAGCAGGGGGGCGGTGAGGCCCGGATCGCCCTTGAAGGGGGTGAACACCACGCCCTCGACGTTCATCCGCTGCATCGAGGCCGGGACGATGGAGACGCCGAGGCCGGCGGCCACCAGGCCCAGGGTCGACGACATCCGCGGCGCCTCCTGGCCGACCGTGGGCGAGAACCCGGCGCGCAGGCAGGCCGCGACGATGGCGTCGTGCAGGCCCGGGCCGGTGGGGCGGCGGTAGAAGACGAAGGTCTCGTCGGACAGGGCCGCCAGCGCCACCTCGCCCGCGCCGGCCAGAGCATGGTCGGTGGGCAGGGCCGCGACCATCGGCTCGGCCAGCAACGGCTCGACCCGCAGGCCCGCGCCGTGGGTCCCGCCGGAGCGGACGAAGGCCGCGTCGAGCCGCTCCGCCTCCAGGGCTGCCACCAGCTCCGGCGTGCCGTCTTCGGCCAGCGCCAGCTGGACGCCCGGGCTGGCGGCGCGGAAGGCGCGGATCTGCTGGGCGACAAAGGGGTGGAAGGCGCCGGAGGAGGTGTAGCCGATGGCCAGGCGCCCTTGCTCGCCACGCGCGGCGCGGGCGGCGATGTCGGACAGGCGGTCGGCGCGCTCCAGAATGGCGCGGGCTTCCTCGACCATCACGCGGCCGGCTTCGGTGAGGCGCATGCCGCGCGGCAGGCGCTGGAACAGGATGACGCCGAGCTCGTCTTCCAGGGCGCGGATCTGGCGGGTCAGCGGAGGTTGCTGGATGCCCAGGCGCTCGGCGGCGCGGGTGATGTGACCCTCCTCGGCCACGGTCACCAGGTATCGGAGGCGGCGCAGGTCCATCAACCGATGACATACCGCCAAGGTATTGATATCGTCAAACGCATATATTGGACGCACGATCACGCGAGGTCTACTGCTCCGCTTCATGACCCGCAGACGTCCCCAGCCGTTCCGCCAGAGCGATGCGCTCGCCAACCAGCTCCTCGAGTGGGCGACCAACGAACCGCGGACCTATCGCGAGGCGATGCAGTGCTGGGGCACCCACTGCCCGGTGTTCCCGATCTGGGAGGACGCCGTCGACGCGGGCCTGATCGAGGTGGCGTCCGCGCCAGGGGTGCGGCTGGCTGAGCGGCCGGTGCGGGTGACGGCGGCTGGCCGGGCGCGGTTAGAGGACCGCCGGTGAGCCTGGCTGTCGGCCTGTTCATCGTCGTCGCCTCGTTCCTGACGGCGGCGCTGTCAGGCGTGTTCGGCATGGCGGGGGGCCTGGCGCTGAAGGGCGCGCTGGCCCTGGTGCTGCCGGTCTCGGCGACCTTCGTGGCGCACGGCATCTTGCAGCTCACCGCCAACGCCTGGCGCGCGATCCTGCACCGCAAGCATGTGGACTGGCCGATTGTCGGCGTTTTCGCCCTGGGCTCGTTTGCGATCGCCGGTGTGGTGGCCAGGATCGCCTTCGAGCCGACCCGGGCGACGCTGTTCCTGCTGATGGGCCTGGCGCCGCTCCTGGTCTGGCTGCCGCAGCGCTGGGTGAAGCTGGACGGCTCCAAACCGCTGCAGGGGTTCATCGCCGGGGTCAGCGTCACCGGCGTCAACCTGACCGCGGGGGTGGCCGGACCGCTGCTCGACATCTTCTTCGTGCGCACGGCGCTGACCCGGCACCAGATCGTCGCCACCAAGGCCGCGACCCAGGTGTTCAGCCACCTGATGAAGATCATCGTCTACGGCGCGCCGCTATTCGCCGCGGGGGGTAAGGGGATGCCGCCGGTATGGGTGTTCGTGCTGGCGATCCCGCTGTCGATGCTGGGCACGGTGGCTGGGGGCTATGTGCTGGACCGGCTCAGCGACGTGAACTTCAAGCGCTACCTGCGCGCGATTGTGACCGCGATCGGCGCGCTCTACCTGGTCCAGGCGTTCCGGCTATACGTGGGCTGAGCTCCTCTCCCTGTCCTCTCCCTCTCTCGCTGCGCTCGGGGGAGAGGCAAAAAAACACCGGGCCTTTTGCAAGGCCCGGTGGGGGAAGTCATTGGGAGGAAACGCCCAGGAACGGGCAAACCGCAGATATGTTGGCTGGCCGACGTTGCAAGGGCGGGCGGTGAATTATTTTGCACGCAGGAGTCGAAATGCAGCTTGAGCCCCAGGTGCTGGAAAACCGCTTCGTGCGGCTGGAGCCGATGAGCGAGGCGCACAAGGCGGATTTCCGCGCGGCCTGCGACGCCGATCCGAGGACCTGGGACGAGCTCTATCCCTACCCGATGCACGGCGAGCATTTCGACAGGGGCTGGGCGCGGTTCTACGCCGAGCCGCCGGCCGACCGGATGAACTTCGCGGTGATGGCTGAGGGGCGCTGCGTCGGGGTTTCCAGCTATCTGCGGATCGACCTGGCGAACGGCTCGCTGGAGATCGGCGGCACCTACTACCGCCCGGAGGTGCGTGGCGGGGCGGTGAACCCGGGGTCGAAGCGCCTGATGATGGCCTACGCCTTCGAGAGCGGGGCGCGGCGGGTGCAATACAAGGTCGACGCGATCAACGCGCGCTCCCGGGCCGCGGTGCTGAAGCTGGGCGCCGTGCAGGAGGGCATCCTGCGCCAAGAGATGGTCACCTGGACCGGCCGGGTGCGCGACTCGGTGATCTTCTCGGTGGTCGCCGAAGAGTGGCCGGCGGTGCGCGACGGCCTGGACGCGAGGCTGGCGGCGATGGGTGGTTGAGTTAGCCCCGCCGGGACAGCTTGCGCGCCGCCAGGGCTACCAGGACCACGGTCATCGCCGCGAGCACGGCGACGTGGACCAGGGGCTCGCCCTCGCTCTCCATGCCGCCGCTGGCGCGGGCCAGCTGCGACAGGTGATAGGTCGGCCAGGCCCAGCGGATGGTGTGCAGGAAGCCGGACAGCGGGAAGAACAGGCCCGACAGGAAGGCCATGCCGAGGTAGGTGATGTTGGCGATGGCCGCGGCGCTGGAGGCCGGGGCATAGGACCCGATGAACAGGCCCACCGCGCAGGCGGGGATGACGCCCAGCGACATCACCGCCGCCATCCTGACCAGGATCGTCCAGGGCAGGGTCACGTGGCCCATGGTCACCGCAATGACCACCAGCATGACCATGACCACCACCGCGAAGACGTAGGCCATCATCAATTTCGAGGCGAGGTAGGAGCCGGTCGGCATCGGCAGGGCGCGCTTGAAGGTCAGCAGGCCCTGGTTGCGCTCGACGGCGACCAGGATGCCGAACCCGAACAGGCCGGGTCCCATGACGCCGTAGACGGTCCAGCCGACGAACAGGTTGTTGGCCAGCTGGCCGATGTTGCTCTTCCCGGCCAGGACGATGCCGAAGAAGCTGTAGAACAGGATCGGCATGGCCAGGATCGGCACCGAGAAGGCCGGGGTGCGGAACAGGCGGATCGACTCCCACTTAGCGTCCGAAAGGTAGGCGCGGACGACGCGGCTGAACGGCATGGCCGGGACCGCCGATGTGACGGGCAAGGGGCTCATCTGGTTTGCTCCTGGGCCGCAGGTTCCTGGGTCAGTTCGGCGAAGGCCTCGGCGAGGCCCGCGCGGCGGACCTCCAGGTCGCTCAGCCTGGGGTCGGCGGCCAGCAGGCGGCGGACCACGCTCTCGGCTTCGGTGGCGGTGATCGAGGTGCGCTCACCGTCATGCGACGCGGCGATCACCTCGGGCCAGGCCTCGATGACGGGCAGGCCGGTGGCGGTGACGCAGTCGATGCGCTTGCGCACCACCAGACCGCGTATCTCGCTGACCGTACCGCCGGCGATGCGGCGGCCCTTGGCCATCACCACCACGCGGTCGGCCAGGGCCTCGGCCTCCTCGATGTAGTGGGTGGTGAGCACAATGGAGGCGCCGTCCTTCACCAGCCGGCGCAGGGTGGCCCACATGGTCTCGCGCGCGGTGACGTCGAGGCCGGTGGTGGGCTCGTCGAGGAACAGCAGGCGCGGGCGGCCGCAGATGGCGAGTGCGAACTGCACCTGACGCTTCTGGCCGCCGGAGAGTTTGATGTAGGGACGCTGCACCAGCTTCTCGACACCGGCCAGAGCGACGGCATCCTCGAAGCTCAAGGGGTCGGGATAGTAGGCGCGGACCTGGGAGATCAGGTCGCCGACCCGCAGGGCGTCGGGCAGCATGACCTCCTGCATCATCACCCCGACGCCGCGGCGGGCGGCCAGGTCGTGCGGTGAGCGGCCGAACAGCCTGGCCTCGCCGGCGTCGGGCTCCTGCAGGCCGAGCAGGATGCCGATGGCGGTGGTCTTGCCTGCGCCGTTCGGGCCGAGTAGCGCCAGGAGCTCGCCCGGGCGGACATCGAGGTCGAGGCCGTCGAGCGCGGTGGTCGCGCCGTAGCGCTTCTTTGCGCCCGTCAGCCGCGCCAGCGCGCCATCCCCTTCAGCGTCCATCGCCACCCCCTCGACTGCCCTCGAACCCTAGTCGCCACGGCGCGGCTGATTGGATGCGGTGGGTTTGGGATGCGGTCGAAGGTGGTGGTATGGCGGGATGAGGTCGTCTCGCCGCGCGACCGATCTGGAGAACCGCTTGAGCAGCCTGGAAATCAAATCGATCAATGTCGCCCAGCTGATCGCCATGGGCGACGGCCTGATGCGCGCGCGCCAGTTCCCGCTTGCCGAGGGCATCTACCGGATCGCGCTTTCGCGCGCCGCGCCGCGCTGGCGCCAGGCGATCCACACGCGGTTGGGGCTGGCCTCGTCGCCGAGCGACGGCTCCATGCTGCAACTGAAGCTGCTGGCGGAACTCGAGGCACACAACGTCCAGGACGCCTTTGTCAGCCTGGGCATGGTGACCTGGCTGAAGACCTTGCCGTTCGGTGACGATGAGAGGTTCCAGGAACTCGCCGACAAACACCGCGGACTGCTGCCGATCCCGAACTGGCACTGGAATCTGCAGACCGTACTTTGGGCGATCCGGCGGGCGAAATCGGTGCCCGGCGACTTCATGGAGCTGGGGGTCTTCAAGGGCCACACGACGATGTTCTGCGCCGAGTATGTCGGTTTCCAGGATTGGCCGAAGCAGTGGCGGCTGGTCGACACCTTCGACGGCATTCCCGACGAACAGCTGGCGCCCGGTTGGGAGGAGATCAACAAGAGCGTCTACAAGGGCGCCTACTCGTTCGAAGAGGTTCGCGACCGCTTCGAGGGCTTCCCGAACATCCATGTGACGGCGGGCAAGGTGCCGGATATCCTGGCCGAGGTGATGCCCGACAAGCTCGCCTTCCTGCACCTGGACATGAACAATGCGCCGGCTGAGATCGCCGCGCTAGACGCGCTTTACGACCGGGTGTCGCCCGGCGGGATCATCATCCTGGACGACTATTGCTGGTCCAGCACCAAGCTGCAGCATGACGCCGAGAAGGTTTGGTTCGCCAAGCGCGGCTTCGAAGTCCTGCCGATGCCGACCGGCCAGGGCGTGTTCATCAAGCCCTGACCGGCAGGTCGCCTCAACTCAGGCGCTGGCCGCGGTCCGCTCCTCGGCGTTGGGGAAGAAGACGTCCGAGGCGTGCTCGGCGACTTCCTGGGCGGTGTAGGGCCGGCCGGGCTGGAAGCCGCCGGTCTGCAGCATCTTGATCTCGCGGACGCCGCGGCTGGAGACCCCAAGGATCTTTCCGGAATGCTCCGCCGCCAGGTCGGAGACCATGAACAGCACGCCCGGCGCGACGTTGTCCGGCAGGCTCAGCGGATCGGGCTCGCGGTCCTTGCGGCCGGGCAGGTCGGAGGTCATGCGGGTGTAGGCGCCGGGCGCCAGGCCCATGACCCGGATGTTGTACTTGCGCCCCTCGATCGACATCACCCGGACCATGCCGTAGATGCCGGCCTTGGCGGCCCCGTAGTTGGTCTGGCCGAAATTGCCGTACAGGCCGGAGGTGGACGAGGTCAGCACCATCGAGCCGCCGCCGTGGTCCTTCATGTATTTCCAGACCGGCAGGGCCACGCAATAGGCGCCCTTCAGGTGCACCTTGATGACCTTGTCCCAGTCTTCCTCGGAGGTGTTGGCGAAGGTCTTGTCGCGCAGGATGCCGGCGTTGCAGACCAGGATGTCGATCTTGCCGAAGGCGTCGAGCGCGGTCTTCAGGATGTTCTCGCCGCCGGCGATGGTGGAGACATCGTCGCCGTTGGCCACCGCCCGGCCGCCGGCCGCTTTGATCTCGGCCACGACTTTTTCGGAAGCTGCGCTGGTCCCGGTCCCGGAGCCGTCGCGCGAGCCGCCCAGATCGTTGACCACGACCGCTGCGCCCTCCTTGGCGAACAGCTTGGCATAGGCCTCGCCCAGCCCGCCGCCCGCGCCCGTGATGATCGCTACCTTGCCGTCAAGCAGTCCCGCCATATCGCCTCTCCCAAAGTTTCCAATTTTATGGGCGCCATCTTCCGGCGCTGAGACGCCAAATGGCAAGCTCCTAGCGCGGCCGGCGCGCCTTGAAGAAGGCCTTCAGCATGGCCGAGCTTTCCTCGGCCAGCACGCCCGATGCGACCAACGGCCTGGAGTGGCAGGTCGGCTGTTCGAAGAAGCGGGGGCCGTTGAGGACGGCGCCGCCCTTGGCGTCCTCGGCGCCGAACACCAGGCGGCCGATGCGGGCGTAGCTGATGGCGCCGGCGCACATGGCGCAGGGCTCCAGGGTGACCACCAGGGTCAGGCCGGTGAGGCGGTAGTTGCCGAGCTTTCGCGCCGCCTCGCGCATTGCGAGGATCTCGGCGTGGGCGGTGGGGTCGTGGGCGCCGATCGGGTTGTTGCCGGCGACGGCGATGATTTCGTCGGTGGCCGGATCGACGATCACCGCGCCCACGGGCGTCTCGCCGCGCTCGGCGGCGGCTTGCGCGGCGTTGAGCGCGATGCGCATGGTGCGATGGTCATGGTCCACAATCCGCACCGAACCGGTGGCCGCCCTCCCGGTCAACCCCGCACGCCTTCAGAGGCCGCCTCTCCTGAGGCCGCCAAAGACCTTGGGGGCGCCGGCTCTGAGGGGGGGCGCGTGGCCAAGATGCTGGCTCGCGCCGGCGTGGCCTCGCGCCGTGAGGTCGAGCGGCTGATCGAGGCCGGCCGGGTGGCGTTGAACGGCCAGGTGCTGACCACGCCGGCCGTCAAGGTCGAGGCCGGCGACATCCTGACGGTGGATGGCGCGGTGGTGACCGAGGCCGAGCCGGCGCGGCTGTTCCGCTATCACAAGCCCATCGACCTGGTGACCAGCAACAGCGACCCCAAGGGCCGCCCGACGGTGTTCGAGGCCTTGCCTCCGGGGCTGCCCCGGCTGATCTCGGTGGGGCGATTGGACATCAATTCCGAGGGCCTGCTGCTGCTGACCAACGACGGCGGGCTGGCGCGGGCGCTGGAGATGCCGTCGACCGGGATCGTGCGGCGCTATCGGGCCCGGGCGCGGGGCCGGGTGACGCAGGCCAAGCTCGACACGCTGAAGAACGGGATCACCGTCGAGGGCGTCCACTACGGCGCGATCGAGGCGCATCTGGACAAGGCGAAGGAGGGGCCGCAGGGCGCGAACCTGTGGATCACCGTCACTCTGGCCGAGGGCAAGAACCGCGAGGTGCGCCGCGTGCTGGAGGCCCTCGGCCTGAAGGTGAACCGTCTGATCCGGCTGGCCTACGGGCCGCTGGCGCTGGGGACGCTCAGGCCCGGCGAGGTCGAGGAGGTGGGGCCCCGCGTGATCCGCGAGCAGCTCGCCCAGCATATCGCGCCGGCCAACCTGCCGAAGGGCGACCGGCCGCTCTGGAAAGCTCCGGCGGCGCCGGTGGCGGGTCCTCGCCGCGGGGCCGTGGAAATCGGCCGCGGACGTCCGGGCGCCGGGCCGACGCGCGGCGGCCTGCGGCGGCCGGGCGAGAAGCGGGGTCGCAAGGTCACCCCCGGTCCAGGTGGGGACGAGCCGGTGAAGAAGATGGAATACAAGGCCGGCTGGGCGAAGCCGAAGCCCAAGGCCCCCAAAACTGTAGGCGCTCCTAAACCTCCTGGATCAAAACGGGCTGGCGGGCCGAACGCAGGGCCTCGCGGGCTGAAGCCGTCCGCATCACCGCCTGGAAAGACCGGCGCTCGTCGGCCAGGCCCTCGGCCAACGGGCGGTCCAAAGCCGCGCGGGTGAGCCGCTTGGCATAGGCGATGCCCTCCGCGCCGCGCTGATCCCATTCGGCGGCCATCTCCAGGGCGCGGGCCACCGGGTCGACCGCGATCTCGTGGACGGCGCCGATCCGCAGGGCCTCTTCTGAGCTGAAGGTCAGGCCGCGCAGGATGATCTCCAGCGCCTTGGCCTCGCCGACGATGCGCGGCAGGCGTTGCGTGCCGCCGCCGCCTGGGAAGATGCCGATGCGGGTCTCCGGCAGGCCGATGGCCTCGACGCCGGGGCTGGCGATGCGCAGGTCGCAGGCCAGGGCGAGCTCGAAGCCGCCGCCCATGCAGAGGCCGTTGATCGCGGCGACTACCGGCTTGGGCGCTTCGCAGATCAGGTCGACCAGGGCCAGGTAGCCGCCGGGCGCCTTGCCGTCCCAGGCGGGGTCCAGCGGCGGGGCGTCCTTCGACGCGTCGCTGGCGACGGAGAGCTCGCCCACGTCGTAGTGGCGGATGAAGATCCCGGGCACGCCGCCGGTGATGATGATCGAGCGGACCTGGGCGTCCTCGACCAGGGGCCTGAGCTTGTCGAGCATCTCCTGGGCGCCGGCCGCGGTCATCGTCCCGAACGGCGGGTTGGCGTAGGTGACGATCGCCGCGCCGCCGCGACGCTCGAGGCTGACCAGGCTCATGACGGCGCTCCCTTGATTGTTGTCTGAAAAGCTTGGAACGGAGGGGCGCGGGCGGCAAGCGCGCGATCAGCAGAGGTCCAGCGTTGCGTATCGTCTCCGGCAGTTTCCGCGGCAAGACGCTGGCCGCGCCTTTGGGCGAGGCGACGCGGCCGACCTCGGACCGCGCGCGGCAGGCGATCTTCAACATCCTGGAGCATGCGGCCTGGTCGCCGGGCGTGCGCTACGTCCGCGTGATCGACCTGTTCGCCGGCTCGGGGGCGCTGGGCTTCGAAGCCCTGTCGCGCGGCGCGGCCTTCTGCCTGTTCGTGGAGACCGACGAAGCGGCGCGCGGCGCAATCCGCGAGAACGTCGATGCCCTGGACAGGACGGGGGGCCTGTTCGGCGTGACCCGGGTCCACCGCCGCGATGCCACGGACCTGGGCGTGCGGCCAGGCGCGGATGGGCCGGCGTTCGATCTGGCCTTCCTCGATCCGCCCTACGCCAAGGGAGGCCCTGACGAAAAGAATCTCGGGGAGGCGTCGCTGGCGAAGCTGGCCGAGGGCGGCTGGTTGGCGCCAGGCGCGACGGTGGTGTTCGAGCGCGGGGCGGGTGAAGCGCCGTTCGCGGTGGCCGGGTTCGAGGCCCTGGATGCGCGCGACTATGGCGCGGCGCGGGTCCATTTCCTGAGATTTGTAGGGACGTGAGAGGCTATCGGCTCGCCGCGCCTGACCGATTTTGCTCGGCCAGCCGCGGGTAAGTCTCCTCGACGGCCGGCTCAAGGAAATAGCCGAGCGGGACCTGCAGAGCCTCGGCGATCCGCAGGAGGCGCGCGACCGTCATCGCGTGTTCGCCGGCCTCGTGCCGCTGGATCTGCTGGAAGGTGGTGCCGCAGGCCCGCGCCACCTCGCTTTGGGTGAGTTCGAGAGACCGGCGGCGGCTGCGCAGGCGCTTTCCGATCAGGCGGTAGAGCTCGGGGTCGGGGGTCATCATTTCAGCCAAACGCCCGAACCGGAGCCGTTCATCCACGTCCGGCGAATTTTTTTTATGGCCTGACCCTCGCGCGCCGTGAGGACCTGCTGAACCCGCTTCAAGAAGCTTGTCGTCCCCACGTAAGGGGCGCTTAGGTCGGGGCAACGAAGAACCAGGCCGAGGGTGGATATGTCTCTGACGGTGCAGCGGCGTTTCGTGACGCCGATGGCGGACGAGACGCTGGAGCAGCTCGCCGCGCGGGCGATGCCGCAGATGCCGCTGGCCGAGGCCATGCCGCTGATCCAGGGCTGGAACCTGCACATCTTCGCCATGCGCAAGCCGCGCGGCCTGATGCTGGGCAGCGACGTGGTGTTCGTGGAGCCGCCGCTGCCATAAGTGCGGAAGACGCGATCATCCTTGATGCGGTGGTCGCGCCCGGCCACGACGGAGCGGCGGAGCTGGTGATCAGCCTGCGCCACCCCAACGGCGGGCTGGAGACGGTGGCGCTCGACGCCGAACTTGGCTTTCACCTGATGAAGAGCTGCGGCGTGTCATCCGCCGCCGACCTGCCGGGCAAACCCTGGCGGCGCATCCTGGAAGGATTGTGAGCATGTACGACATCGTCATTCGCGGCGGCCGGGTGGTCGATGGTTCGGGCGAGGCCGGGGTCCTGGCCGACGTGGCGATCGAGGGCGGCAAGATCGCGCAGATCGGCACCCGGCTGGCGGCCGGGCGGCGCGAGATCGACGCGGCGGGCCGGGTGGTGGCGCCGGGCTTCATCGACCCGCACACCCATTTCGACGTGCAGCTGCTGTGGGACGGAGCTGCGAAGCCGGCGCTGGAGCATGGCGTCACCTCGATCGTGCCCGGCAACTGCTCGCTATCGCTGGCGCCCTTGAAGGCCGCCGACCGCAAGGCGGTGGTCGGCATGTTCCAGCAGATCGAGGAGATGCCGCCGGAAGCCTTCACCATCGCCTTCGACTGGACCTGGGAAGACTTCGCCGGCTACCGCGACGCCATCGCCAAGACCCTGTCGGTCAATGTCGCGCCGCTGGTCGGCCACAGCGTGATCCGGCTGTTCGTGATGGGCCCGGCGGCGCAACAGCGCACGGCGCAACCGGCCGAGATCGCGGCCATGCAGGACCTGCTGCGCGAGTGCCTGGAAGCCGGCGCTGTGGGCCTGTCGACCAGCTTCGTCGACGTGGACGAGACCGGCCGCCCGGTGCCCAGCCGTTACGCCGACAGCGCCGAGTTGGACGGCCTCTGCGCGGTGCTCGGCGAGTTCGGCCGGATGCTGCAGGTGGTGCCGGAATTCTACGCCACCGACATCACCATTGCGCGGATCGACCAGCTGGCCGAACTGTCGCTGCGCCACAAGATCCCGACGACCTTCTCGCCGCTGTTCGACAGTCGCGGCAACGCCGACAACGCGCCGCGCGCCACCGCCCGCGTCGAGGAGCAGTTCGCGCGCGGCGCGAGGGTCTGGCCGCAGATGCAGACCCGGCCCATCGACCTGTCGTTCTCGCTGCTCAGGCCCAGCCTGTTCTTCGCGCGGCTGCCGCGCTGGGTGTGGGTGCTGCGCCAGCCGCTGGCCGAGCGCATCGCCGCGCTCAGCGACCCGGAGACCGCCGAGCGGATGATCGAGGACGCCGGCCCGGATGGCGGCCTGGCGATGTTCGGCTCCCTGGTGGCGCGCGGCGGCGACGCGGCGCCGGCCGCTCTCACCGGCCAGACGCTCGCGCAGATCGCCGAAGCGCGCGGCCAGGATTGCGCGCGGGCGCTGATCGACCTGTCGCTGGAGCATGGCCTCGACGTGGCGTTCCTGGCGGCCAGCCTGGGACACGAGGACACCGACCGGATCGGGCCGATGCTGGCGCACCCGCTGGTGCACATCGGGGCCAGCTACGGTGGGGCGCACCTGGCGTCCTTCGCCACCTATGGCGACACCGGCTACCTGTTCAGCGAATTTGTGCGCAAGGGCCACCTCAGCCTCGAGGCGGCGGTGAAGAAGATCACCTCCGACACGGCGGAGATCTGGGGCCTGAAGAACCGTGGCCGGCTGGCGCCGGGCTGGGCCGCCGACGTGGTGGTGTTCGACGCGAACGGCCTGGCGCGCGGCGAGGAGCGGCCGGTGTTCGACATGCCGGGCGGCGGGATGCGCTACACGCGAGACGCCACCGGGGTCGACACGGTGCTGGTGAACGGCGAGGTCGCCTATGCGGACGGCGCCTACACCGACGCGCGCTCGGGCGTGATCTGCACCTAGGCGTCGGCCCGCCTCTGGATTAGGGGTGCGGCATGGATGCTGCGCAATTTGAAACGGTCCCGGTCATCGACCTGTCGGGCGATCCGGCGCGCGTCGAGGCCGAGGTGGCGCGGGCCTGTGCGGACTGGGGTTTCTTCCACATCGTCGGGCATGGGCTGGAGGACGGGCTGGTCGGCTCGGCCCTCGCTGAAGCCCGCGCGTTCTTCGCCGCGCCCGCTGAGGCCAAGCGGGCGCTGGCGCGCAACCGCGACAATCCGTGGGGCTATAACGACCGCGAGCTGACCAAGCAGCGGCGCGACAAGAAGCAGATCTTCGACATCGGGCCGGACGCGGCGGCGCTGAACATCGAGGGCGACGTGTTCTCCGGCGAGACGCCGTTTCCCGACTGGCAGCCTGGCTTGCAGACCACGATGCGGGCCTGGTTCGAGGCCTGCGAGGCGCTCTGCATGCGCCTGCTGCGGCCGGTGGCGACGGGGCTGGGCTCCAAGCGCGACGCCCTGGTCGGGGACTTCGACGGCGCGCACACCAGCTTCCTGCGACTGAACCACTATCCGATCCGCGACCTGCTGGAGGATGAGGGCCCAAATGACGGCGTTGGGCCCGCGGAACTGGGCATTCATCCCCACGCCGACGCCGGCGCGCTTACGATCCTGCTGACCGACGGAAACGCCGGGCTGCAGGTGCTGAAGGACGGCGAGTGGCGGCCGGTCGATCCGGTCCCCGGCGGGCTGATCGTCAATATCGGCGACATGGCCCAGGTCTGGTCCAACGACCGCTATCCGGCGCCGCTGCACCGGGTGCTGGCCATGGAGAACCATGAGCGGCTCAGCCTCGCCTACTTCTTCAACCCGGCCTATCCGGCAGTGATCCGGCCGCTGGCGTCGACGCTGAGCGACGGTGGACCGCCGCACTACCGCGACCTGCCCTGGGCCGAGTTCCGCCGCCGCCGCGCCGACGGCGACTACGCCGACTACGGCGCCGAGGTGCAGATCAGCGACTACCGGCTGGGTTAGGGCTCCAGCGCGGCGGTGCTCTCGGCTCCGTTCAGGCGCAGCACCAGGCTGCGGGCCTTGCCGTTAGGGCCGAGCACGAAGCGCACCTGGGCGTCGGCGATCTTGGCGAAGAAGGTGGTCGGCGCGTCGGCGAACATCTGCACCGGGGGCAGGCCGGTGAGCTGGCCGACCAGCTGCCCGCCCTGGCGAGTGACGGTGATGATCCGCGCGGCGTCGAGCCGGTAGACGCCGACATAGCGGTCGAGGACCTCGGGTGGGAGGCGGATCTCGATGCGCATCACCGGCGTAGGCGCCGGGGGCGGCGGCAACAGGTAGGGCAGCGCCGTAGAGGCCAGCAGCAGGTAGGACGGCATGTGGCCCTGGCCCTCGAAGACCTGCGAGCGGACCTGGAACTTCGAGCCGGGCCCCGAGAGGGCGGCGGCCAGCTTCGCGGCGCCGCCGGTCATGTCAGCGCGCTCCAGGCCCCCGGCGCTGATGAACACCCGTCGCCCGCCGCCGGCGGTGGCCACCGCCCGCAGCCGGTCCGGCAGATCGGGCGCGGCCCAGACCGAGGGGCTGGCGATCAGGTAGGCCCAGTAGTCGTCCGGCCGGTGGGCCAGCACGCTGGCCGCGAACAGGCCGCCCAGCGAATGTCCGAACAGCACCGCGCGCTTGGGATCGGTCGGGTAGCGCGCGTCGATGAGCGGGCGCAGCTCATCGTCAAGGAAGGCCTCGAACGCCGCGCCGCCGCCGCCGTCCATCTTGTCGCCCTGCATGGCGCGCAGGTGCATTAGGTCAGTGTTGCGATAGCGCTCGCCGTCGCTGTTGTTCGGCAGGTAGCCGACCGAGACTACGAGGGCCGGCGCCATGGCGCCGCTGCCGCCCAGAACCCGCGCCGACTGGCCGACCAGGCCGTAACCGCCGTCGAGGGCGTAGATCACCGGCAGCTTCTGGCCGGGCAGCGGCGGCACGAGGGGGGCGGTCACCTCGATCAGGAAATCGCGGTTGAGGTGCTGGGCGTGCAGGACGAACCGCTCGGCGCCCATCTGCACCGCAGGGCCCTGCGACACGAGGGTCGGACTTGCGGTCGGACTTGCGGTCGAACTTGGGGTCGGGGCGGCGGCCGCAAGGTTCGCCGAGGCCATCGCCATCGTCGCCAGGATTATCGCAAGCTTCATGTCGCCCTCC
The DNA here is from genome assembly GCA_038213205.1 of Caulobacterales bacterium. Lineage (GTDB taxonomy): Bacteria > Pseudomonadota > Alphaproteobacteria > Caulobacterales > Caulobacteraceae > Phenylobacterium. The sequence continues at coordinate 33,401 of JBBQTP010000012.1, forward strand.
CACGGGAAGGGTATTTATTACACAAGTAGTTTTGACATGCTAGACGCCTAGAACAGGTGCCGGGCGAAGGTCGGGACCGTCGCGTAGGCCACGTGCAGGTTGTCGTCGAACGAGGCGACGTTGAGACCGAACAGCCCCCAGAGCGCTTCCAGGGAGGCGCGGCTGTGCAGCGTCACGTGGCCGTTGCGCGGGCCGATGTAGGGCCAGCCCATGCCCACCTCGGCGATGTTGTCCGGCTGGATCAGCGTCGAGAACAGCAGCATCCCGCCCTCCTCCAGGAAGCTGGCGATGTCGGCCGCGCCGGCCTTCGGATCGGGCATGTGCTCCAGGGTCTCGAAGCAGGTGACCAGGTCGAACCGACCGGGCGGGCGCCTCCGGAAGTCGGGATAGAACGGGTCGTAAGTCTGGGTGAGCGGAAAGCCTTCGCCGCGCAGGTTCTCGGCGAGGCGGCCGTTGCCGCCGCCGTAGTCGAGGATGCGCAAGCCCGGGGCGGCGGCCTCGAAGGTCTTGGCGACAGGGCCGGCGTTGGCGTCGGGCCGCGCGGCGGCGAAGTCGGGGTCTATGTCGACGTAGGCGTCGTTGTAGATGTGGGTCTCGAAATCGGTGAACGACCAGTCGTCGAAGGCGTCGGTGAAGATCAGGCCGCAGCGCGTGCAGCGGCGATAGGGCACCGCGACGCCGGTTGGCGGCAGGACCTTGCCGCGCACCTCCTCGCAGGAGCGGTTGAAGTCGACGGCGCCGAACGGCTGCGCCTCGCCGCCGCAGACCTTGCAGATCGCGGGGCCCGGGTCGGTCGCGCGTAGGCAAAGGGGCGGACCGGCGTCGGACACAGCGCTAGCGGCGGCCGAACAGGCGCTCGATGTCGGCGAGCTTCAGTTCCACGTAGGTCGGGCGGCCGTGGTTGCACTGGCCGGAGTGGGGCGTGGCCTCCATCTGGCGCAACAGGGCATTCATCTCCGGCGCGGTCAGGCGGCGGCCCGCGCGGACCGAGCCGTGGCAGGCCATGGTCGAGCAGACCTCTTCGAGGCGTTCCTTAAGGGCGAGGGCCTGGCCGTTCTCGGCGAGATCGTCGGCGATGTCGCGGACCAGGCCCTGGACGTCGGTCTCGCCCAGCAGGGCCGGGGTCTCGCGGACCAGGACGGCGCCGAGGCCGAAGGGTTCCAGCACCAGGCCCAACGCGGCCAATTCATCGGCTTTCGCCGCGACGCGTTCGGCCTCGGCGGGGTCGAGCTCCACCACCTCGGGCAGCAGCAGGGCCTGGCGGGTGACACCGCCCTCAGCCATCTCGCCCTTCATCCGCTCATAGACCAGGCGCTCGTGGGCGGCGTGCTGGTCGACGATGACCACGCCGTCGCGGGTCTGGGCGACGATGTAGGTCTCGTGGACCTGGGCGCGCGCGGCGCCCAGCGGGTAGTCGACGGGGTCGAACACCGGAGCCAGGGCTGGGTCTTCCGCGACGCCGGGTTGCCAGTAGGCTTCGGGGCCGGTTTCGGCGCGGGCAGAGACTTCGGTGAGGCCGGGGATCGACTGGATCGCCGCCGCAAGTCCCTGTCCTTGGGCATGCGGCTGCCAGCCGCCTTGCCGCCACGCCGAGTAACCGTCGGCGCTGGGCGGGGGTTGATAGCCGCCGGGCCGGAAGCCGCCGAGCGCGGCGGTAGCGACGGTGGTCGAGGCGCGGTGGCCGGCGGCGGCCAGGGCGTGCCTGAGGCCGCCGATGATCAGGCCGCGCACCAGGCCCGGATCGCGGAAGCGGACTTCGGCCTTGGCCGGGTGGACGTTTACGTCGACGAAGGCGGTGTCGAGCTCGATGTAGAGGACGGCTAGCGGATGACGGTCGCGGGCCAGGAAGTCGGCGTAGGCGGCGCGGAGCGCGCCCTGCAAAAGGCGATCGCGCACGGGCCGGCCATTGACGAACAGATACTGGTGGGCGGCGTTGCCGCGGTTGTAGGTCGGCAACCCCGCGAAGCCCGACAGCCGCACGCCCTCGCGCTCGTGATCGAGGGCGATGGCGTTTTCGGAGAACTCGCGGCCCATGATCGCCGAGAGGCGGGCCAGGCGGCCGTCGGGGCCCTTGGTCTCGGCGGGCAGGCGCAGGGTGCGGCGGCCGTCGAGGTCGAGGGCGAAGCTCACGGCCTCGTGGGCCATGGCCTGGCGCTTCAGCTCCTCGGCGATAGCCATCGCCTCGGCGCGCTCGGACTTCATGAACTTCAGGCGCGCCGGCGTGGCGTAGAACAGGTCGCGGACCTCGACGCGGGCCCCGTGCGGGTCGGGGAAGGCGGCGGGCGAGACCGCGCCGACCGCGCCGCCCTCGACGAAGATCGCGTGGGCGTCGGCTTGTCCTCGGGCGCGGCTGGAGATCGAGAGGCGGGCCACCGAGCCGATCGACGGCAGGGCCTCGCCGCGGAAGCCGAGGGTCGAGATGTGTAAGAGGTCGTAGTCGCCGGCGTCGTCGGGCGCGAGCTTGGAGGTGGCGTGGCGCTCGATCGCCAGGGGCAGCTCCGCTCCGGCCAGACCTTGGCCATCATCGGCCACCAGGATGCGGGTGAGACCCCCGCCGTCGGCCTGGACCTCCACCCGGCTCGCGCCGGCGTCCAGCGCGTTCTCGACCAGCTCCTTGACCGCGCTCGCGGGGCGTTCCACCACCTCGCCGGCGGCGATGCGGTTGACGGTTTCGGGCGGCAGGCGATGGATCGGCATGAAGCGGCTTTCGACAGCTCTCCCATATAGGACGATTCCGAAGCGGCGCCTGCTGGCGCCGCTGTTGGCGCTGGCCCTGGCAATGCCTTCGGGGGGGCCGGCCTGGGGGCAGGTCGTGCTGACGCCGGCCAAGCGCGATCCGGCCGACCCGGACGCGACTCTGGTCGAGGAGCTGGTGGTCACCGCCCGGCTGCCGGGCCCGGCCTGGTGGACGGTCTCCAATGCCACGAGCACGGTCTATGTGCTGGGCTCGCCGTCGATCGCGCCGAAGCACATGGCGTGGGACCGGGCGATCTTCGACAAGCGGTTGGCTGGGGCCGGCGCGGTGATCCTGCCGGTGCAGGACGTGCGGGTGACGGTGACCGGCTCGATTGGCGCGGCGTTCAACTATCTGCGGCTGCGCTCAGGCGGACCGTTCGAGGAGAGGCTGGATGAGGGGACCAAGGCGCGGTTTATCGCGGCGCGGACCAAGCTCGGCCAGCCGCCCAAGCGCTACAGCACCCGCAACGCCCTGGCCGCCGGCCTGGTCCTGGACGCCGACTATAACGACCACTACGGGCTCACGACCTCGGACCCGACCAAGCTGATCAAGCTGCTGGCGCAGCGGGCGCGGGTTCCGATCTGGCAGCGCAGCTATGACATCGGACCGCTGATGGGCCAGATCCTGCGCACGCCAGAAGCGGCGGGGCGCAGCTGCTTCAACGAGGTGCTGGCGCTGGTCGAGAGCGGGCCGGGCGGAACGCAGGCGGCGGCGCGAGCCTGGGCCGGCGGCGACGTGCGGGGCGCACTGGCCAACGAGCGAACCTATGAGCGCTGCATCGCGCTCGTACCCGGCGCCCAGGCCTTCGACGCGCGCCTGAAGGCCGACCAGGTGGCCGACATCCAGCGCGCGCTGGCAAAGCCCGGCCACGCCGTGGCGGTGGTGCCGCTCAGGCCCCTGCTGGCCCAGGGCGGGGTGCTGGACCAGCTCCGCGCCAAGGGTTTCACAGTGACCACGCCGGGCGACGAAGAGTAGGGCGCCTACTTCGGCCCCATCAGGGCCAGGACGAAGTTGTCGTAGCTGTCGAGCACCTTGGGGTCGTCCTTGACGATGCCGTCGATCTGCCGCGGGATCAGCTTCAGGTGGTCCTGCATGTGGTCGGGGCCGACGCCCATGGCGACGCCGAAGTCGCGGAAGATGGCGTAGGATTTCTTCTCATAGGCATCGACGTCCACCTTGGCCGGGTGACCGTGATAGGTCGCCACCGTCAGGTCGTAGAAGGCGTGGATGTAGGGCGAGGTCCGCCAGACCGAGTCGTCGCCCTGCATGTTGGCCGTGCTCGCTGCCGTGGCGGGCTTGGCGGCGGGGTCCGGATGGGCGGCGGCTGGGGCAGCCAGGGCCAGGATTGCGAGTAGCGCGCCCCCGGCGAGGGAAGTGACGATTTGTCGGTTCACGAGAGGCTCCAGGGCTGCTAGCGATGGTAAGAATGTCGGACACGATGTAAAAGATTTCATACATCATGTCGAATGAACTTTACGTAAGGGGCCGGCTAGATGTCGTTCCGTGAGAAGTCCGCCTGGATCACGCTGGTCAGCGTGCTGGTCTGTTTCGGCGCCTATTTCGTCGAACTGTTCGGCGGGTTGGCCAGCAGCCACCACCACTTCGGCGGGCTGGGCTCGGTGCACCTGTTGCTGGTGGCGACAGTGGCGCTGGTCGCCTTGCAGGTGACGCTGAACCTGGTCGCGGCCTGGACCACGCCGAAGGACGGGCGCGGACCGGCTGACGAGCGCGAGCGCCAGATCCAGTGGCGGTCACATACGATCGGCTATCATGTGCTGATGGTGCTGGCGCTGTTGCTGTTCGCGCCCGCCTTCTTCGGCCACCGGGGCCTGGAGATGGCCAATTTCGCTCTGCTGGCAGTGGTGATCGCGGCGTTGACGGTGGCGGTGGCGCAGATCGTCATGTTTCGGCGCGGCGCCTGAGGTGAAGTCCTTTGGAAAAGACGGGGGGCTGCCGATCGCCAACCACATCCGCCGCCTGCGCTTTGAGGCGGGCGAGATGACCCAGTCGGACCTGGCCGGAAAGATCGGCATGACACGGCAGACCGTGGCGGCCATCGAGGCGGGGAAGTACTCGCCCTCACTGGAGGCGGCCTTCCGCATCGCCCACGTGTTCGGGGCGAAGCTGGACGAGGTGTTCCAGTGGGTGGAGTGACGGAGCCTACAGCCCCGGCAGCTTGATCTTGTGGGCGCCTTCGCGGGCGATCACCACGGTCTTGCCGCCGGTCAGCTTGGAGATGCGATCTTCCTCGGCGGCGGCGTCGATCGGAGCGGCGGCGTCGGAGCCGGGCGCGGCGGCGGTGGTCGCGGCGACCTTCTTGTCGGCGCGCCAGAACATCACCTTGTCGGCGAAGCTCTTTTCCTTGTGCGCCACGTCGCCGAACTCGTCGTCGACCACATAGCGGATCAGCGGATCGGCCTTGTCGGCGCCGGCCTTGGCGACCAGCAGCTTCTCGCCGTCCGAACGGGATTCGCCCTCGCGCTGGCCCAGCAGGGCGGTGCGCGCGGCGCTTTCCGGCTGCAGTTCCTGCGGGCGCGGCTTGCCGGGCGCGGGCGGGCGCAGCGCGAAGTCGGGCGGCACCACCAGCGGAGCCTTGGTCACCACGCGGAATTCGTCGGGGGTCACCTTGGTCATGCCCAGCGCATTGCGGGTGGACTGGCACCCGGCGAGGCCGGCGGCCGCAACCAGGGCGGTGACCACGATCGCACGATTGACGCTCATAAACCCGTAGCTCCTAAAGCCGCCCCCGGCCCGAAGGGGACGTGGATAGCGCAAAGACATCGTTCCGCCAACGGCGCGTTAGGCCGCATCCTTGCCAAGACTATCCGCGGTCTTTGCGGCGCGTTCGCGGCCATCCTGGCGCAACATGTCGATCAGCAGCAGGCAGATGCCCACCGAGATCGCCGAGTCAGCGACGTTGAACACCCAGGGGAAGTAGGCCTGCGAGACGTCGATGAAGTCGGCCACCGCGCCCAGGCGGATGCGGTCGATGACGTTGCCGACCGCGCCGCCCATCACCAGGCCCACGGCCACGGCGAACATCGGCCGGTCGGCCTTGCGCACCCAGACGGCCAGCAGGACCGAGACCCCGACGGAGAAGGCGGCCAGCAGCCAGCGGACCAGCTGCTGCTCGCCTTGCAGGAAGCCGAAGCTGACGCCGGGATTCCATACCATGGTCAGGCGCAGCGGCCCGGCGACCGGGACGCTGACCTTCAGCGGCAGGTTGAGGATCGACAGGATCCAGTGCTTCACCGTCTGGTCGGCGACGACGACGACAAGGGCGAGGAGCAGCGCCGTCCAGCCCAGCCGGGTAATCGAATTCATGCTTTTTCCCTTGGCGCCGCGTCCCAGGCCGCCACCGCATCGTCGCACCGAACGCAGAGGAACGTCGGCGCGGTGACTTCCGGCAATACGCGGCGGCAGCGGGCGCATTTAAGGCCGCTGGCCAGCAGAGGCTCGACCGCCACGCCGGGCGCCTCGGCCAGGCGGAAGGCCGTGGCCGGGCCGTCGCCGGCGCTCAGCGTCGCGGAGCTGGTGCGGAACACCTCGGCCGGGTCGAGGCCAGCAAAGGCGGCCAGCAGGTCGGGGTCGGTTAGGCCGACCTTGGGCGCGGCTTCCAGCGCGGCGCCGAGGCGCTTTTCACGGCGCTCGACTTCCAGGGCCCCGGTGACGACGGCAGTCACCGCCTGCACCTTGGCCCAACGGGCGGCCTCGGCGTCGTTGCGCCATTCGGCGGGGGTGTCGGGGATCACGCGCAGGCAGTTGGAGTGAGCGTCCGGATACCGCGTGGTCCAGGCCTCTTCCATGGTGAAGGGAATCAGCGGCGCGAGCCAGGCGGTCAGGCGCTCGAAGGCCAAGTCCATCACCGTGCGGGTGGCGCGGCGGCGCAGCGAATCCGGCCGGTCGCAGTAGAGGACGTCCTTGGAGATGTCGAAGAACAGGGCCGACAGCTCGTTCTGGCAGAACTCGGTGATCGGGCGGATCACGTCCTGGAAGACGTAGCCCTGGTAGGCGGCGCGGACCTGGCCATCCAGCTCCCAGAGGCGGTGCAGGATGAACCGCTCCAGCGGCGGCATCTGGTCGAGCTCGACCGCCTCGTCCGGCGAGTAGTCGCCCAGCGCGCCCAGCAGGTAGCGCACGGTGTTGCGCAGCTTGCGGTAGGCGTCGGCGGTGGTCTGCAGGACGGTTTTGCCGATCCGGCTGTCGTCGGCGTAGTCGATCATCGCGGCCCACAGGCGGATGATCTCGGCCCCGCTTTCGCGGATCACCACCTCGGGGTCGACCACGTTGCCCTTGGACTTCGACTGCTTCTCGCCGTTCTCATCCATGGTGAAGCCATGGGTGAGGATCGCGTCATAGGGCGCGCGACCGCGGGTGCCGGAGCTCTCCAGCAGGGACGACTGGAACCAGCCGCGGTGCTGGTCGGAGCCCTCCAGATAGAGGTCGGCCGGCCAGTGGGTGTGGGCGCGGTTCTCCAGGGTGAAGGCGTGGGTCGAGCCGGAATCGAACCAGACGTCGAGGATGTCCTCGACCTTTTCGAAGCGCTGCGGGTCGTGCTCGCCCAGGAAGTCGGCGTCGGGGCGGGTGAACCAGGCGTCGGCGCCCTCGGCGGCGATGAAGTCGATGATCCGCTTGTCCACGGCGGGGTCGTGCAGCGGCTGGTTGGTCTCCTTGTCGACGAACATGGCCAGCGGCGAGCCCCAGGCGCGCTGGCGGCTGACCAGCCAGTCGGGGCGGCTCTCGACCATGGCGCGGATGCGGTTCTTGCCGGCGGCCGGATAGAAGGCGGTGGCCTCGATGGATTCCAGCGCGGTCTCGCGCAGGGTGCGGCCGTTGTGCGCGGCGTCCTCCAGCGGCTCGTCCACGCGGATGAACCACTGCGGCGTGTTGCGGAAGATCACCGGCGCCTTGGAACGCCAGCTGTGCGGATAGCTGTGCTCCAGCCGCCCGCGGGCCAGCAGGTTTCCGGCCTCGATCAGCTTTTCCATGACCGCGCCATTGGCGGGCCCGAACTTGCCGGCCTTCTTGCCTTCGGTCTCCAGCACTTTCAGGCCGGCGAACAGTGGGACGGTCGGGTAGTAGGCGCCGTCCGGATCGACGGTCTCGGGGATCTCGCGGTGGCCGTGGGCCAGCCAGACCAGGTAGTCGTCGGCGCCGTGGCCGGGCGCGGTGTGGACGAAGCCGGTGCCCGCGTCGTCGGTGACGTGGTCGCCGGACAGCATCGGCACCTGGAAGCCGTAGCCTGAGTCCAGCGCGGCCAGCGGATGGGCCAGGACCATGCCCTGGCAGTCGACGGCCTCGACGCGGCGGAACTTCGCCACCTTGGCGGCGGCCATCACCTCGGCGGCCAGCTTGTCAGCGACGATCAGCCGGTCGCCGGCCTTGGCCCAGGGCTCGAACTCCAGGCCCGCCTCCATCGCCTCGACCTCGTAGACCGCATAGTCGATCTGCTCGGAGTAGGAGACCGCGCGGTTAGCGGGGATGGTCCAGGGCGTGGTGGCCCAGATCACCACGCTGGCGTTGGCCGCGGCGTCAGAGCCCTCGACCACCGGGAACTTCACCCAGATCGTGGGGCTGGTGTGGTCGTGGTACTCGACCTCGGCGTCGGCCAGCGCGGTGCGTTCCACCGGGCTCCACATCACCGGCTTGGAGCCGCGGTAGAGCTGCTTTGAGGCCACGAACTTGTGGAACTCAGCGACGATGGCCGCCTCGCTCGAATAGTCCATGGTTGCGTAGCGGTGCTCCCAGTCGCCGATCACCCCCAGGCGCTTGAAGCCGGCCTTTTGAACTTCAATCCAGTGGCCTGCGTAGTCGCGGCAGAGCGTCCGGAACTCGGCGCGGGAGACCTCGTCCTTGCGCCGGCCCTTGCCGCGCAGGTCCTCCTCGATCGTCCATTCGATCGGCAGGCCGTGGCAGTCCCAGCCGGGCACGTAGTCGACGTCGTAGCCGAGCAGGAACCGCGAGCGGACGACGAAGTCCTTGAGCGTCTTCTGAAGCGCATGGCCGATGTGGATCGCGCCGTTGGCGTAGGGCGGCCCGTCGTGCAGCACGAACAGCGGCGCCCCGGCCCGCTGCCGCTCGGCGCGTATGGCGTTGTAGAGGTCCAGCTCCGCCCAGCGGGCCAGGATCTGCGGCTCCTTCTGCGGCAGGCCTGCGCGCATGGGGAAGGGCGTGTCGGGGAGGAAGACGGTCTCGCGGTAGTCGCGCCCGTCTACTTGCTTGTTGGGCGGTGTTTCGGCGTCGTCGGCCATGGGACTTTCCAGCTTGGCTCGGAGGATAGCAGGTGCGGGGTCGACCCGGCGCGCGCTGGAACGGCGAAGCGTCCGGCGGCGTCACGCCGGGCGGATAATTCGCAGGGATTTCCGAACCGAACTCATGGGCGAGGCTCTAACAGAGGCGGGCCCGGAACCCAAGAGGCTGGCACGCCGGGCCTGGGGCGCCTATGGCTTGGCCATGGGCGAAATCCTCACCCCACGGCTGAGGCTGCGACGCGCGCGACCCGACGACCTCGACGCCCTGCACGCGGTGCTGAGCGATGCGCGGGCCATGCGCTACTGGTCCACGCCGCCGCACACCGACCGTGAGCAGACGCGCGAATTCCTGGGCAAGATGATCGCCGCCCAGCCGGCCGAGAGCTGTGACTTCGTGATCGAGCGCGACGGGCGGACGATCGGCAAGGCCGGCTGCTACCACCTGCCCGACGTTGGCTACATCCTGCATCCGGACCACTGGGGCCAGGGCCTGGCTACCGAGGCGCTGGGCGCGGTGATCGCCCACATCTTCGCCCATTATGACGTTGCCGCGCTGAAGGCAGACGTCGATCCGCGCAATGCCGGATCCCTGGCGCTGCTGGCCAGGCTTGGATTCCACGAGACCCACCGGGCCGCCCGCACCTGGCGGGTCGGCGAGGAATGGTGCGACAGCGTCTATCTGGCGCTGCCGCGGCCGGCAGCCGCGTAGTTCAACCCCACCCTTCGTCATTCCCGGCCCTGTCCCGGGAACCTATGAACTCCGTGGTTCTCCAGATCGCCCGGCGCCGCCCGAGGCGGGCCTGCGCTACGGCGATCATGGGTTCCCGGGACAAGCCCGGGAATGACGAGCAAAGGAGGAGGGTCCCGGCCGGTCAGTCGAGCGGCGGCATCAGCAGGTCGCGGGCGGCCTTGGCGTCCTTCATCACCTGCGTGGTCATGGTCTCAAGGCCGTCGAATTTCAGCTCGGGGCGGAGGAAGGCGATCAGGTCGGTTTCGATGACCTGGTCGTAGATGTCTTCGTCGAAGTCGAAGAGCCAGACTTCGAGGAGCGGCGCGCGCGTGCCCTCAATGGTCGGGTTGATGCCGATGTTGGCGACGCCGGGGATGTCGCGGCCATCGGGCAGGCGGGTGCGGGTTGCGTAGACCCCGAACCGCGGGATCACATAGTCGGCCAGCGCCACATTGGCGGTGGGGAAGCCCAGCTTGCGGCCGAGCTGGCGGCCGCGCTGCACGGCGCCCTCGATGGCGAAGGGGCGGCCGAGGATGGCGGCGGCCTGCTTAGGGTGTCCCCCCCGCAATGCCTCACGCACATGGGTCGAGGAGAACTTTTCGCCGCTGGCGTCGGCCACCGGCTCGGCGACCGAGACCCCGAAGCCGAGGTCCGCACCGTAGGCCTGCATGGCGGCCGGGCTGCCCGTGCGGTCCTTGCCGAAGGTGATGTCGAAACCGACGGCCACGTGCACGGCGCCCAAGCCCTCGTGCAGCACCTCGGCGGCGAACTCGCGGTCGGTCATGGCCGCGAGGTTTTCGAAGGGCAGGACGTAGAGTACGTCGACGCCCAGAGCCTCCAGCGCGCGGGCCTGCTGGTCCGGCTTCATCAGCCGGAAGGCCGGTTCATCCGGGCGGAAGTAGGCGCGCTGGTGCGGGTCGAAGGTGATCACGCCCAGCGGGACGCCGAGCTCGCTCGCGGCCTTGGCGGCCAGCGCGATCACCCGCTGGTGGCCGCGGTGGACGCCGTCAAAGCTGCCCATGGCCAACGCCGCGCCGCGGTCGCCCTGCGGCAGGTCCTTCCAGCCCTTGATGACTCGCAGCCGCCTCATGATCTCGGCGGGGCGTCGCGTCGCGGCACCATGATCAGCGCCTCCCCGTCGACGACGGTCTTGCCGGCCACGAAGCAGAGGGTCTCGAAGGTGGCGTGGGCCTTGGCTGCGTCGAGGGCTTTCACCGTCACCCGGGCGGTCACCGGATCGCCGATCTTCACCGGGCGGCGGAAGCGCAGGGACTGCGACAGGTAGATCGCGCCCGGTCCGGGCAGCTGGGTGCCCAGCACCGCGGAGATGTAGGCAGCGGCCAGCATGCCGTGGGCGATGCGTCCGCCGAACGGGGTGCCGCGCGCATAGGCCTCGTCCAGGTGGACGGGATTGTCATCGCCGGAGACGGCGGCGAAGGCCTCGATGTCGGCGGCGCCGACCACGCGGGTGATCTCGGCGGTCTGCCCGACCTTCAGTTCGTCGAAATAGTGCCCCAGCAATTCGGCGTTCCCCCTTGATGGCCCCAGATCACTTAGCGACGCCTGATCACTTAGCCAGGCCTGATCACTTAGCTAGGAATGGGGCGGCTCACCAGACCAGGTCGGCCATGGCCCAGGTCGCCGACAGCCCGTCCTGGCGCAGCAGGTCGTTGACGGCGGCGACGTTGAGGCCGTCCGGGCCGACGGTCTCGGCCCCGTGAATGCCGTTGGCGACGAACAGCACGTCGAGGCCGCGCGCGTTGGCGCCGCGGATGTCGGTGGGCAGGCCGTCGCCGATGCAGAGCACGCGCCGCGCATCGGGCGCGTCGCCGCCTCGGGCCGTCGCCGCGCGGGCCAGCGCCAGCGCGTAGATCGCCGGATAGGGCTTGCCGGCCATGGTCACCTTGCCGCCCAGGCTCTCGTAGAGTTGGGCCAACGCGCCGCCGCAGTAGATCAGCTTGTCGCCGCGCTGCACGACGATGTCCGGGTTGGCGCAGATCAGCTCCAGCCCCCGGCCCACGGCCTCGATGAAGCGGTCGCGGTAGTCGCCGGGCTCGTCGCTCTCGTCGTCGTAGGGACCGGTGACGGAGATGAATTTCGCCTTGGTGAGGTCCGCGGTCTCGAGGCCGATCCCCTCGTAGAGCGGCCAGTCGCGGTCGGGGCCAATCAGCCACGCGGGCCCCGGCGCGCGGTCGGCCAGCAGGACGCGGGTGGCGTCGCCGGAGGTGACGATCTCGGTCCAGGCGCTACGCGGCACGCCCAGGGCGTCGAGCTGCTCGATCACCGGGCCGTGGGGGCGCGGTGCGTTGGAGATCAGGATCACCGGCCCGTGCTCGGCGCGATAGCGGGACAGGGCCGCGCAGGCGGCGGGGAAGCTCTCGCGGCCGTTGTGGATCACCCCCCAGACGTCACAGAGCAGGGCGTCATAGT
>JBBQTP010000013.1:0-43601 GCA_038213205.1 Caulobacterales bacterium
CCAGCGCCACCTTGGCCTCGAACCGACCCGGATAGAGGAACAACTCGCCGGTGAAGAACGCCGCCGTCCGCGCGCGCTTCACCGCCATCGGATCGCCGGTCCCGCTCGCCGCGCCGCCCGGCGCGATCTCCCAGTCGCCCTGGCCGTTGAAGCCGTGCACCCGCACGCCCGCCGCCTCGTGGACCTCGGTGCGCATGCCGAACCGCAGAGGATCGATCCAGGTCTCGTAGGCCTGACCGTCCAGCGTTCCGGTCTCGTGCCAGCCGCGCAGATAGCGCCACCCCGCCCCGCCCGACGCCGCCCGCGCCGCCGACAGCACCCGGTCGGCGGGTACAGACATCGTGCGGCCCTCGGCGGCGCCGGCGAGGCAGGTCAGCGCGACGGCGGCGATCCAGAGGCGGAGGTTCATGCGAGGGCGACCCAAGCCGCCAAGGTTGTCCGGAGTGCGGCGAGCCCGCCTACACCATCGTTGCGCCGGAGGAAAAGGCGGCGGCGGAATTTGCCGTCCAAACGATCCGGTCAGGTGCGATAGTCGGGGATGCTATGCGAGGCCCGCCAGTACCGCTCCAGCCCGGTCTCCTCGGTTAGCGCCTTGAAGCGCGGGTCGGCGCGCATCGGCGCGGTGGAGGGCAGGAAGAGCACGGCGGTAAGCCGGTCGTTCTTGCGGGTGTATCGGCTCTGCTCCGCGGCGAAGCGGGTATCGGGGACCACGAAACCGCGACTGAAGAAATAGGCCTCGGCGACCGCGAAGGCGGCGTCCAGCTGGCCCATGGCGCAGGCGAACTGCATGCTGTTCTCGGCGTGGCCCGCGCCCGTCCGAGCCTGATCCAGGCAGAGCTGGGTGGCGGCCGCCACGGCCTTGGGCTCCTGCGAAATAATTGCGACGACGACCGTGCGCACGTGGTCGATTTCGTTCGGCGCGGTCCCTGCGGGCCGATTGTCCTCGTCGTCGATCATGCCGAGCGCCTGCTTCGGCCGACCGGTGTAGAGCAGCAGATAGAGGCGGGTGAACCAGACCGCGAAGTGACGCGGCGCGATGTCCATGGCCCGCTGCATGGCCCGGTCCGCGTCCTCCAGCCGCCCCGCGGCCCACAACGCCACCACATGCGTATAGAGCAGGGCCGGGGTCGGTGCCCCGATCAGCGCCTCCTTGTCCAGCACCTTGGCCCGCTCGTGACAGCGTCCCACCAGGCCCAGCGTCAGCCCGAGCGCGATCAGGGCGAGATAGTTCTCGGGATGGCGGGCCAGGACGTCGCGGCAGGACGTCTCCACCGCTTGCCAGGCGCCCATGCGCGGCAGCAGCAGCGCGCGCGACAGCAGAGCATTGCTTTCGCCCGGATCCAGAGCGAGGGCGCGATCGGCGGTTTCCTTCGCCCGCGCCGCCATGTTCTGGGCCACCGCCTCCGGCGCGTAATGCGCGGCATGGGCGTAGTCGGCGGCCAGAATCCCCCAACCGCCCGCATAGTCGGGATGGCGCTGCGTGACCTGCCGCAGCAGGCCGATGGCGGTCGCATCGTCAGTGGCGGTCGCCTGACGGATTGCCACCTCAGCCTGCGCCAGCAGCGGCGCGACGTCGGCCGGCGGCTTCTGGTCCGCCGATCGCAAGCGCCAGACCCCGTATCCGACCACCCCAGCGGCGGCGGCGGCGGCGAGCCCACCCGCCAGCAACACGCGGCGCCGAGGCGTCGCCACGTGATCGGGCTCCGCTCGGGGCAGGGCACGCGAAAAGGCGGGGGCCTCGGACGCCGGCTGGTCCGCCGCCGTCAGCCGGTAGCCTACCTTGGTGATGGTCTCCAGCGACCAGCTGCCGTGGGCGAGCCCCTCGGATATCCGCCGCACTCGCGACAGCACGCGATTGATAGCGTCCTCGCCGACGATCCGCCCGTCCCAGCAGCTCGCCGACAGGTCGTCGCGGGTGACCACCTCGCCACCGGCCCGCGCCAGCGCCACGAGGACCTGCATGACCCGTGGCTCCAGCACTTCGCGGCCACCGGGGCCCACGACCTCGCGCGTGCTTGGCCGCACCTCCACAGCGCCCAGCCGGAAGGGCCTCTCCCGCGCCAGGTCGATCGCCCCGCGCCTTTCTTCGAGATCCTCGCCCATCACACCCCGATAGCGTCGGGCGAACATGCGCTGTGCGATACCGACACCGCAAGCGCGCAGGCGCACGATCACGGGCGAGACCCTCGGTGGCGGCGTCAGATGGGCAAGCCACATGAAACCCGCGCCGCCCCGAAGCTTCGCGTCGGCCTCAACGCGATTGGGCCAGCTGCGTATTGGCGCCGCGCTCGCTCAGCGCCAGTTGCAGGGCCGACGCGGCCGAGCCCTGGGTCACGGCGGCGACGGTCTTGGCGATGCAGGCGCGCTGTTCGGTGCGCACGCCGACGGTCCCGCAGAGCTTGGCGGCGGCGGTTTCCACCCGGTCCAGCGCTGCGGCGCGGCCCGACGCGGTGTGAAGGTCGAGGTCGCTCAGATAGAGGTGGTAGCTGCTGTTGCCGACCTGCCAGGCCTCGCCCGCCATGACGGGAGCGGCGGCGCTCATCAGGGCGGCGGCGGCAACGGCGACGATGGCGAAGCTGTTCATGTGACTAGGTCCCGTGGTTGCGTTGATCGATCCGGACCCTTCCGGCCCCCGGACCTGACCTCGATCCCGCAAAAACCGACAGGATGTGAAGCTGATGAAGTGCTGATGTTTCTCCGATGATGAGTTATTTCCGTAAGTTACGACACCATCGCGTTGGCATCGGAGGCCGCTTTTCATGCTCCTGCCCACGCGTTCACGCTCAAGCGGGCTGTCCCCCGGTCTGCGCCAGCGGCTGACGTCGACCCGATACTGGGCTGCGGGCTCTTCGAATGTCCGAGTTGGGTGGGAAGCAGGCCTTCCGAGCCGGATGGAACGCTGTTATCGGTCGCCAGCAGATTTCATGCGGGGGGATGAATGCGCGCGCTCGACAACCGTCGGCTGGACCGACGGTCATTCCTGTTCGCTGCCGCCGCCGCTTCAATCCTGCCTGCTACGGGACAGGCACGGACAGCCTATCGTGCGCCACGCACCACCCTGGGGACACCCAATCTTCAGGGCATTTGGACCAACGCCTCCTACACCAAGCTGGAGCGCCCGAAAGCTCTCCAAGGCCTGGTGATCTCGGCCGAAGAGGCCCGCAAGGCAGAGGCGATCTTTGCCTCGCTCGGAAGCTTCGATCCGAAGGACATAGATCCCCTCGGCCAGAAGGATTCCGAGGCCTGGGATGTCGGGGATGGCCTCGCCCGTGTGCGCGGTGAAATCCGGACCTCCTGGATCGTGGATCCGCCGGATGGTCGGCTGCCGTTCAATGACGAAGCGATCAAGCGCTTTCACTTCGATGATCCAACCTGGGAGCGAGGCTTCGACAACCCCGAGGCGCGCTCGGTTACCGAACGCTGCGTGGCCTCGGAAGGCGGCTATCCGCCTCAGCTGAACAGCCCCGACGGCAATTTCATGCAGATCGTCCAGACGGCGGACCACGTGGCAATTCTCGTCGAGAAATACCACGACGTGCACATCGTGCGGATGCGCGACGTGGAGCATTCGCCGACGACCGTCACCTCTTGGATGGGAGACGCCGTGGGGCGCTGGGACGGCGAGACCTTAGTGATCGAAAATGGGAACTTCTGCGCCGCGGGTCTCTCGCGCTATGGACGACTGAAGCTCTCCACGTCGGCCACAGTGCTGGAGCGGTTCACCCGCACCTCAGCGACGGACTTGCTCTACGAGTTCAGCGTCACCGATCCTACGCTCTACACCCAGACCTGGCGCGCGGAGATGCCGTTCCGCGCGAGCAAGGGGCCGATCTACGAATACACCTGCCACGAGGGCAACTACTCACTCACCAACATGCTTGCGGGATCGCGGCGCCTCGAAGGTAAGACCGTCGACGGCGTGGCCAAGGGCAAATAGGCGCTTCAGCATCCGGCCGTTGGCCGAAGCCAGCAAATCCTCATCAGGTCCGCAATCGGTGGAAAGCGGACCTTCAGCGCGTCGCAGACCCCCGGAGGTAAGGCGAAGCTCAGTGTGCCTTGGCGTCCGTTCTCGCTGCGCTACCGGCGACACGCTCCTGTGCCCTCGCCCCGGCGAGGATGTTCGGCAGGGAGTAGTTTCCTTCATGACAGGCGTATTCGTAGATAGGGCCCTTGGTCCTTTTCAACGGCATCTCCCCTCGCCAGGGGCGCGTGTAATTCGGGGGATCGACCACGGTGTAGCTGTAAAGGATTTCGCTTGGTGAGACCCTTTCAAGCCGTTCGGTCACAACGGCGCCGGGAGACATATAGGTTCGTATCAGAGGGCTGCTCCGGGAGGATTGGGCCGGCGCGAAGTTGGTCGTCTCCATTACCAATGCATCGCCTTCCCAACATCCAATGGTGTCGCCCATCCAGCGCGGGATTTCGCTGTGGGAACGCTTGCTGATCGGGATGATGCGGGCCTCGTGGTTCATCTCGAGGAAGATGACCACATGGTCCTTGGTTTGAAGGATCTGAAGGTTGTTGTTGTATAGCGAGCTTGCGAGTGGCGGCCCTACGCCGGGCATCATCAGGCATCGCTCTTGGTTCGTGCGTGTCTCCGGCCCATCGAAGCTAGGCGGCTTGGTTGCGCGGGTGCGACCCTCAGGGGTGAACGGAAGACGCCCGTCCGGCGGATCAACGATCCACGCGGTGCGGATCTCTCCGCGAACACGAGCAAGCGCCAGGCCCTCGTCGTAGGTTTCGCTGTCAGCCTGCCCGGTATCGTCGGGTGCGATCAGGGGAAGCGGCCTGATGGCGCGCGCTTGCGCTTCGGAGATCACGACGGTCGGATAGATGTCGGGCCGTTCCAGCCGGCTGAGCGAGTTGCTCGTCCAGAGGCCCTCTAGATCGGGCTGGCCCAAAGCCGTGCGCGGAGCCTTGTAGGGACCGCTGATGGCGCCCGTTCCCGCGAGGGCGAGCACCAACGCCAAAGCGAGGCCGAAAGCGGATTTCATTGCCTTGGCGTAGCGGCGATATGCGGACCTGTCAAAGGAGGGCGCGCCGGTCTCAAAAGACGCGCAGCAGCCTGAAACGTCGGCATCATGGAGGCCGCGTCGCAATGTCCACAAACGGTCGAACGCGGTCGTTGGCATCCCGCCGGATAGCCGACGTTCATCGGGGGGCTCAGCCATTCACGAGCCAGCGAACTTAACTTGCCAGCTTCGCAGTTCTTCACCGCCGCTGAAATCCGACTGGAGATTCCAGGCTCGGTGAGGCCCGCCCTGGGCCTGCCAAACCTAGGGCTCGGTGTCGAGGCGGTCGTTCATCGCCACAATGTCGGCCGGCGGCTCCCGGAAGCTATCCCACGGCAGGGGCTTCTTTAGCGTTCGTGACCAGCGGCTCAGCCACTCGTCGCCGTCCGGCCCCGCGTAGGTGTCTGTGATCCGGTAGGCAGGGTCGCGCATGGCGCGGTCCAGGCTGACGGTGTGCAGACCGTTACGGCGGAGAATGGCGGAGAGGCCGTCCAGGCTGTCTGCGTTCAACCTGGTCGCGTGCAGCAGAAAGACGAAATCGGGTCGGCGTCCCAGGAGACCGAAGGCCGCCGACCGGTACCAAGCGACCGTAGCGGCGGTGTAGTTGAGGTAGGCCTTCTTGACGTGCACGGCGGCCGCCGCATCGTGTCGCTGGAGTGCGTCGTCGTAAGGCAGGGCGAAGATGTAGTCGGAGTTTTCCATGGTCACCGGCGCCACCTGATAGCCCCGCGTCCCCAGCCAGGCTTCGAAAGTGCGCCGGGTGTCGAGCGTGAGGCCGGTTTCTAGGAAGGGGTGCCGGAACCACCGCAGCTCACCGCCCTGCGCGGACACCAGAGGTCGCAGGATCTGGTCGGTGCGGCTTACGCCGTCGATGTAGGTTGCCAAGGGAATCTTGTTCAGAGACTCGTGGGCGTACGTGTGGTTGCCCACCTGCATGCCTGCGGTCAGCCATGCCTTGACCAGGCCGAGGTGGGCGGCGCCGCCATCGCCTGTCAGGCGTTCGCCGATGGCGAAGCCGGTCGCCGCGATGTGATGTCGCCGCAGGCCCGCCAGCAGCCGCGTCGTCGTGGTTTCGGCATAGGTTGGGTCGCCCGTCAGCGCCATGGTCGGCAGGTCGTCGAAGGTCAGGGCTACCCCTTCCGCCCGGACCGGACCCGTGAAGCAGAGCGCGGCGATCAGGAACATCGGACGCAGGGCGCGCCGCAGGCCCAAACCAACGCCCGGATTGAGCTGCGACAATGCGCCGATGAGCGCCGCCGATGGGCCAGGTACGAGGCTCATGTCACCAACTCAGGACGCTGGCACGGTGCACGCAGGCAGCACGCTAGTGCTGGCTCTCCGGCATGCGCACCACCAACCCGTCCACCGCGTCGCTGACCTTGATCTGGCAGGAGAGGCGGCTGTTCTCTTGGACGTTCTCGGCGAAGTCGAGCATCGACTCTTCCATGGCCGACTTCTCGCCGGTCTTGGATGTCCAGGCGTCGTCCACATAGACGTGGCAGGTGGCGCAGGCGCAGGCGCCGCCGCAGTCGGCGTCGATGCCGGGGATATTGTTCTTCACCGCGCCTTCCATGACGCTGAGGCCGTTCTTCACGTCGATGACGTGCTCTTTGCCGTCGTGCTCAATGTAGGTGATCTTGGCCATAAACCCCTCGGGAACCCTTGGCGCCGATTAACTTAGGCGGCGACCTCTTTCATGGAAATGGTGGGGTCCGCAAGCTTGAGCTTGGAGACCGGGCGGCGCGCACCGATGAGCTGCTTGCCCATCATGAACTCGGGCGGCGAGTTGATCGCCTCGACGGATTGCACGAGGTCGCCCTTCAGGTGGAAGACCGCGAACTTGCCTGACGCTGGGTCACCCCGGACCAGGATTTCGTCCACGTCGAAGGCGTAGCCGGCGATCTGCAGCTTCAGATCGTACTGTTCGGACCATTGCCATGGCACCTCGCCGGCCGGCGAGGCGCGCCCGACGATGGCGCTGGCGGCCTGCTTGGCGCCTTCCAGGGCGTTGGGCACGCTCTCCATGCGGAACATCCGCGCGTAGATCGGCATGGGACGATGGGCCACATCGCCGATGGCGTAGATCGCCGGGTCGGAGGTGCGCGCCTCGATGTCCACCACCACGCCGCGGGCGGTCTCCAGCCCGGCGTCGCGGGCGATCTCGTCGTTGGGGGCGGCGCCCACACCGACCACCGCGGCGTCGCAGGCGATGGTGCGCCCGTCGGCCAAGGTGACGCCGGTCACGTGGCCGTTCTCGCCGATGAAGCCGGCGACGCTGGCGCCCAGTTCGAAGGTCACGCCATGCTGCTCGTGTATGGCTTTGAAGAAGGTCGACAGCGTCTCGCAGGCCACCCGCGCCAGCAACCGGTCCTCGCGCTCCAGCACGATCACATCCGCGCCCAGCGCCCGGCCGGAGGCGGCGACCTCCAGGCCGATATAGCCACCTCCAACGACGGCGAGACGCTTTCCTGGGCCTACGGCCTCCTTGAGGAGGGCTGCATCGGCGGCGGTGCGCAGGAACATCACACCGGCCAAGTCGGCGCCGGGGATCGGCAGCGCGATGGCCCGTGCGCCCGTGGCGATGATCAGGGCGTCGTAGCTGACCTGCGATCCATCGGAGAGCGCCACGGTCTTGGCGCCGCGGTTCAGGCTCGTGGCCGTGGTCGAGGCGCGGAAATCGATATTGTGCTCGGCGTAGAATTCCAGCGGCTTCAGCGCCAGCGAGTCGGCGTCGGCCTCGCCCTTCAGCCAAGCCTTGGAGAGCGGCGGCCGCTGATAAGGCGGGATCGGCTCGTCGCCGACCAGGGTGACCGGCCCCTCGAACCCGTACTGGCGCAACATCGCCGCGGCCGTGCCGCCCGCATGGCCCGCGCCCAGGATCACCACATGTGCGGTCGCGCTCATGAACCCTCGATGCCTAAAAGTGACACTGGCGTCAACTTAACCCCGTTAATCTCGGCGACCGCCGGGACCCAGACGGCGCTTCAGCCTAGGCTAGAGTTTGCCGATCGTCCGCGGATTCAGCTTGGGTCCCGGCTTTCGCCGGGATGAGCGGGTGTTGGGTTAACCCCTCACGTCTGGCTCGCCACCCACTCGTGGATGCGCATGTCGAGCACGGACAGCGGCAGCGAGCCGGAGCCGATCACCACATCGTTGAACGCCTTGACGTCGAACTTCGGACCCAACGCCTTGGACGCCTCGGCGCGCAGTTGCAGGATGCGGATCATGCCGATCTTATAGGCCGTGGCCTGGCCGGGCCCGACGATGTAGCGGCGGGTCTCGGCGCGCGCCTGGTCCTCGGGCCGTCGCCCGGTGGTGCGCAGATAGTCGATGGCCTGCTGCTCGCCCCAACCCTGCGCGTGGATCCCGGTGTCGGTGACCAGGCGCGCGGCGCGGAACAGCTCGCCGTCCAGGCGCATGAAGTCCGATGCGATGTCCGGATAGACGCCCATCTCCTTGCAGAGCAGCTCCGAATAGAGCCCCCAGCCTTCGTTGAAGGCGGCGTTGCGGGCCGCCAGCCGGAACCTGGCCGCGCCGGCCAGGCGCACGCGGATGTCGCCCTGCATGACGTGGCCGGGCAGGCCCTCGTGGCACATCAGGTCGGCCAGGCTGGCCCGCGCCGCGGTCTTGCCCAGCATGTGCAGATAGACCCGGCCGGCCCGCGCCCCGTCGGGGCTGGGGCCGGAGGCGTGGGCGGCGCCGCCCGCCACCTCGCTGAACGACGGCTCGCGCACCACCTCGATGCCGTAGATCGGCAGGTGGTTGAACATCGCCGGCAGGTGGGCGCGGTTGTTGACGATCAGGCCGTTGGCGTACTTCAGGATCTCCGCGCGGTTCTCGTCGGTGTAGGCCTGCGGCGGATCAAGCCGGGTGATCTCGGCATAGTAGGTGTCGGCGTCCTTGAACCCAGCGGTCCGCGCAAGCGCGTCCATTTCGCCCTGGATGCGCTTCACCTCCGACAGGCCCAGCGTGTGAATCTGGTCGGCCGTCAGGTCGGTCGTCGTCTGCAGCTTCAGGGCCGCGGCGTACCAGGCCAAGCCGTTGGGCAGGGTGAGCGCGCCGACCTTGCCGGAGGGCGCTTTGTCGATGTCGGCCTGCAGCCACCCGATCAGCCGTTCGTAGCCAGGATTCATCGAGCCCGTCATCGCCAGTTTGGCTTCGTCGAGCAGGGCCTGGGCCTGGGTCGGCGTGACCTTGCCCGCCGCGCTCAGCTTGGCGACCTTGGCCTTGGCGTCGGCCCACAGCGGCGAGTCCGGGCCGCTCGCATTGAACGGCTGGCCGGAGGTCAGCTTACGGCTCTCGGCGATCACCCGATCGTACTGGAAGCGCGGCATGCGGATACCATCGCCGGCCGCGGCGGCCACCCGCTCGCGGGCCTGATCCATCACCGGGCCGATGGCGCGCAGGCGCGCGTTGTAGGCCACCATGTCGGCGGCGCTGTCGACCAGGTGCGAGCTGATCAGGAAGCCCGGGACCGAGGAATGCACCGCGCCCGCGCCCAGCGGATAGTCGTAGCGGCGGAATTTGTAGGCCAGCTCGGCGTTGGCGAGCTGGTCGGCCCACATGTCGTAGCTGATGCGCGATTCCAGCGGCAGCCCGGCCCGCTGGAACTGGGCCTTCATCCGCGCCACGCTGCCGCGGCGCCATTCCAGGCGCTTGAGCTCGGCGGCCTCGCTGATGTCGGTCAGCCGGTCCATGCCCTCCTTGCGGCCGAGCGAGGTGGCCTGCTGCGGATTGGCTTTCAGGTCCTGCTCGAACTCGGCGTCGAGGAAGGCGGTCAGCCGCGCGGCCTCGCTGGCGCTGGCCTGCGCCGTCGCGGGCGCGGTGGCCGCAAACGCCGCTGCCGGCGCCGCCAACAGCGCCAGCGCGAGAACGCTGCCGAGCGCGCGGCTCAAACCAGCCGCTCCGCCATCATCTTCTTCACCTCGGCGATCGCCTTGGCAGGGTTCAGGCCCTTGGGGCAAACCTGCGCGCAGTTCATGATCGTGTGGCAACGATAGAGCTTGAAGGGGTCTTCCAGGTCGTCGAGCCGGTCGCCGGTCGCCTCGTCGCGGCTGTCGATCAGCCAGCGGTAGGCGTGCAACAGAGCCGCGGGGCCCAGGTACTTCTCGCCGTTCCACCAGTAGCTCGGGCAGGAGGTGGTGCAGCAGGCGCAGAGGATGCACTCGTAGAGCCCATCCAGCTTCTCGCGGTCTTCGGGCGACTGGATCCATTCCTTCTGCGGCTCCGGCGTCTCGGTGTGCAGCCAGGGCTCGATCGAGGCGTATTGCGCGTAGAACAGCGTCAGGTCGGGGATCAGATCCTTCAGCACCGGCTGGCTCGGCAGCGGACTGATCTGCACCTGCGATGCCGACTCGTCCGCCCAGCCGTGTGTGCAGGCCAGGGTGTTTCTGCCGCCGATGTTCATGGCGCACGAGCCGCAGACGCCCTCGCGGCAGGACCGCCGGAACGCGAGCGTTGGGTCCATGGTATTTTTGATGTGGATCAGCACGTCCAGGACCATCGGTCCGCAGGCATCGACGTCGACGTCATAGGTGTCCCAGGTCGGGTTCGAGGTCCCCTCGGGATCGTAGCGGTAGACCTTGAAGGTCTTGACCCGCGTGGCGCCTTCCGGAGCCGGGTGGTGATGGCCCTTCTGGACCCGAGAATTCTTGGGCAGTACGAGTTCGACCATCAGGAAGCGTCCTTGGAAGCAGGGGGCGCCGGCGCGACGGGCAGGGCGGCGACCCCGTACCAGTCCAGCCGGCGCGTGACGTACATGGCGAGGGCGATTGCGGCGAAGCTAGCCAGCGCCCCCACCAGCAAGGCCAGGTCCTCGAGCCGCATAAGCACGTAGATGAGGCCGTAAAGGAGGGTGAATGCGGCGAGCGCGATGAAGCCCTGGCGGCGGCTCTCGAACACCCAGCCGGCGTAGGCAGAGATCAGGCTCACGGTCGCGCTCGCCGCGACCAGGAAGCCGAGGTCGAAGCCAATGCGCTCGGCTATCGACAACAGCAGCAGGTAGAAGACCACCTGGGCCAGGCCGATCAGCACATATTGCGCCGGGTGGACGCGCCGCCTCTGAGTGGTCTCGAACAGGAAATAGGCCAGGAACACCAAGCCGACGAACATCAGGGCGTATTTCAGCGAGCGCGCCACGGACTGATAGGGATTGGCCGGGTCGACGAAGGAGATACCGAGCGCGCCACCGCCCAGCTTGGCAAGCGAGCGGCTATCGACCCAGGCTGGGACGCCGCGGGCGATGAACGGCACGCTCCAGCTGGCGGTAAAGCCCTTGTCGGTGACGGTTCGCTTGTTGGGCAGGAAGCCGCCGTCGAAACTGGGCGAGGGCCAGTCGCCCCTGGCGGTGACCGTGGTGGTCTTGGCGAAGGCCAGCACCGCCAGCCGTTCGGCGCCAGAGAACTTCAGCCGCGCTGTCGTGTCGAATTTGGCGTCAGGGGCGGCGAGGCCCGCGGCGCTGGCCCCGAAGTATTTCATGTTGTCGTTGCCCGTGGTCGCGGCGGCCAGGGCCGCGGATGCGGCTGACGCCGGGTCGCTGGGATCGCGGCTGGCGGCGATGAAGCCCTCCGCCAGCACCGTGGCCGGTGCGACCGCCAGGGGCTTGCCGGCGGCGGTGAAAAGCACGTCGGACTGGGCGCCGCGAGCGTCCGACGCGCCGACCAGGAACTCCGCGCGGCTCCAGTCCAGAGTGGACCCCTCCGGAGCCTTGGCTGCGACGCCGGTCAGGTCGAAGGCCGCCTGGAAGCCGACGTCAGCCTGGAAGACCGGCACCTTGAACAGCGAGCGCTGGCGCACCTCCGAGTGGGACCCGACGTCGGCCTTGCCCGAGGTCGGAAAGACCACGAAGACCCCGCGATCGGGTGCGTCGCCCGCCTTGGCCGGCGGCGTCGTGTAGGGGATCGCCAACACGGGCCCGAGGAAGGTCTGGGGTCCGCCCATCAGCCCGCCGACCTCGCGAGTCACCTCCTCGGCGCGGTGGGTGCGGTCGCCCAGGAGCATGAACACGAATAGCGCCGGGATGCTCATCACCAGCGCCAGCAGGCAGACCAGCAGCAGCTTCAGCCCCATTGAGCGGCCGGCGGGCAGGGCGATCTGTGGGAGGCTCATGCGGCCGTCCTCTGGCCCAGGATGATCACGCCGTGGTGGCCGCCGTGGTCGGTGTGGATCAGGCGCACGTCTTCGACGCCGGCGCGGTTCAGCAGGCGCATGATCCGCGACAGGTCGTAGTCGTACATGAGGATCTGGCCGACCGGCAGGCGGCGCGCCCAGCGGCGCTGCCGCTGCGCCTGGAACAGGCGGCGCAGGCCGCGTTCCTGCGGCCATTCGTGGGTCTTCTCGCGCCAGACGGTGAGCTGAAGGCTGACCATGCCGCCCGGCGCCAGCCTGGCCAGCAGGTCCTCGAAAATCTGCTCGCCGCGCGCCGGGGGGATGTGCTGGAAGACGATGAAGCTGTTAATCCAGTCGAACGGACCATCCGGCAGGGTGTCGACATAGGTTACCTTGCTGCCCCGCGTCCGGGCCAGCGCCAGCATGCCCGGCGAGATGTCGATGCCGGTGACGTCGCTGGCGTAGGCGCCCATCGCCTCGGCCAGCCGCCCGACCCCGCAGCCGAAGTCCAGCGCCCGGCCGGACGGAAGATCCCCGGTGAGCTTCTGCAGGTCCTCGGCGATCGGGCGGATGTGGAAGGCGCCGGACGCATAGAACTGCTCGACGCGCTCAGGCGTCATGTTCTCGCTCTGATAGTCGGGGTGGCTGATCACCCCCCAATAGGGGTTCGAGCGCCCCAGCTCGCGCCAGTCCGCGTCGGTGTCGCGGACCGTCAGGGCGGCTTCGACGTCAGCGCCAGGCATGCATGAACACCCTGTTGTGTTTCCAGTAGAGCTCCGGCGCGCGCCAGTGCGGGCGGGTGACCGGATGGCCGGTCATCTCGATGCGCTTGAACCCGAGGTCGCGGGCCATGCCTTCGAGGCATTTGCGGTTGGGGGCCCAGAAGTTGGTCGGGTCGCCGCCCAGGTCGGAGCCCACGTAGTAGCGCATCACCGGCCAGGGCAGGACATCGAGCGCCGTGCAGGTCTCGATTACCAGCAGGTCGCCGGTCACCGAGGCGGCGTGCTCCAGGCACAGCATCGGATCCTTGACGTGGTAGAGAACGCCCAGGAACAGCACCACGTCGAAGGTCCCGACGGCGGTTGGCGAGAGCTGCTGGACATCGGTCTCCAGGGTCTCAACCTTGGAGCCCAGCCGGGCGTGGGCGTGGTCGAAGCCGGCCTTGGTGCCCCAGCCGTCGCCCGACCAGCAGAAGTGGTCGGCGGCGAGCACGCTGGCGGCGCCGCGCCGCTCTGCTTCGAAGGAGAAGAAGCCGTCCCAGGCGCCGATATCGAGCACCCGCTTGCCGGCGACGCCATGCTTGAACACCACGTCGGCCTCGGTCTGCAAAACCTCGGCGGACTTCACCCCCGCGGTGACCTCGCCGCCGGGCAGGGTCAGGGAGTGGAACCAACCGATCTGGGGCGCGGGCTGGGAGCCGTCCATCGTCGCCTCAGTATACCCGCGCCTTCGGCGGGATCGGCGCGATGTCGCTGGTCATGGTGAAGTCGTGCACCGGGCGGTAGTCGATCTTGACCTTGCCGGTCACGTCGTCGAACCAGGTGAGCGTGTGCTTCATCCAGGTCTTGTCGTTGCGGTCGGCAAAGTCCTCGCGGGCGTGGGCCCCGCGGCTCTCCTGGCGGTTCACCGCCCCGGCCACCGTGACCACCGCCTGACCGATCAGGTTGTCGAGCTCCAGCGTCTCCATCAGGTCGGTGTTCCAGACCATGCCGCGGTCGGTGACCGCCAGGTCGCGGCGCTTCTTGGCGACCGCATCCAGCCGCTTGACGCCGGAGACCAGCGACTTGCCGGTGCGAAACACCGCGGCGTCCTCCTGCATGGCCTGCTGCATCTCCAGACGCAGCGCCGCCGTCGAGGTCTTGCCGCCCGCCGTGCGCAGCCGGTCGAACCGCGCCAGGTGCGCATCGGTCATCGAGGCCTTCAGCTCCGGCTGGGTGTCACCGGCCTTGATCGTGTCGGCGGCCCTGAGCGCCGCGGAGCGTCCGAACACCACCAGGTCGATCAGCGAGTTGGAGCCCAGGCGGTTCGCGCCATGCACGCTGACGCACGCCGCTTCGCCCACCGCCATCAGCCCCGGCACCACCTTCTCGGCGTTCTTGCCGACCTTGGTGACCACCTCGGAGTAGAAGTTCGTCGGCACCCCGCCCATGTTGTAGTGCACCGTCGGCAGCACCGGGATCGGCTCCTTCGTCACGTCGACGCCGGCGAAGATGCGGGCGCTCTCCGAGATGCCCGGCAGCCGCTCGTGCAGCACCTTCGGGTCCAGGTGGTCGAGGTGCAGGTTGATGTGGTCCTTCTTCGGACCGACGCCGCGGCCTTCCCGAATTTCGATGGTCATGGCGCGGCTGACCATGTCGCGGGGCGCCAGGTCCTTCACGGTCGGCGCATAGCGCTCCATGAACCGCTCGCCCTCGGAATTGGTGAGATAGCCGCCCTCGCCGCGCGCGCCCTCGGTGATCAGGCAGCCGGCGCCATAGATGCCGGTCGGGTGGAATTGCACGAACTCCATGTCCTGCAACGGCAGCCCCGCCCTGAGCGCCATGCCGCCGCCGTCGCCCGTGCAGGTGTGCGCGCTGGTGCAGGAGAAGTAGGCGCGGCCATAGCCACCGGTCGCCAGGATCACCAGCTGGCCCTGGAAGCGGTGCAGGGTGCCGTCGTCCAGCTTCCAGGCGGTGACGCCCCGGCAGTTCCCTTCGTCCATGATCAGGTCGAGGGCGAAGTACTCGATGAAGAACTCGGTCTTCTTGGCCAGCGCCTGGCCGTACATGGTGTGCAGCATGGCGTGGCCGGTGCGGTCGGCCGCCGCGCAGGTCCGCTGGATCGGCGCCTCCCCGAAGTTCCGCGTCATGCCTCCGAAGGCCCGCTGGTAGATCTTGCCCTCCGCGGTTCGCGAGAACGGCACGCCCCAGTGTTCCAGCTCGTAGACCGCGGCCGGCGCATTGCGGACCAGGTATTCGATGGCGTCCTGGTCGCCCAGCCAGTCCGACCCCTTGACGGTGTCGTACATGTGCCAGCGCCAGTCATCCTCGCCCATGTTGCCCAAAGAGGCCGAGATGCCACCTTGCGCTGCGACCGTGTGCGAGCGGGTCGGGAAGACCTTGGAGATGCACGCCGTCTTCAGGCCCGCCGCGGCGCAGCCCAGCGCGGCGCGAAGGCCGGAGCCGCCCGCACCCACCACGACGACGTCGTACTTGTGATCGATGAAATCGTAGGTCGCCATGGGTTCAGATGGCTCCGCCGCTTAGCGCGACCTTGAGGATCGAAAAGACCGCCAGCGCGCCGGCGAGGCCGCAGACGAACAGGTTCAGAAGCAGCAGCACCGACTTGGTCAGCGCCTTGTGGATGTAGTCCTCAACCACCACCCGCAGGCCGGCGTGCATGTGCCAGAAGCCGATGGCGATGGTCAGCACAGTGAGCGTTGCGTTGATCGGATTGGAGACCCAGTGGACGGCGAAGCTATAGTCGTTCGCGGCGATCCGCAGGACGCCGTAGATCGCCCAAAGGGTCAGCGGGACGAGCGCGATCGCGCTGACCCGCTCGGATATCCAGGCGCCCGCGCCGTTTTTCGCGGTGCCCAGGCCGCGGGCGCGGGACAGGGGCGTGCGGGAGTTGTCCATCAGATCGCCCCCGTCATGGCCGCGATGCCCCAGACCGAGACCGTGGCCGCCACGGCGAAGGCGAAGACCACAATGGCGCTGGCGTTCGCAGACTTGATGTCCAGCGCGTGCCCCGTGTCCCACACCAGGTGCCGCACGCCGTTGGCCAGGTGATAGAAGGCCGAGATCGTCAGCCCGAACATCACCACCCTGCCCAGCAGCGACCCGAGCAGGCCCTTGTACGTCGCGTAGGCGTCCGGCCCGAAGGCCAGCGCCAGCGCCCAGCCCGCGATGATCAGGGCCCCGCCATAGAGCGCCACCCCGGTGGCCCGGTGCAGAATCGAGGTCCACATGGTGATGTGCCAGCGCCAGACCTGAAGGTGCGGCGACTTCGGCGCTTCGCGGCGCGGCGCGCGGGCTTTCTGGGAGGTGTCCGTCATCTGGTGTTTGCGCCCGATCCCTGTCCCAAGCTCGCCACCGCTTTTAAGCGCCGCGGGGGGTGTGTCAACGAGGCCCGAGCCGATGCCTTCGGTGTGATGCCATGGTGGTTCGGGCCGCTCGATCCTCCGCTCGGTCATCACCAGCGGCCCCTTCGCACTTTACGAAGTTCTGCCCGGAATAGTAGTGACGCAATGCGCCGTTCCTGTAGTCTTCCTTCGCGAAAGGCGAAGGATGCGCTTCGATCTGACGGACCTGCGGCTATTCTGCGAGGTGGTGGACGGCGGCTCCATCACCGCCGGCGCGGCGCGCAGTGCGCTGGCCCTGGCGGCCGCCTCCACCCGCATACGCGGCATGGAGCGGAGCCTGGGCGCCGAGCTGCTCACCCGCTCGCGCCAGGGCGTCACCCCGACCCCCGCCGGGCTGACGCTGTTGAAGCATTCCCGCACCATCCTGGCCGAGAGCGCCCGGCTCAACGAGGACCTGGGCGCCTTCGCCGGCGGCGCGTCGGGCGAGGTCCGGCTGCTGGCCAACACCAATGCCCTTACCGAATTCCTGCCCGAGGCGCTGTCGGCCTTCCTCGCCGACCACCCGCAGGTCAGCGTCGACCTGGAGGAGCGGCTCTCCGACGAGATCGTCGGCCTGATCGCCGAGGGCGTCGCCGACGTGGGCATTGTGGCCGGCACCGTCGATGTCGGCGCGCTGGCCACCTACCCGTTCCGCTCCGATCGGTTCGTCGTGGTGACCGCGCGCGGCCATCCGCTGGCGGCGCTGGGCCGCGCGAGCTTCGCCCAGGTGCTCGACTTCGACGTCGTCGGCCTTGACCGGGCCGCCTCCCTGCAACGGTTCCTGGCCGGCAAGGCGACGCGCGAAGGCCGGCCGCTGCGGCTGCGGGTGCAGTTGCGCAGCTTCGACGCCGTCTGCCGGATGGTCGAGTGCGGGGTCGGCGTCGGCATCGTCCCGGCCACCACCGCGGCGCGAGCCGCCAAGACCATGGCGCTGGCCATCGTCGATCTCACCGACGACTGGGCGCAGCGCGACCTGACCATCGTGGTCCGCGCCGAAGGTGAGCTGCGGCCCTACGCCCGGGCCCTGGTGGAGAGCCTGAGGAGCTAGGCTTCAGCCAGCCAGTCGGCTGAGCGCATCTCCTCCAGGCGCGAGGCCGTGCGCTCGAACTCGAAGGCGCCGTCGCCGGCCGGGTAGAGCTGGGCCGGCTGGGCCTCGGTCAACATGATCAGCTTGGTCTTCGCTTCGTAGAGCGCGTCGATGAGGATCACGAAGCGCCGGGCTTCCTCGCGTCGGTTCGGCGTCAGCTTGGGCACGTCCTCGAGGAACACCGTGTGGAAGGCTGCGGCCAGAGCCACATAATCGTTGGGACCGAGCGCCACCGAGCAGAGGCTGGCGAAGCTCGCCCGCACCAGGCCGCCGGACGCATGCGGCAGCATGATCTTGCGGCCCAGCACTTCCAGCGTCGCGCCGCTCTCCTCCTCCGGCCCCAGCAGATCGCGCCACAGGGCCTCGAAGGTGCGGCGATTGTCCGGGTCGCTGGGCGAGAACCAGGTCCCCGCCGCGCGCAGCCGATCTAGCCGATAGTCGTGGCCGCCGGCCACGGCGACAACCTCAAGCCGAGCTTTCAGCAGGTCGATGAATGGGACGAAGAGCTGGCGGTTGATGCCATCCTTGTAGAGCGCGTCCGGCGTCCGGTTGGAGGTGGCGACCAGGGTCACGCCGCGCGCGAACAGCGCCTCGAACAGCCGGCCCAGGATCATCGCGTCGGCGATGTCGGTCACTTGGAACTCGTCGAAGCAAAGCAATCGGCCCTCTCCGGCGACAACGTCGGCCACCGGGGAAATGGGGTCGTCGCCCTTATGCTGGCCAAAGCGAGCCTTGCGGGCCGCCGCATCGCCGGTGCGCCACGCGCCGATCAGCCGATGGATCTCGCCCATGAACACGTGGAAGTGGGTGCGGCGCTTCTTCGGGACGCGGACCGCCTCGAAGAACAGGTCCATCAGCATCGACTTGCCGCGGCCGACCGGGCCCCAGAGGTAGACCCCGCGCTGGCCCTCGGGCTTGCGGAACAGGCCCTTCAGTCCGCTGGCGGTCGGCGCCGCGGCCAAGTCGGCCTCCAGCCGCAGCAGGGCGGCTAGGCCGTCGGCCTGCGCCGGGTCGGGGCGGATGTCGCCCGCCGCGACGCGGGCGTCATAGGCGGCTTGCAGCGCCGACGTCACCTCAGCTCAGCGCATGGTCGGGATGACGAAGGCGCTATCCTCGGCCGCGCCCCCATTGAGGCTTTCCGGCCAACGCGCGGTGATGGTCTTGACCTTGGTGTAGAAGCGCACGCCTTCCATGCCGTGCTGGTTGGCGTCGCCGAACGCCGAGCGCTTCCAGCCGCCGAACGAATGGTAGGCCACCGG
This sequence comes from Caulobacterales bacterium, assembly GCA_038213205.1. Lineage (GTDB taxonomy): Bacteria > Pseudomonadota > Alphaproteobacteria > Caulobacterales > Caulobacteraceae > Phenylobacterium. Next base: position 18,568 of record JBBQTP010000013.1, read on the forward strand.
CACCGGGATCGGCACATTGATGCCGACCATGCCGACCTGCACCTGGGCGGCGAACTCGCGCGCCGCGCGGCCGTTGCGGGTGAAGATCGCCACGCCGTTGCCGTACTGATGCTGGCTGGGCAGGGCGACCGCCTCCTCAAAGGTCTCGGCGCGGACCATCTGCAGGACCGGGCCGAAGATCTCTTCCTGATAGGTCCGCATCGCAGGCTTCACATGGTCGAACATCGAGGGGCCGATGAAGAAGCCCTTCTCGAAGCCCTGCAGCTGGAAGCCGCGGCCGTCGACCAGCAGCTCGGCGCCCTCGTCGACGCCCAGCTGGATATAGTCGGCGATCTTGCGGCGGTGCGCGGCGGTGACCACCGGGCCGTACTGGGCCGCAGCGTCGCTGGAGACCCCGACCTTCAGGGTCTCGATCTCGGCCAGCATCTTTTCGCGGAAGATCTCGGCGGTCTTCTCGCCCACCGGCACCACCACGGGCAGCGCCATGCAGCGCTCGCCGGCCGAGCCGAACGCGGCGCCGGAGATGTCCTTCACCGCCTGGTCGATATCGGCGTCGGCCATGACGATGCCGTGGTTCTTGGCCCCGCCCATGGCCTGGACGCGCTTGCCGGCCTGAGTGCCGCGGGAATAGACGTAGTGGGCGATATCGGACGAGCCGACAAAGCTGACCGCCTTGATGTCCGGATGGTCGAGGATCGCGTCGACCGCCACCTTGTCGCCCTGGATGACGTTCAGCACGCCGCTCGGCGCGCCGGCCTCCATCATCAGCTCGGCGAGACGGATCGGCACGCTCGGGTCCTTCTCCGACGGCTTCAGGATGAAGCTGTTGCCCACCGCGATGGCGATGCCGAACATCCACATCGGGATCATCGCGGGGAAGTTGAACGGGGTGATGCCGGCGGCCACGCCCAGCGGCTGACGCATGGAATAGACGTCGATGCCCGGGCCGGCGCCTTCGGTGTATTCGCCCTTCAGCGCATGGGGGATGCCGCAGGCGAACTCGATGACTTCGAGACCTCGTTGGATGTCGCCCTTGCTGTCGGCGACGACCTTGCCGTGCTCGGAGGAGAGCATCTCGGCCAGCTCGTCCATGTTCAATTCGACGAGCCGCTTGAAGTCGAACATCACGCGGGCCCGCCGCTGCGGGTTGACCAGCGCCCAGGTCTGTTGCGCCCGGACCGCCGAGGCGACGGCCGCATCGACCTCACCGGCGCTAGCCAGCGCCACGCGGGCCTGCACCTCGCCGGTGTTGGGGTTGAAGATCTCCGAAAACCGGCCGGAGGTTCCTGCGACAGCCGCGCCGTCGATGAAGTGGGTGATCTCGCGCATGGCGGGGATTTAGACCCGGAAGTCACCCACGCCTAGGCCGCGTGTTCCCAATCTTTGCGGGAAGAGGGGGCGCTTGCTCGAACTGGCCGTGACAGCGCATCCTCCGGCCCATGACGGTCGCCTTGCCCGCCCAGACCTTGAGCCCGGCGCGCAGCCGCCAGCACATCATCGATGCGCTGATCGCCGAGCGGGCGCCGATGCTGGCCGCCAGCCCAGTGTGGCCGCTGCTGCGGCCCCTGCTCTACAGCTTCCTCGACTACACCAAGGCGCGGCGCATGGCCGACGCCATCGCTCCCATGTCGGGCAAGGCGGCGCTGGACTACGTGTCCCGGCTGCTCGCCGTGCAGGTCTCGGTCAGCGGCCTGGAGCACCTGCCGGCGACCGGCCGGCTGGTCGTGGTCTGCAACCACCCCACCGGCATCGCCGACGGGGTGGCGGTCTACGACGCTCTGAAAGCGGTGCGGCCCGACATCTGCTTCTACGCCAACTCCGACGCCCACCGCGTCTCGGCACGGTTCGGCGAGGTGCTGATCCCGGTGGAGTGGCGCGAGGAAAAGCGCACCCGCGAACGCACCCGCGAGACCCTGATCCTGACCCGCGAGGCGCTGGAGGCCGAGCGCTGCCTGGTGATCTTCCCGGCCGGGCGCCTGGCGCGTCAGCAGGCCGACGGCCGCCTCGCCGACCCGCCCTGGGCGCCCAGCGCTGTCTCGCTGGCCCGCAAGTGCGAGGCGCCGATCCTGCCGATCAACCTCAAGGGTCCGTGGTCGGGCATGTTCCACTTCTTCAACAGCTTCTCTTCGGAACTGCGCGACATCACCCTGTTCCATGAGTTGCTGAACAAGCGGGGCCGGGCTTTCTCCCTGACCATCGGGCGGCCGGTCGCGCCCGCCGTCCTGGATGGTGAACCGAACGAACTGACGCTGCGATTGAAAGACTACGTAGAGCAACAGCTCGCCACTGACCCGGCCCGGGCTTTCGCATGATCCTGGCCGATGAGGCGGCCACCGCGCGCCTGGGCGTGGCGATCGCGGCCCTGTTGGCGCCGGGCGAGGCCGTCTGCCTGTCCGGGCCGCTGGGAGCCGGCAAGTCGACTCTGGCTCGCGGCCTGGTCCGCGCGCTGACCACCCCGGGCCAGGACGTGCCCTCGCCGACCTTCACCCTCGTGCAGTTCTATGAAGGGCCGCGTCTGAAGGTCGCTCATTTCGATCTCTACCGCCTGACCAATGCCGAAGAGGCCTATGAGATCGGGCTCGACGAGGCGCTGGACGATGGGGCTGCGGTGATCGAGTGGCCGGAGCGGCTCGCTGGCCACCTCCCTGCGGATCGACTCGATGTAGAGATCGCGCTCCTGCCTGAAGACGGTGGGGGGGCGGGCCGCAGGGCGCGGCTGACGCCGCACGGCGCGTGGGAAGGACGACGGATTGGGGTCTGAGCGTGAGGCGGAGAAGGCGGCGTTCCTCAGCGACGCGGGCCTGGGCGCGGCGCGGCGCGAGCCGCTGACCGGCGATGCCTCCACGCGCCGTTACGAGCGTCTGCATCCAGCGTCCGGGCCCAGCCTTATCTTCATGGATCAGCCCCCGGCGTTGGAGAGCGCACCCTGCCCGCCCGACGCCACCCCCGCCGAGCGTGCGGCCGCCGGCTACAACGCCCTGGCACGGCTCGCCGCAGGCCGGGTGGACGCCTTCATCGCCACCGCCGGCTGGCTGCGCGGTCAGGGGCTCTCGGCCCCGGCCATCGGCGCCGCGGATCCCGAGCGCGGCCTGGCGGTGCTGGAAGACCTGGGCGACGACCTGTTCGCCCGCCTGGTCGAGGACGGCCAGGACGAGGCGCCGCTCTACGACGACGCCATCGCCACCCTGGTACGCATGCACCAGGCCGAGCCGCAGCCGGTGCTGAGCTATGACGGTGTCACCTGGCCGCTGCTCACCTATGACGAGGTGGCGCTGAAGACCGCCGACAATCTGTTCGTCGAATGGCTGCCGAAGTTCCGCGCCGATCTGCGGTTCGGGCCCGAGGTGCTGGCCGAATGGGAGGCTATCTGGACGCCGATCCGCAGCTATGGCGCAGCCAACGCCCGGGTGTTCTGTCACCGCGACTATCACGCCGAGAACCTGATCTGGCTGCCGCAGCGGAGCGGGCCGGCGCGCGTCGGCCTGCTGGACTTTCAGGATGCACTGAAGGCTCACCCTGCCTGGGACATGTCGATGCTGCTGCACGACGCCCGACGCGACGTCTCGGCCGGGCGCGAGGCCGCCGCCCTGGCCCGCTATTTCGAGCTCAGTCCTTGGGTCGATCGCGGCCGGTTCCTCGCCGACTACCACGCGCTGGGCGCGCTCAATGTGGTGCGCATCCTGGGGATTTTCTCGCGCCTGGTGACGCGTGACGCAAAACCCCGCTACGCAGCCTTCATGCCCCGGCTCTGGACCTACCTCGACCGCTGCCTTGCCGATCCGGAGTTGCGCGCGCTGAAGTCGTGGATGGACCGCTACGTGCCCGAAGAGTCGCGGACTTGAGCCGCCCGACCACCGCGATGGTGATGGCCGCGGGTCTCGGCACCCGCATGCGGCCGCTCACCGACAGCATGCCGAAGGCGCTGATCCCGGTGGCGGGCAGGCCGCTGATCGACTTCGTGCTCGCACCTCTGGTGGCGGCAGGCGTCCAGCGGATCGTGGTCAATGTCCACGCCTTCGCCGACCAGCTGGAAGCCTATCTGGAGGGCCGCAAGGACGCCGAATATCTGGTGTCCAACGAGCGCGCCGGCCTTCTGGAGACCGGCGGCGGGGTAAAGCACGCCCGCGCGATGCTCGGCGAGGCGCCGATCTTCGTGTGCAACAGCGACTACGTCTGGCAGGCGGACGGGCCGCCCGCGTTGGAAACCCTGATCGAGGCCTGGGACCCCGCCGAGATGGACGCCCTGGTGACGGTGATCCCCAGGGACCGCACCATTGGCTTCGATACCCCCGGCGACTTCTTCCAGGCGGCGGACGGCAGGCTTACCCATCGCGGCGAACGCGCCGAGGCGCCGCTGCACGCCTTCGGGATCGAAATCCTGGACCCCAGACCGGTCTACGCCGAGCCCCGGGAGCGGTTCTCGCTCCGCGACATCTGGTTCGCGTCGTCGGACCAGGGCCGGCTGTTCGGTCTGCAGCTCGATGGCCTCTGGATGCAGGTCGGCGACCCGGCCGCGCGCGACGCGGCCGAGGCGAGACTGGTGTGACCGCCTTCTTCGAGCGAGCCGGACCGCGCTGGTACACGATCCCGGCGCACCGGCCGTTCGCCGAAGACCTGGCCAGGGGCCTGCACGACGCCCTGGCCCCGCTGGGCCCTGAGGCCCTGTCCCAAGCCATCGTGCTGACCCCTACCCGCCGCGGCGCCCGCGCTCTGGCCGACGCCTTCGTGACCGCCGCGCAGGGCCGCGCCGTCCTGCCGCCGCAGATGCGCCCGCTGGGCGACCTCGACGAGGGCGAGCCGCCCTTCGAGCCGGGCGACCTGGCGCTCGACCTGCCCGCCGCTATCGAACCCTTGCGCCGCCGCTTTGAGCTCACGGGCCTGGTGGCCCGTCACTGGGGCCTGCTCGGACGGGGCGAACCGACCGCCGCCGCGGCCCTCGAAATGGCCGACGCGCTCGGCCGCTTCATGGACGGCCTGCAGATCGAGGAGATCGAACTTGGCGACGGCCTGGAGGGTCTGGTCGAGGCCGAGCTGGCCGAGCACTGGCAGGTGTCGCGCGTCTTCCTGGAGCGCGCGCTGGAGGCCTGGCCGCAGCGGCTGGCCGAGCTGGGCGTCGTCGATGTGAGCGAGCGCCGCGTGCGGCTGCTGCGCCGCCTGGCCGAACGCTGGACCGACGCCCCGCCGCAAGGGGTGATCGTCGCGGCCGGATCGACCGGGACGGCGCCGGCGACCCGCGACCTGCTGATCGCCGTGGCCGGCGCGCCGCGCGGTTGCGTGGTGCTGCCGGGCCTTGACCAGAACCTCGCCGACAAGGCCTGGGCGAAGGTCGAGGTGCAGCATCCGCAGGGCGCGCTGAAGCGGCTCCTCGACCACGCCCGGATCGCCAAGGGCGAGGTCGCGGTGTGGCCGGCCTCCGCCGCGCCGCAGGCCGCCGGCCGGTGGCGCCAACGGGTGATCAACGAGGCCCTGCGCCCGGCTGACGAGACCGCCGACTGGCTGCAGGTGATCGAGACGCTCCGCGAAGAGGGCAAGGCCGCCGGCGTCGACCCGATCGCCGAGGCGCTGAAAGGCCTGACCCTGGTCACCGCCCAGGCCGAGGACGAAGCCGCCACGGCCGCGGCCCTGCTACTGCGCGAGGCCCTGGAGACCCCCGAACGGACCGCCGCCCTGGTGACACCCGATCAGGGGCTGGCGCGCCGCGTGACCGTCAAGCTGGCGCGCTGGGGCGTGATCCCGGACTCCTCGGCCGGCGAGAGTCTGGCCGGTTCGCCCTGCGGCGCGCTGGCCGGCCTGGTCGCCCGCGCGGCGGTGGATGACCTCGATCCGGTGACCCTGCTCGGGCTGATCAAACACCCGCTCAGCCAACTGGGCGCCGGCCAGGACCTGGAACGCGCCGCCTTGCGTGGGCCCAGGGCGCGCAGTTGGGAGGCCCTGAAGGCCCGTCTGGCAAAGACGCCCGATGCGCTGCCGCTCGCCGAGCGCCTGGAAGCCATCGTTGGGTCCCTGGCCTGGGACGCCGAGGTCGAGACGGTTCCGGGCGCTGCGCGGCGGACCGCCCAGGCCATGGAGCGCCTGGCGGAAGACGGCGGTGCGGCCGAACTGTGGGCCGGCCCTGGCGGCGAGGCGATGTCGCGGCTGCTGAGCGGCCTGGTCAACGAGGGCGCGGCCCTGCCGCCGGTGACCGCGCGGGGCTTCGCCGACCTGCTCGACCGGCTGATGGCCGGCGAGACGCTCAGGACCGGCGGCGCCACCCATCCGCGACTGCGCATCCTGGGCGCTATCGAGGCGCGGCTGGTGCGCGCCGACCGGCTGGTGGTCGCGGGGCTGGAGGAAGGCGTCTGGCCGGCAGGCGCGCCGCAGGACCCCTTCCTGTCGCGGCCCATGCGCGAGAAGCTCGGCCTGCCTTCACCCGAGCGGCGGATCGGCCTGGCGGCGCACGACTTCGCCCAGGCCGCCTGCGCGCCCGAGGTGATCCTGCTGCACACCGAGCGCCGCGACGGCGCGCCCTCGATCAAGTCCCGCTGGCTCTGGCGCCTGGAGACCCTGGCGCGCGGCGCGGGCCTGGCAATCCCCGGCCGGCCCGACATCCTGGCCTGGACGCGGAGCCTGGACGCCCCGGACGACTATTGCCCGATTGGCCGGCCCGCGCCGACCCCGCCCGTCGCCCATCGGCCCCGCGAGCTGGCGGTCACCCGCATCGAGACCCTGACCCGCGACCCCTACGCCGTCTGGGCGCGCGACATCCTGCGGCTCTATCCGCTGGACCGCCCCGACCAGCAGGCCGACGCTCGCGCCCGAGGCACGGCGATCCACGCCGCCTTCGAGCGCTTCGCCGGGGCCTATCCGGAAGCCGTCCCTCCGGACGCGGCGATAGCTTTCGCCGACTTCTACGTGGAGGAACTGATCGCCGCCGGCCTGCCGCAGGAGGCCATGACCCGCGAAGCCGCCCTGGCCGTTGAAGTCGCTCAGTGGGTCGCCGACCTGGAACGCGAACGCCGCGACGGCCGGGTGATCCACGTCGAGCTCAGGGGCGAGCGAACGATCGCGGCGCCGGCCGGGCCGTTCAAGGTCACCGCCCGGGCCGACCGCATCGAGGTCACCGCCGACGGCTTCGGCCACATCCTCGATTACAAGACTGGCAAGGCGCCGTCGAAGAAGGAAGTCGACAAAGGCTTCTCGCCACAGCTGACTCTGACGGCGGCCATCCTGCAATCGGGCGGCTTCGCCGAGCTGGGCGCGCTAAAGGCCGGCGACCTGACCTATCTGGAGATCAGCGGCCGCGACCCGGCCGGCAAGGTCGAGACCCGCGCCGCGGCCGGCAACGAGAGCGCTGAAGCCGCCGCCCAGGCGCTGGAGGGTCTGGCCCGGCTGGTCGCGCGCTTCGATGACCCCGCCCAGCCCTACGTTTCCCGCGTCGCGCCGCAATTCGTGAAGGCCCGGATGAGCGACTACGATCACCTGGCCCGGGTGTTCGAATGGTCGACCAGCGGCAGCGAGGAGGGCGAGGAATGACCGTCCGTCTCATCGCTCCCGCCGTCCCCGTCCGTGACCCGCAGCAGGTCGCCGCCGACCCGGCCCACTCGGCCTTCGTCACCGCCAACGCCGGCTCGGGCAAGACCAAGACCCTGATCGACCGGGTGGCCCGCCTGCTGCTGGCCGGGGCGCGGCCGGAGACGGTGCTTTGCGTCACCTACACCAAGGCCGCGGCCTCGGAGATGCAGCGGCGTCTGTTCGAAGTGCTGGGCTCCTGGTCGGTCGATGCTGACGCTGTGCTGCGACAGACCCTGGCCGAGCTGCAGGATGGGGCGCCGGAGGACTACGAGGCCGACGAGCTGTCGCGGGCCCGCGGACTGTTCGCCAATGCGCTGGAGACGCCGGGCGGGCTGAAGATCCAGACGATCCACGCCTTCTGCGAAAAGCTGCTCAAGCGCTTCCCGTTGGAGGCCGGGATTTCACCGGCCTTCAAGGTGATGGACGACGCGGCTTCCGCGGCTTTGGCGGCGTCAGCGCGGCGCATGGTGGCCCAGCACGCCATGACCGCCGGCGACGCGGTCTCTGACGCCTATGCCCGGTTCTCGATCCAGCTCGACTTCAAGAGCTTCCAGGACATGTTCAAGGAATTCGAGGCGCGTCGCGGGGCGTTATCCGAGTTCTTCACGCGAGAAGGCGGGCTGGACGGCGTGGTCGGCTGGGTCTGGCGCGCGGTCGACGTGCCGCGCGGCTCCGAGCCCGAAGCCCTGGTCGCCGAAGCCATGGCCGGCCTCGACCGCGGCCTCTGGCGCGAAGCGGCCGGCGTCCTGGCGGCGGGTTCGAAGACCGACCAGGATCGTGGGCGCAAAATGGCTAAGATCGCCGAGGCGCCCGCCGACGCCTTCGAGGCGGCGCTCGCCCTGTTCTTCACCAAGGAGGGTGAACCGGCCAAGTGGCTGGAGAGCGCCGCCGCGCTGAAGGCGCGCAGCGAGCTGCAGGTCCGCCTGCTGTCCGAACAGTCGCGCCTGGCCCTGGCGCGCCAACGGGTCCGCGCCGCCCGCGTCGCGCAGGACACCGCCCACGCGCTCACGCTGGCCGACGCCTATCTGGCGGCCTACGGCATCGAGAAGGCGGCCGCCGGGGCGCTAGACTTCGCCGACCTCATCGAAAAAGCCCGCCACCTGCTGCGCGACCGCCCTGCCGCGGCCTGGGTGCTCTACAAGCTCGACGGCGGCATCGACCACATCCTGGTGGACGAAGCTCAGGACACCGCGCCGGACCAGTGGGCGATCATCGATGCCCTCACCGAGGAGTTCTTCTCCGGCGCGGGCGTCGGCGGCCAGGCGCGGCTGCGCGACATGTTCATGGTCGGCGACGAGAAGCAGTCGATCTATTCCTTCCAGGGCGCGCGGCCTGAGCTGCTGCTGCGCAAGTTCGAATTCCACCGCGACCGGGCGACCGGGGCGGGGTTCAAGTTCGAACAGGTGGAGCTGCGGTCCTCCTGGCGCTCGACACCGCAGGTGCTGGCCTTCGTCGACGCGGTGTTCACCCCGCCGGACCTGGCGCTCGCCATCCAGCCCGGCGCGGGCGGCGAGCCGGTGGTCCACGAGGCCCGACGCCATGACCATCCGGGCTGCGTCGACGTCTGGCCGCTGGTCGAGGAGTTGAAGGGCGAGGACCGGCTGGCCTGGGATGCGCCGCTCGATGCCGAGTCCGAGGACAGCGCCACCCGGCGGCTGGCTCGCGCCATCGCCGCCGAGGTGGGCGCCCTGATCACCGCCGGCGAGGCGGTCTACGATAAGAAGGCGCGCAGGTGGCGCCCCGCCCATGCCGGCGACGTGCTGATCCTGGTGCGGCGGCGCAAGGCGCTGTTCGAGGAGATCCTGCGCGCGCTCAAACAGGCGGACATCCCGGTGGCCGGCGCCGACCGACTGGCGCTCAGCGAGCACATCATCTTCGACGACCTGACCGCACTTGCCCGTTTCGCCCTCTATCCCGGCGACGAACTGACCCTGGCGGCCGTGCTGAAGAGCCCGTTCTGCGGCCTGACCGACGACAGCCTCTACGCCCTGGCCCAGGGCCGCAAGGACGAGCCGCTCTGGGCTCGGCTGCAGCGCCGTGCGCCGGAGCAGCCGGACTGGGCCGAGGCCGCCCAACTGCTGCAGACCTTGCTCGACGAAAGCCGCAGCCAACGGCCCTTCGAGTTCTACGCCCGCCTCCTGGGCCAGATCGGCCGCGATGGGCGCTCGATGCGCCAGCGGCTGCTGCAACGCCTGGGCGCCGAGGCGCAGGACGCGCTGGACGAGTTCCTCAATCAGGTGCTGGCCGCCGAGGGGCGCGGCGCGCACAACCTGGAACGCCTCGCCGCGGAGTTGGCCGGTCTCGACATCATCGTGAAGCGCGAGATGGAGGCCGAGCGGCGCGAGGTCCGCGTGATGACCGCCCACGGCGCCAAAGGCCTGGAAGCGCCGATCGTCTTCCTGCCCGAGACCACACTGACCCAGACCCAGCGCGGCTCGCCGCTGATGCCGGCTGGGCGGGCGGGCGACGAAGGCTTCCTGTGGTGCTCGTCCGCGGGCCGTGACTGCGACGCCAGCGCTGACGCCCGAGAGCGCCGCGCGGCCCGAGAGGCCGCCGAGACCTATCGCCTGCTCTACGTGGCCTTGACCCGGGCGCGGGACCGGCTGGTGCTGTGCGGCCGCGCGCCGGCGCGGATCAAGCCGGAGAACATCGCCGGCTGGTGGGGCGCGATCCGCGAGGCCCTGGCGCACGCCAACATCGCGCCGGACGTCCGCGCCATCGCCCGCGGCGGGCTCGACATCCAGAGATTCGGACCCGATCCGGCGCTCCTGGGCCCCACGTCTGAAACCGCGCCGGTGGGCGTTGCCCTGCCGCCCTGGGCCGCGCAGACGGCCCCGACCGAGGCCTTCGCCCGCTACGCCTCGCCGTCGGACCTGGGCGAAGGGGTCAAGGTCGCTGCGCCCTCGCCGCTGGCGGCGGCGGGCGGGCTGGGTCGGTTCCGCTGTGGCGACCTGATCCACCGGCTGTTGCAGATTCTGCCGGACTTGCCGCCTTCGCATTGGGCTGCGGGGGCGGCCTCGCTGCTGGCCCGTGAGCGCGATCTGACCGACGACCAGCGCTCTGAGATGATTGCGGCGGCGCTTTCCGTCTTGCAGGACCCCGCCTTCGCCGAGGTGTTCGGGCCCGGCTCCCGCGCCGAGGTCGCCATCGCCGGGACCGCCAAGGCCCTGCCGCCGGGTCTGAAGATTTCCGGCCGCATCGACCGGCTGGTGGTGCTGCCGGACCGTGTGCTGGTGGCCGACTTCAAGACCAATCGGCCCTCGCCCGCCCGCATCGAGGACGCCGATCCGGCCTACCTGCGGCAGATGGCGATCTACGCCGCGGTGCTGGCCGACGTCTTCCCCGGCCGGACCATCGAGGCGGCCCTGGTCTGGACGGACGGGCCGAAGCTCATGCCGATCCCAGAAAACTTGATGACCCAAAGCCTTGCCGACCTGGCCCGTAACGGTTGATACCTGGGTAGGGGCCGCCTACATCGGCGGATCAAGAGGCGCGTGGCCGCGTTTGGAAGAGCCAGCGCAAAGGAGCTTTCAATGAGCACCGTTAAGGTCACCGACGCGTCCTTCGACAAGGACGTCCTGCAGGCCTCGGGCCCGGTCCTGGTGGATTTCTGGGCGGAGTGGTGCGGACCCTGCAAGCAGATCGCACCGGCCCTTGAGCAAATTGCCGACGAGTTGGGCGCCAAGGTCACCATCGCCAAGCTGGACATCGAGGAAAGCCCGACGACGCCGTCACGCTACGGCGTCCGCGGCATACCGACCATGATGCTGTTCAAGGACGGCCAGATGGCCTCGATGAAGGTCGGCGCCATGCCCAAGCAGAAGATCCTGGAATGGCTAGCCGAGGCCGGCGTCGCAGCCACCGCCTAAGGTCCGATCAAGGTTGAAGGCGAAGCCGCCCGCGCCCCGCGCCGGGCGGCTTTTCTTTGGCCTCAGGTCGGCCAGGTCTCGGGGCTCATCGCCAGGATTTCGCCGGCGAAGTGCAGGCCGCCGCAGATCAGCACGTGCGGGGCCGGGCCGTCGCCGTCCAGGGCGCGGCGCAGGGCCTCGGTGACATCGTTGACCGGCTCGGCGGAGAGGCCCGCCTGCCGCGCGGCCTCGGCGAGGTCGCCGGGCGTCGCGGCGATGGTGGAGTCGAAGGTCGTCGTGAACACCTTGGGATGCATCTCGGCGAAGGGGCGGAAGAAGCCCTCCGAGTCCTTGCGGGCGAACATGCCGACGACCATCACCAGCGGCCGGGGGTCGCGGTCCACCAGGCGTGATGCGGCCTCGGCAAGCGCGCGCCCGGCATGCGGGTTGTGGCCGCCGTCGAGCCACAAGTCCGAGCCGCGCGCCTTAGCCAGCGCCGCCAGCGGGCCCTTGGTCAGGCGCTGGAAGCGGGCGGGCCAGACCGCGGAGGAGACGCCATGGCCCAGGTCGTCCTCGCTGAGATCGTGGTCGAGGGTCAGCGCCGCGGCTACCGCCAGGCCGGCGTTGTCGAACTGATAGCCGCCGAACAGGCTGGGGGCCGGCAGGTCGAGCAGACGGTCGGGCATCTGCACCATCAGCCGGCCGCGTTCCTCCCAGGCGTCGAAGTCGCGGCCCATCAGGAACAGCGGCGCCATGCGGTCGTCGGCCTCGCGCTCGATGGCCTCCAGGGCTTCGTCCAACTGGCGGGCAACCACGGCCGGGCGGCCATGCTTGATGATCCCAGCCTTCTCCCAGGCGATCTTGCCCAGCTCGGGCCCCAGCATCTCCAGGTGGTCGTAGTCTACCGGTGTGATCACGCTGACCGCGGGGGCGTCGAAGACGTTGGTGGCGTCGAACCGGCCGCCCAGACCCACCTCGACGATGCAGAGGTCGGCCGGGGTGTCGGCGAAAGCCTGCAGGGCCAGCACGGTGGTGATCTCGAAGAAGCTGATCGGCTGCCCGTCGTTGGCCGCCTCGATCCGGTCGGTGAGCTCGTCGAGCTTCTCGTCGGTGATCAGCTCGCCGGCGATCCGCACCCGTTCGGCGAAGCGCACCAGGTGCGGCGAGGTGATGGCGTGCACCGTCTTGCCCTGCGCCTCGGCGATCGCACGGAGGTAGGCGACGGTAGACCCCTTGCCGTTGGTGCCGGCGACGTGGATCACCGGCGGCAGCCGCTTCTCGGGATGGCCGAGCGCCGCCAGGAGGCGCTCCACGCGCCCGGTCGTCAGGTCGATCAGCACAGGGTGGTTGGCCCGCAGACGCTGGATCACCGCGTCGGAGGCGCGGATCGGATCGTGGTCGACGCCCACGTTGGGGTTTGCGGGGGTCACGTCAGGCGGCGGAAAGGCGGGCGCGCCCCATCATCAGGGTCTTCAGGACCGAGGCCAGCACGCTCTTGAGCTCGCCGCGGGTCACCACCCGGTCGACCATGCCGCGCTCGACCAGGAACTCCGAGCGCTGAAAGCCCGGCGGCAGGGTCTCGCGGATGGTCTGCTCGATCACGCGCCGCCCGGCGAAGCCGATCAGCGCATTGGGTTCTGCCAGGTGCACGTCGCCCAGCATGGCGTAGGAGGCCATCACGCCGCCCGTCGTCGGGTCAGTGAGCACGACGAGGTAAGGCAGGCCCGCGGCCTTCAGTTCGTTGAGCGCCAGGGTGGTCCGCGCCATCTGCATCAGCGACAGCGCGCCTTCCTGCATCCGGGCGCCGCCCGAGGCGGTGAAGATCACGAAGGGCACCTCACGCTTGCGGGCCTCCCTGGCGGCCTTCACGAAAGCCTCGCCCACGGCCATGCCCAGCGAGCCGCCCATGAAGGCGAAGTCCTGCACCGCCACCACCGCCGGCTGGCCCTCAATGGCGCCATAGGCGATGACCATGGCGTCCTGCTCGCCGCTGGCCTTGCGGGCCGCTTTCAGGCGCTCCGGATAGGGCTTCACGTCGGGGAATTTCAGCGGGTCGTCGCCGACCACCGGCGAGGCGATCTTCTCATATACCCCGTCGTCGAAGACGTACTTGAGCCGCTGGGCGGCTCCGATGCGCATGTGGTGGCCGGACGGCGTCACCCACAGGGCGGCCTCCAGATCCGGGCGATAGATCATCTCGCCGGTGTCGGGACACTTCACCCACAGGTTTTCCGGGGTTTCGCGCTTGGCGAAGGCGTTGCGGACGCCCGGCGCGATCCGCGACAGCCAGCCGGTTCGTTCGCGGGGGGCGGCGGAAGGCCGCCCGGGTTTGTCGTTTCTCTGTTCAGCCATCGCCATGGTTCTAGACCGCCGTTTGGCCGGTGCGCGCGGAGCGGACAGCCTTAGACAACGCCCCAACTTTGGAAAGGACCCGAGTGGTCACGTCTTCGTTCATGTCCACCGCTTCGGCGACTTCGTCCACAAGGGCCGAGCCTACGACGACGGCGTCGGCGACCTTGGCTATAGCCGCCGCCCTTTCCGGTGTCTTGATGCCGAAGCCGACGGCGACCGGCAGGCCCGAGGCCTTGCGCACTCGCTGCACATGAGGCGCGACGGTGGCGGCGTCGGCTTCCTTGACCCCGGTCACCCCGGCCACAGAGACGTAGTAGACAAAGCCGGAGGTGCGGGCGACCACCACCTTCAGGCGGGCGTCGTCGCTGGTAGGGGTGGCTAGGCGGATCAGGGAAACATCTGCCGAATCAAGCGCATCGGCGAGCGGACCAGCCTCTTCCGGCGGGCAGTCGACGACGATCAGCCCGTCGACGCCGGCCGCGCCCGCGGCGGTCGCGAACGCGTCGATCCCCCAGGTGACCAGGGGGTTCATGTAGCCCATCAGGATGATCGGGGTCGTCAGGTCGTCCTGACGAAAGGCTGAAATCGCGGCCAGCGTCTTGGCCAGCGTCATCCCCTTGGACAGCGCGCGCTGGGCGGCGCGCTGGATCGGCGGCCCCTCGGCCATGGGATCGGAGAACGGGAAGCCGACCTCGATCAGGTCCGCGCCGGCGGCGGGCAGGCCCTTCAGGATGGCAAGAGCGCTCGCCTCGTCCGGATCGCCGGCCATGACGTAGGGAATGAACGCGGCACGGTCCTGCGCCTTCAGCTCGGCGAAGCGCGCTTCGATACGGGACTTGCTCAAATCTGCATTCCCAGGTGCGCGGCGACGGTGGCCACGTCCTTGTCGCCGCGGCCGGAGAGGTTCAGCACCACGATGCCGCCCTTGCCGACTTCCTTGGTGATTTCCGGCAGGCGGGCCAGGGCATGGGCCGACTCAATGGCCGGCAGGATGCCCTCCAGCTCGGCGCAGAGCTTGAAGGCGTCGAGGGATTCGGTGTCGGTGGCGCTCAGGTAGGCAGCGCGGCCGACGTCATGCAGCCAGGCGTGCTCGGGCCCGATGCCGGGATAGTCGAGGCCGGCGGAGATCGAGTGGGCCTCCTCGATCTGACCTTCGCGGTCCTGCAGCAGGTAGGTCATATTGCCATGCAGCACACCGGGGCGCCCGCCGTTGATGGCAGCCGCGTGGCGGCCGGTGTCGAGGCCTTCGCCCGCCGCCTCGACGCCGAACAGCTTCACATCGGCGTCGTTGAGGAACGGGTGGAACAGGCCGATGGCGTTGGAGCCGCCGCCGACGCAGGCCACCAGGGCGTCGGGCAGGCGGCCCTCCGCGGCCATCACCTGCTCGCGCACCTCGCGGCCGATCACCGACTGGAAGTCGCGGACCATGGCCGGATAGGGGTGCATGCCCGCCGCCGAGCCGATCAGGTAGTAGGTGTCGTGGACGTTGGTCACCCAGTCCCGCAGCGCCTCGTTCATGGCGTCCTTGAGGGTGGCGGAGCCGGAGGTCACCGGCCGCACCTCGGCGCCCAGCAGGTTCATCCGGAAGACGTTGGGCTTCTGCCGCTCCACATCGACGGAGCCCATGTAGACCACGCTGGGCAGGCCGAAGCGGGCGCAGACGGTGGCGGTAGCCACCCCGTGCTGGCCGGCCCCCGTCTCGGCGATGATCCGGGTCTTGCCCATCCGCATGGCCAGCAGGATCTGGCCCATGCAGTTGTTGATCTTGTGCGAGCCGGTGTGATTCAGCTCCTCGCGCTTCAGATAGATCTTCGCCCCGCCGAAATGGTCGGTCAGCCGCTCGGCGAAATAGAGCGGCGAGGGCCGGCCCACATAGTGGGTCAGGAAACTTCCCAGCTCAGCCTGAAAGCCCTCATCGGCCTTGGCCGCCGAATAGGCCGCGTCCAGGTCGTGGACCAGCGGCATCAGCGTCTCAGGCACGTACTGGCCGCCGTAGTCGCCGAACCGCCCCTGGGCGTCCGGATAGGCGGAATAGTCGTTCGGCCGAGCTTGGGGGGGAGTGGAGGTGGCGTTCACGGGACCGGTTTCAGGCGCTTTTGGCGGCGTCGAGGAACGCCCGGATCAAGGCGGGGTCCTTTAGTCCGGCTCCGCGCTCCACGCCAGAGGAAACGTCCACGATCGGCGCGCCCGATTGCTGCACAGCCTGGGCCAAATTCCACGGATCGAGGCCGCCGGCCAGCAACCAGGGCCGTTCGAAGCGCCGCCCGGACATCAGGGTCCAGTCGAAGGGCAGGCCCAGGCCGCCCGGCCGATCGGCGTCCTTAGGCGGCTTGGTCTCGAACATCAGGTGCTGCGTGACGCCCTCGTAACGTCCGGCCGCGGCCAGGTCGGACGCCTCGGAGACCGGCAGGACCTTGATCACCCCCGCGCCCATCCGCTCGCCGATGGCCCGCGCCCGGGTCGGCGTCTCCGCGCCGTGCAGCTGGATTAGGTCGGGCGCAAGGATCGCGGCGATCCGATCCACCTCGGCGTCGTCGGGATCGACGACGACGGCTACGATCTTGGCCTGGCCGCGCACCGGCTGGGCCAACCGCGCGGCGGCCTCCGGGCCGATATTCCGCGGGCTCTTGTCGAAGAACATGAAGCCCAGGAAGGCCGCGCCGCCCTCCAGCGCCGCGCTGACCGCCTCAGGGGTCGATATCCCGCAGATCTTGGCCCGAACGCCCATGCGCGGGGATTAGGGGGCTGGACGGGGTATCCGCAAGAGCCAAGCCGTCAGCCGGCGAACACGCGAGAGGCCTTGGGCTGAGGACGCACCAGCCAATAGAGCGCGACGCAGTGGGTGATCATCAGCAGCGGCACGTAGAGGATCGGGATCGCGTAGGCGGCGCCCAACTCCCCCGGCCGCGTCGGAACGCCGGCCTGTATCGCGTGATAGTAGTCGAGGATCAGGTCACCGATCCCCACGAGGTTGAAAGCGACGACGAAGCCCCAGAAGAGCGGGCGCACCCGGAGGGTGAGCAGCGCCATGATCGCCAGCAATCCGGTGGCGAAATCGCCGTAGGCGGCGAATGTGGCGAAGCCGGCGGGTAGATTCGGACTGACGACGCCTGGAACGAGGAAGACCAGCCCGAAGAAGCGGAAGCTGTGCAGGGTGGCGATGGCGCGGTGGGCCTGCGCGCGGTCCATCGCCCTGAGCCTGGGCAGGCCGTAGGCCCCGAAGCAAAGCAGCCAGGCGACGTAGCCGAGGACGAGATGGGTCTGAAAGATCGAGACCGGCGACATTTTGCCTCCTGTTGGGTTCTGGCGGACGCCACTCCGAACGCCGCGTTCAGGGCGTCATCGGAGTCCTCCAGGGCTTCAGGCGGGTTCTAGAGTCGCTTTCATCGTTCGACTATCCGCTATAATCTCCACAGTCAGTGAAACAAAACTACACAGTCAGGCGCGGCGCCCTGGAGGGCGTCGAAGCTTTCCTCGCCGTCGCCACGCGCAGCAGCTTCCGTCGTGCCGCCGCGGAGCTTGGCGTGACGCCGTCCGCCGTCAGCCAGGCGGTTCGTGGCTTGGAAGGTCGCCTTGGCGCGGCGCTGTTCGTCCGCACGACCCGCAGCGTCGGGCTGACCGAGGCCGGCCAGCGGTTTTTCGACCGCGCCGGCCCGGCCTTTGCGGAGCTCGTCGCCGCCGGCGAGGTCGCCCGTGACCTAGGCCAGCGGCCCACCGGCCTCCTGCGCCTCTCGGTCCCCCGAGGGATCGTTCCTCTGATCCTCGAGCCGGTGATCGCCTCGTTCTGCCAGGCCTACCCAGAGATCGAACTGGAGATCGCCGCGAGCGAAGAGATGGTTGATCTCGCCGCCGGCGGGTTCGACGCCGGCATTCGCTTCGGCCAATTCATCGCGCCCGACATGGTCGCGGTGCGGCTGACGCCGCCGTTCCCCTTGGTGGTGGTCGCCAGCCCGGACTATCTCGCGCGCCATGGTCGTCCGGAACGCGTGGCCGACCTGCGCGCTCACGCCTGCCTGCGCATTCGCCGCTCGAACGGTGCGATCGGGCATTGGTCCTTCGTCGACGGCGCCGAGGCGATGGAGGTGATGGTCTCCGGCCCGCTGATCGCGCACGACTACCCGACCCTGCTCGGGGCGGCGATCCGGGGCGTTGGTTTGGCGCAGATTCCGGGGCCGCTCACCCGCCGCCCGATCGCCGAAGGAAAACTCAACGCGGTGCTCGACAACCTCGCCGCCACGACGCCAGGCGTCTTCCTCTACCACCCCAGCAAGCGCCAGATCCCGCCTAAGCTGCGCGCGTTCATCGACCATCTCAAATCCGGCGGCTGACAGGAGATCTGCGGCCGCGACAGCGTGCCCGTCACCCCCTGTAAGCGCGGCAATATCGCGGCCAAGCGACCCGTCGCGTCCAGGCCATCGCGAGTTCGGCCGGAAGATCCATTCCAGGGGATCGAGCAGGTCGACGGCGACCAGAATGGCCGGGCATCCGAACTGGCTGCGCTTTCGACCGTACGGGCTCAAGGACCGCGTCGGGCCGCGACCTACCCCTTGCGCCAAGGCCAGGAGGCGCGAGGCGCCGTGGCGCCGTGCGCTTCAACCACGGGCGGGCCGTCGAACTCCCGCGTCCAGACCACGTTCTCGCGCACCACCTTGGCCGGGGAGCCCACCGCCAGGGTGTTGGGCGGGATGATCCCGGCCACCATCGAGCCAGCGCCGACGATCGCGCCCGAGCCGATCTTCGCGCCCTTCAGCACCAGCACCCGAGTGCTCAGCCAGGCGTGGTCGCCGATCTCGATGTCTTGCGGCGCGTTGAGCCGTTCGCCGCTGGCCCGGTCGTAGATCGGGTGCATGTCGCTGGCGTCCATGTGGACATCCGTCGAGAGCATGCAGTCGGCGCCGAAGGTGATCGCCCCGCCCTCGTGTGAGGTGAGGCCGGCCTGGTTGAAGGTGGTCCGCGGGCCGATGCGGATCGTCCCGCCGTCGCCGCGCACGAAGCGGATCACGCCGCGGATCACGCAGTCGTCGCCGACCTCCAAGGTGGCGTTGGTGACCTCCGGCTCCATGAAGACGTTGGCCTCCAGCCGCACGTTGGCGCCGATGCGCACCGTGCAGCCGCGGCCCTCGATGACGAACCGGCCGGCGGGTTCGCTGCCGAGCTCCAGGACGTTGCGGGCGTAGATCGGTTCGGAGGTCACGCGGGGCGTCGCCTCGGTTGGCCGCGGGTCGCGGGCGGAGATCAGGTCTGGCCGTTCGCCGCGGGCGACAGGGGGGCCGGCGGCGTGGCCTGGGACTTCAGCAGGTCGCGGATTTCGATCAGCAGCGCTTCCTGCGGGGCTGGCGCGGACGGCTCCTTGGCCGGCTGTTGGGCGTCGCGGCGGCGGATCGCGTTGACGCCCTTCACCAGCAGGAACACCACCCAGGCGACGATCACGAACTTGATCAGGGTGTTGATGAACAGGCCGTACTGGATGGCCACCAGCTCATTGGCCTTGGTCGCCGGATCGTCGGGCCGCAGCACCCACTGCAGGTGGGCGAAATCAATCCCCGACAACACCAGGCCGATCGGCGGCATGACCACATTGTCGACCAGGCTCTTGACGAGGTCGTTGAAGGCGGCCCCGACAATGACACCGACAGCCAGGTCGATCACATTGCCGCGGGCGATGAACTCCCGGAACTCGCCGAAAATTCCAAGGCGGACCTTCACCAGCTTGGCCGGGCCACTCATACGCGCCTCACTCGTCGTTGAGATTCAGGCGCTCGCGCAATTCCTTGCCGCTCTTGAAGAAGGGCACGTGCTTCGCGCGCACGTCGACCGGTTCGCCGGTTCGCGGATTGCGCCCTGCGCGCGCCTCGCGGCTGCGCACCGACAGCGCGCCGAAGCCACGCAGCTCGACCCGGCCACCGGTTTCCAGCGCCTGAATCATCCGCTCCAGCACCACGCCGACCACTCGCTCGATATCCCGCTGCGTCAGGTGCGGGTTTTCCTCGGCAAGCTTGGCGATCAATTCCGACTTGATCATGCAGTCCCCTCAGACCGGGCCGACCATGGTCGAGTCCGCCTTTGTATTCAAGGCGGAATTCGGAGTTTGAGTTTGCTGCGGCCATGCCTGTTTCGAAATAGCGCATTGCAACTCCGGAGCGCAGAACCGGCGGTCCACAGCCGAGGCCGGATCAGGACGGCGCGCGCACCAGGCTGTCGACGCCGCGCAGCTTGCGGATCGCCACGTCGGCGGCCATGGCGTCGGCCGAGCTGATCTCCGGCGTCAGTGACCGCTGATTGACCGTGAACCGCGCCACGCCGGCCTCGATCACCGAGGCCGAGACGAGCTCATAGCCGCCCACGGTGTCGGTGCCGTTCGGCCCGCGCACTGTGTAGCCCTTGCCGGCGTCGGGCAGGACGATCTCGGTGCGGCTGCGGGTGTAGGACGGATAGGAGACCGCGTAGGGCGCCTCGCGGTTGGGGCCGGGCTCGCGCTTCGGATAGAGCCGGGGGGCCGCCGAGGCCGAGGCCACCCGGTACTCGAGCATTCCAAGGTCCGGGTTGGTGCGCCAGTCGATGTCGGTCTGGCCGGTCATCTCGATGGTGAAGCGGTCCGGGCCCGGTTCGTCCTTCCAGGTCACCTCGTCGATGTCGAAACCTCCGTTGATGTTGGAGTACTGCTGGCGGATCGCGCGCTCGAAGTCGGCCCGCGAGGCCCGCGCGGCGGTTGCCCGCATGCTGGTCGCCGCGATGCCGGTCATGGTCATGACCATGTGGGCGCCCGCGCGTGCGTCGAGGCCCTTCGAGGCGTCGAGCCTCAGGTAGGTGTCCACCGAGGGCACGTTGATCTGGGTCTCGACGATCTGCTCGAGGTCCGCGCCATCGGCCCGCAGCGGCAGGCCCCAGCGGTGCGGCGGCGCCTGCATGGCCTGGGGGTTGGTGTCGCCGGTCCGGGTGCCGTCCAGCCAGTAGGATTTGTCGGCGATCTTCACGCGCACGATGACGTGGTTGAAGGCGGCCAGCGACGGCGGCAGCTCGTTGATCCCGTCGCCGCCGCCGAGGTTCACCAGCACCGGCTCGGCGTCGACGTTGAGCGCCTTGAGGATCGCCAGCAGCAGCGCCGTCTTGGCCTTGCAGTCGCCGAACCGCCGCGACCAGGTGTCCTCGGCCTGGGCCGGGACATAGCCACCCTCGCCCATGCCCAGGAAGAAGTAGCGGGTCTTGTCCTCGACCAGCTGCAGGGCGGCGAAGGCGCGGGCCTTGGGGTCGGTGGTCCGCGCCGCGATGGCGTCGGCCTCGGCCTTGATCGGCGAGTCCGGCGCGAGCCTCGCGGCCTTGGCGAACAGCGGCGCCATCAGCTTGGAGACCTCGTTCCAACTCTTGAAGCTGGAGACCTCGATCAGGCCAACCCGCCGGAAGCGCAGGGGCGCAGCGATCGGGGCCTTGGGGGCCAGGATGTCGGTCTTGTCGAGGGTCAGGGTGACGCGGCCGCCCTTCTCGACGAGCTTCGGATCGTCGAACCCCGGCGTGGTCTTCCACTGCACAGGCGCGCCCTTCGGCCAGGACATCACCACGCGGTAGCGGCCGGCGACGCCGACGAAGCCCAGGTGCTGAGCGTCGAAGGAATGGCCCTGCACCACCGGGTCGTTGTGAACCCGGGTGTAGGCGAAATCCAGGACGTCGCCGACCTGCAGGCCGTCGATCTGCCGCGAGGCGGTGAGCCGGCCGTCGAGGCTGGCGTTCTCCAGATTGGTTTCGCGACGCAGGATCAGGAGGTTTTTGCCGCCCTGCAGCAGATCGATGGCCTTGCCGTCGCGGATGATCGACAGGGTGTGCAGGGTGACCGTCTCGGTGTCCGGCGACCAGATGATGCTCGTCGACTTCACCGAGGCCAGGCCCTCGGGCTTCAGCACCTTGAAGGCGCGGCGGCTGTAGGTGACGTCGCCGGAGGGATCCAGCCGCGATTGATGGTCGTCGATCAGGAGTTGCAGCGCCGGCGCGCCATCCCGCGGCGGCGGGGCCGGGATCGGCGCGACATCGACCCAGCTGGGCGGCGGGCCGTAGGCCGGCGTCTCGGCGGCGAAGGCCGGCAGGGCCACCGCGGCGGCGGTCAGGACGGACGAGAGGATTAGTCGCAGCGACAAATCAGGCTCCTTCGCGCCACGAAGCGGCGCCGTGCCACGACGATAGGGCGCGATTGGGAAAAGAAAACGGCGGACCGGTTTCCCGATCCGCCGCATTTCCACAGCAAAGCCTGAAGAGGCCCAAAACAAGGCCAAATCGGGCTTAGTCTTTTTGGGCCTTCTCGCGCAGAGCCGCGCCCAGGATGTCACCAAGCGAAGCGCCGGAATCCGACGCGCCGAACTTCTCGATGGCTTCCTTTTCCTCGGCCATTTCCAGGGCCTTCACCGACAGGGACACGCGACGCGCGGCCTTGTCGATGTTGGCGATCTGGGCGTCCAGGCGGTCGCCGACGGCGAACCGCTCCGGCCGCTGGTCCGCACGGTCGCGGGAGAGGTCGGACTTGCGGATGAAGGCGGTCATCGGGGCCGCTTCATCGCCGAACTTCACTTCAATGCCGCCCGAGGTGATCTCGGTGACCGTGACGGTGACGGTCTGGCCCTTGCGGTAGGTGTCGCCCTGCATCGGGTCGCCGGCCAGCTGCTTGATGCCGAGCGAGATGCGCTCCTTCTCGACGTCGACGTCGAGCACCTTGGCCTTGACCATGTCGCCCTTGGTATATTTGGCGATCGCCTCCTCGCCGGGCACGGCCCAGTCGAGGTCGGAAAGGTGCACCATGCCGTCGATGTCGTTGTCGAGGCCGATGAACAGACCGAATTCGGTGGCGTTCTTGACCTCGCCTTCGACCGTCGAGCCGGTCGGGTGAGCCGCCACGAAGGCGTCCCACGGATTCGCCATGGCCTGCTTGAGGCCGAGCGACACGCGGCGCTTGGACGGATCCACGTCCAGCACGACGACTTCGACTTCCTGAGAGGTCGAGACGATCTTGCCGGGGTGGACGTTTTTCTTGGTCCAGGACATTTCGGAGACGTGCACCAGGCCTTCGACGCCGGCCTCCAGCTCCACGAAGGCGCCATAGTCAGTGATGTTGGTGATGCGGCCGGTGAACTTCGCGCCCACCGGATACTTGGCCTCGACGCCGTCCCACGGATCGGACTGCAGCTGCTTCATGCCGAGCGAGATGCGTTGGGTGTCGGGGTTGATCTTGACGATCTGCACCTTGACGGTGTCGCCCACCGCCAGCACCTGGCTCGGGTGGTTGACGCGCTTCCAGCTCATGTCGGTGACGTGCAACAGGCCGTCGATGCCGCCCAGGTCCACGAACGCACCGTAGTCGGTGATGTTCTTGACCACGCCTTCGCGGACTTCGCCCTCGACCAGCTGGGAGACCAGCTCGGTGCGCTGTTCGGCGCGGGCTTCCTCGAGGATCGCACGACGAGAAACGACGATGTTGCCACGGGGACGATCCATCTTGAGGATCGCGAACGGCTGCTCGCGACCCATCAGCGGGCCGACGTCGCGCACCGGGCGGATGTCGACCTGGGAGCCCGGCAGGAAGGCCGAGGCGCCGCCGAGGTCGACGGTGAAGCCACCCTTCACGCGGCCGACGATGGAGCCCATCACCGGCTCGTTCTTCTCATAGACGGCTTCCAGGCGTGTCCAGGCTTCCTCGCGGCGGGCCTTGTCGCGGCTCAGGACGGCTTCGCCCATGGCGTTTTCGACGCGTTCCAGGAACACTTCGACGGTGTCGCCAACCTTGATCGGCGCGGCGCCTTCTTCCTCGCCGAATTCCTTCAGCGAGACACGGCCCTCGGTCTTCAGACCGACGTCGATGATCGCGATGTCCTTCTCGATCGCCACGACCTTACCTTGGACAACCTGACCTTCCATGAAGTCGCGGCCGCCCATCGACTCGTCGAGGAGGGCGGAGAAGTCGTCTCGCGACGGGTTCATGCTCATATCGTCAGCCATAATATCATCAGTCTTTCGAATGACTTGGGGTCCGCACAGCCAAGCTGTCGGACGGAGTCCCCGTGTCGGTTAAGGGTTGAACCGAAGGCGCAGGGGATACCCAACGCTTAAGTGAATTTGCCCGCAGCCGTACGAGGGAAAGGCGCGTTGGGATTGCTCAGTTGGGAGAGACCCAGCTGGCGCGCGCCGCCTCGACGATGCGGCGGGCCGCATCGGCGGCCGCTTCTATAGTCATTTCAGAGGTGTCGAGCAAGGTGGCGTCGGGCGCGGGTCGCATGGGGGCGGCCTCACGGCTCCCGTCGCGAGCGTCGCGCTTGCGGATGTCAGCCAGCACATCGGCCAGCTCCACGGCCTCGCCCTGGCCCTTGAGCTGTTTCCAGCGGCGCTCGGCGCGGACCTCCGGCGAGGCGGTGACGTAGAGCTTGGCCGCGGCGTCGGGGGCGATGACCGTGCCGATGTCGCGCCCGTCCAGCACCGCGCCGCCGTGCTGGCCCGCGAAGGTGCGCTGGAACTCCAGCAGGGCCTGGCGGACCCGCGGATAGACCGCCACGCGGCTGGCGGCCTCCCCCGCGGCGCGCGTGCGGAAGCCCGGGTCGTTCAGCAGGTCGGCGGTGAGCAGGTGCGCCTGGGCCGAGGCGGCCGCCTCGTCGTCAAGCCTCTGGCCCGCCCGCTGCATCAGCACGCCTACGGCGCGGTAGAGCAGGCCGGTGTCGAGGTAGGGCAGGGCGTAGTGCCTGGCCAGGCCCGCGGCGACCGTGCCCTTGCCCGACGCGGCCGGGCCGTCCACGGCGATCACGAAGGACCGCAGGGGTTCGTGCTCGGGCAGGCTCATGCCGCCTCGATCTCTCCGCCCAGGCCGCGCATCAGGCTCAGAAACCCCGGGAAGCTGGTGGCGATCATGCCGGGCTCGTCCACCGCCACCGGCTGGTCGGAGGCCAGGCCCAGGATCAGGTGGCTCATGGCGATGCGGTGGTCGCCATGGGTGGTGACCCGCACCCCGCCCGCGACGCCGTGGTTCGCCTTGACCGAGCCCACGACCGTCAGGCTGTCAGGGCCGTCCTCGACGCCGACGCCGCAGGCGGCCAGGCCGGCCGCCATCAGCGCGATCCGATCGCTCTCCTTGACCCGCATCTCGCCGATCCCCCGCATCACCGTCGGGCCCTGAGCAAACGCCGCGGCGATCGCCAGGATCGGATATTCGTCGATCATCGAGGGCGCGCGCTCGGCCGGCACCTCGACGCCGGTCAGGGCGGAGTAGCGGGCGGTGACGTCGGCGACGGTCTCGCCTCCCTCGTCGCGGACGTTGGT
>JBBQTP010000014.1:0-43291 GCA_038213205.1 Caulobacterales bacterium
CGGTGCGCGCCTTGGCGAACTCCGGCAGCTCGTCGGCGAACATGCCGGGGTCGAGCTCGAAGGCCTCGCGGTTCAGGTCGATGTAGGTGCGGGCATATTCGGCGGCGATCACCGCGGCGCCCAGGTCGGGGGCCAGCGCGATCAGGTCGTCGACCAGGGCGTCCTCCGAGCGGCGGATGGCCAGCGCGTCCAGGGCGGCGGCGGCCATCATGTCGTCGGGGTACCAGCGGCCCGAGTGCGGCGAGGCGAACACCAAGGGCGTAGGCGGCGGCGCGCCGTCGGGCGCCGCGCGACGCAGGGTGAACGCCGCGCGCGCTGGTGGGTCCGCAGTGGCGCTTTTTGCGGCGCCCTTTACGGCGACCGGCTCCCAGGCGTTCATGGGGCGCATAGAACGCTGAGCCTCGGCATGGGTCAAAGGGTTCATCGCGCCTTTACCTCCCTGAAGATAAGGTTGCGGCTTCGCCTGCCCGCAATCCGCTCGAGTTCTAGAGTCCAAATGCCCCGAATTCTCCTGGCCGAAGATGACGATTCCCTGCGCGGATTCCTGGCGCGCGCGCTGGAGCGGGCGGGCTATGAAGTGGTCGCCTGCGCCGACGGCGACGAGGCGGCCGCGATCCTCGACCAGGACTGGGACCTTCTGCTGACCGACATCGTCATGCCCGGCATGGACGGCATCGAGGTGGCCCGCCAGGCCGCCGCCCTGCATCCGGGCCTGCGGATCATGTTCATCACCGGCTTTGCCGCCGTCGCCCTGACCGCCGCCGACGCCGCGCCCCCCGGGGCCAAGGTGCTGTCCAAGCCCATCCACCTGCGCGAGATCGTCTCCGAGGTAGAGCGGATGATCGCGGCCTGATCTACGGCGGCCTCGCCCGCGCTTGCGTCCCCTCTTGCCTTCTTGCGTCAGGCAGGCCGCATCGGTATATCCCCGCCTTCCCGAGACCACGGCTTGGACGCGTAGCTCAGCGGGAGAGCACCTCGTTGACATCGAGGGGGTCACAGGTTCGATCCCTGTCGCGTCCACCATCTCCTTCCCTTGCGCCGGCTCGCCACGACTTTCGAGGGCGCGTCGGGTCGCGCCCGAGGGAGTCTGTGGGCACCGGCGCCTGCATATTTTTCCGCGCGGCATTTGTGCAACAAGCCCGTTCGACGTCAGTCTTCGAAGAATGGGTACGCGCATAACATGTGACGTGGCGTAAGGCGTCGGTGCGGACGCCGCACTGCACACTCCTGGGACTTGAGCGCCAGACCGGGCTCAGCGTCGATAGGTTGTCGCTGATCACTCGTGCGGCGCACCTAAACGGTCCTGCCGTGCTTCGAATTTGCAGTATGAATCCGCGATCGGCTCAGAGCTGCATGCGCGCAAGTTTTCTACATATCCGCATGATGTTTCCGGTCGGAAAACTACTGGCGCTCGGCGCGAAGCCGACTGATGCTCAGCGAATTACTGGCTGAAACACTCGCATCAGACGAGGTCAGCCTCATCAGGGGAGGAACCCGAACATGTTGAAGAGCAGATATTTCTGCGGCGGCTCCATGCTGGCCGTCGCGTTCGCATTCGGATTGACCAGCGCAGCCGCGGCCCAGGCCGCCAAGACGGCCACCGCGGCGGCCGCAGCCGCCACCGCAGGTCCCGAGGTCAGCGAGGTTGTGGTCACCGGCTCCTACATCGCCGGCACGCCGACGACGGCGGCTCAGCCGGTCAGCGTCATCGGCGCCGACGACCTGAAGAAACAGGGCTCGCCCACCATCGTGAACCTGGTCAAGACGATCACGGCCGCCCAGGGATCGATCGGCGAATCCAACCGGTTCCTCGGCACTGCCGCCGGCGCGGCGACGGTGAACCTGCGCGGCTTCGGCTCAAACCGCACGCTGGTGCTGTTCAACGGCCAACGCATGGCCAACTCGCCCGCCGCGGTGGCGCTTGAGTCGACCGACATCAACTTCATCCCCAATATCGCCATTGGGCGGATCGAAATCCTGCGCGACGGTGCGGCCGCCACCTACGGGTCAGACGCCGTGGGCGGCGTCGTCAATTTCATCACCCGCCGCGACCTGGAAGGCTGGGAACTGACCGCCGACTATTCCGGCATCAAGAAATCCAACGGCGACTATGATGTCAGTGTCGCGCGCGGCTGGCAGTTCGACCGTGGCGACGCCCTTTTGACGGCGACCTACCGACGGCGGAGCGAACTTCGCACCACCGATCGCGACTGGGCCGTTCAGCCGTTCGCCAAGAACAGCTTCGGCGGCTGGTCGACGGCGTCCAACCCGGGTGTGTTCGCCACCGGGACGGCCGCCGATCTCGCCGGCGGCAAGTTCGCCCAGACCTTCGTGGACAACGGCTGCAACGAGCTCGGCGGCGTCTACGTGAACCCAGCGGTCCCGGCGTCGGGTTGCCGCTTCCAGTTCTCGCAGTTCGATAACCTCGTGAACGACGAGTACCACTACAACATCTATGGCCAGTTGAACTTCAAGGTCACCGACGACATCGACTTCCACGGCGAAATGCTCTGGGCTCGTCACGATGTCCCGCATGAGCGGGTATCCCCAGCGCAGTCGACAACGCAGTTCCCGACCCCCATTCTGGCGTCGGGCGGCTCGCCGGGCGGCGGCACCTCGCCCTATCCGGCGGTCGGCCTGAACCAGCAGTCGCGTTTCTACATTCCAAACACCAACCCCGGCCTGATCGCCTTCCTGGCCAACCCGGCAAACTGCCCGGCCTTGGGGGCGATCTGCACCAACGCCGCGGCCAACGGGGTAATCACCTCCCAGACGGCTTGGCGGCCGGAGGGTTTCGGCGGCAATCCGCTGTTCTCCGACGGCGCCGACCACCAGGCCCGCCGCGCTACGGCGTTCCGGGTGGGCGGCTCGCTGAGTGGCCATGTCTTTGGCGACATCGGTTGGCGCACCTCGCTGACCTACCAGGTCAATCACGGCGAAGCCGGCGCGGGCCCCGACATCTCAGTGACGCGCCTGGAGCTGGCGCTGCGCGGTCTCGGCGGTCCGGGCTGCAATCCCGTCACCGGCACACCCGGCGCCGGCAGCTGCACCTACTTCAACCCCTTCGCCAACGCCTACGCCGGCAGCAAGGGTATCGGCGGTTCAAATCCGTTCTATGTGGCCTCGGCGAACAACAACAAGCCGGACCTGCTGAACTGGCTGCATATCCAGCTCACCGGCGACACCTATACCGAGCTGGCCGTGGCCGAGACCGTGTTCAACGGCAAGCTGCCGATCACGCTCGGCGGCGGCGACGTCGGCTGGGCGCTCGGCGGGCAGGTCCGCTACGACCGTACGCAGATCAGCGTACCCGACTTCTACGACATCAACGCCACGCCCTGCGTCGACAGCACGCCCTATGGCGACGGGCTGCCGCTCTGCAGCTCCGGCACCGGTCCCTACACGTTCTATTCCGGCGTGCAGGAGATCGACGTTGACCGCACGGTCTCCTCGCTGTTCGGCGAGTTGCGGCTGCCGGTCACCGACAAGCTCGAGGTCTCGGCCGCGGTTCGCTACGAGTACTATGCCGGCAACGTCGGCTCGACGACCAACCCGCGGATCTCGGTGCGTTGGCAGGCGCTGGATTGGCTGGCGCTGCGCGGCTCGGCCGGCTCGACTCTGCGTGCGCCGACCCAGGCTTCGCTCACGCCAGGCAACGTCCGCGGTTTGGCGCAGTTCAACCTGCCCGGCGTCGGCTCGCTCTATCGTCCGGTGGACACCGCCAACAACCCGAACCTGCGGCCTGAGACCGCGGATACCTATAACGTTGGGGCGATCATCGGCGCGGGGAACTTCCACGCCACGCTCGACTATTTCCGCTTCAAGTTCAAAGACGAGCTGACCAACGAGACCGCCGCCTCGCTGGTGTCGACCATGTTCCCCAGCGCGACACCCTCGACGTTTAAGTGCAACGTCCCCGCGTTCCGCAGCCGCTTCACCTTCGCCGACGACGGCAACCCTGCCACCGACGACTGCACGCCGGCCAATCTGCTGGGCGTGAAGGCCAACCTGATCAACGGCCCAAGCGTCGACACCTCGGGTCTCGACTTCCAGGGAACCTACTTCTGGCCCGACGCGGTGTTCGCCGGCGATGTCACCTTCGGCGGCGATGCGACCTACACCATCGAGTACAAGCGTGGCGCCCTGGTGACGCTCGATGGGTTCACCATCGCGCCGGCCCTGGACCGGGCGGGCAAGACGGAGCTGCTGAGCGCGTTCTATTCCTATCCCAAACTGCGGGCGAACGCGTTCGTGCAGTGGACCTCCGGCCGGCACAACCTGCGCTGGACGACGCACTATAAGGAGGGCACCGACAACCTCGTGGGCGCCTCAATCCTGAAGACCGACGCCGAGATCACCAGCGACGTGATCTACACCGGCCAGATGCCGTGGGACACGACGGTCACCCTCGGGATCATCAATCTCTTCGACAAGGATCCGCCCTTCACGCGCAGCCAGTACAACTACGACTACACCAATGCCTACTTCCTCGGCCGCACGTTCCAAGTCGGCGTGAAAAAGCACTTCTGATCCCACGGATCGGAGTCCGGTGAGCCTCTCGGCCCCCGGATGGAATGACGGAAAGGGCGTCGGCCGATGGGCCGGCGCCCTTCTTCTTTCAGGGTTTGCTTCTGCTAGGGCTTGGCGCGCTTGGGAAGCGCGGCGATCTCTTCTGGCGTCAGCTTCTTGACGCTGCGCACCTGGCACCGCTGCGGGCCGAGCGGGCTGTGGGTGATCACCTCGGCGTCCATGCCGTCGCAGATCGACGAGCCGCTGCGCGAGACCAGCGCGATGCGCTGGTTCCAGTCGATGTCCGGGCAACGACCGAACATCTCGAACTGATAGACGTCGCGAACGTTCACCCGGACGTTCAACGTGTGCTCGTCGGCGGCGGCGAAGCCGGTGACGTTGCGGGTCCAGAAGCATTGGTTGCGGGCGGGCTTGGCGGCTGCCTTCGCGTCCGGCGTATCGGCGGCGGCGGCCATGGTCGCGCCGCCGAGCAGCAGGATCGCGGCGATTGCGGAGCAGGCGGCTTTGCGGCTCATGACTCGGTCCTCAACACGGATGTCCCCCGAGCGGGCTTATCATAGGCCAGGCCGGGGTGCTTAGGAACTGCGGCGCGCGGCGCGCCGCGCGAAGCGGGCCGGGTCGACGGCCTGGGCGATGGGGCTGGATAGCGGCGACGGGGCGCCCGCGATCAGGGCAGCGAGATGCTCGGCCAGCAACGGCGCGAGGGTGAAGCCCCGCGCGCCGAGGCCGCTCAGCACATAGAGACCGGGCCCATAGAGACCGGGGGGTCCGTCCGGGGCGGGACCGGCGACCGGCAGGTAATCGGGAGTGGCGACGCGGATGGCGGCGCGGCCCTCCAGCGGCGCGTCGGCCAGGCGTTCGGCCAGGCGGGGCAGGCCTTCGGCGAGGTTGGCCAGGTTGCGGCGATGGTCCTCATCTCGGACGTCGCGGGCGGTGTCGTCACGGTCGTGAGTGGCCCCGAACAGCAGGCCGTCGCGGGTGGGAATGACGTAGCCGCCCAAGGCCGTGACGGGCGGCGGATCGGCGGGGCAGAGACGGGTGGGCGGGCCGGTCCAGCTGGCCTGGCCGCGCACCGCGCTGAGCGGCAGGCCAAGGATCAGGTCCAGGGTCTCCAGACCGGCGGCGACGATCACCGCATCGGCCCGGGCCAGCACGTCGCCGTCCGCGCCGATCAACCGCCAGCCCGCGCCCTCCGGCTCCAGCCGCGCGACGGCGACAGTCTTGACCTGCGGCGCCCAGTCGGCGAGCACGAGCCGGGGCTCGATCACCAGCGCGTCGTCCAGGGACAGGGCGGCGGCGGTCGGTTCGCCGAGCCGCGCTTCGGCCTCCTGCGGCGTCAGCAGTTGCAGGGCGCCCGGATCGAAGAGATCGGAGCCGGCGACCTTGGCGAACCGTTCGGCGTCGCGCGGTTGAGCTGCGACCAACAGGGCGCCTCGGGCGATGACGGCCTCGGGCTGGGCGTTGTAGAGGCTGAGCGCCCGCCGCCAGCCCTGGGCGAACAGGCGTGCGCCGGCGCCCAGGCCAGCGTCCAGGCGCGGCGTCACCAGGGCGGCGGGATTGCCGGATCCGCCGGCCCCGCGGCCGCCGGGGTCGAACACCAGGGCCTCGCCGCCCAGGGCGCGCACCGCGCGGGCCGCCGAGGCGCCGGCGATCCCCGCACCGACGATCGCGACGCGCCGTGGGGCAGGCTCCGCGGCGGGCGCGCCGGGCATCCGCGCCGCCAGCCGTTCGCGCTTGCGGCCGAAACCGGGCTGCTTCTCGACGGTGAAGCCCGCGGCGGCCAGGCCGCGCCGCACCTGGCCGGCGACGGTGAAGGTGGCGGCTGTGGCGCCCGGCGCCGAGCGGGCCGCCACCAGGGTCAGCACCTCGTCACGCCACATGGCCGGATTGCGCGCCGGTGCGAAGCCATCGAGGAACCAGGCGTCCGCCCGACCCTGCCAGCCGGCCAGCGC
The DNA here is from genome assembly GCA_038213205.1 of Caulobacterales bacterium. Taxonomy (GTDB): domain Bacteria; phylum Pseudomonadota; class Alphaproteobacteria; order Caulobacterales; family Caulobacteraceae; genus Phenylobacterium. The sequence continues at coordinate 6,483 of JBBQTP010000014.1, forward strand.
CTCGGCGACCTCGGCCACGTCCACGTCGAGGATCACGCCGAGGTCGGGAAATTCCAGGCGGTGGATGCCGCTGGCCCGCCCGGGCCACTGGGCGGTGAGACGCCCGGCGAGGTCGGCCAGCTCCGGCCAGCGGGCGAGCGCGCGGCGGGCTTCGTCGGCGGCGATCGGGTGAGCCTCGAGGGAGAAGACGTGCAACTGGCCGCCGGCCGGCCGGGTGCGCGCCCAGAGCTCGATCAACGCCAAGACGTTGAGGCCCGTGCCGAACCCCAGCTCACCGACCACGAACCGCCGCCGGCCAGCCCAGGCGCCCGGCAGGCCGCAGCCGGCCAGGAATACCGCCCGGGCCTCCGCCAGGCCGTCCTCGGCGGAGAAGTAGACGTCATCATAGAGCCGCGAGCGCGGCTGGCCGTCGTCCGTCCACTCCAGGGGTTCGGTCATCGCCGTTCAGGATAGAGGCGTTGCGCCCCCGACAGGAAAGAGGGGTACACGAAAAAGGGCCGCCCCGAAGGACGGCCCCCTGTTCGCGACAGGTCGGCGGAGCTTACTTCTTGGCCGGCGGGGTGCTGGCCATGGCGCCGGCGGGCGCCGCAGCGGCGTCAGCGGCGGGCGCCGCAGCGGCGTCAGCGGCGGCCGGCGCGGCGGCCGGGGCCTTGGCATCGGCGGCGGCGTCAGCGGCGGTGGCCGCGGCGCTCTGGGCGGTCGCGGCGGCATCGGCGGCGCTGTTGGCCGAGGTGGCGGCGGAGGCCGCGGCGGTGTCGGTCTTTTCGGCCGGCTTGCTGCAGGCGGCGAGCGAGAGGGCCGCGGCCGCGGCGGTGGCCACGAGCAGTGTGCGGGTGAGGGTCGAGGTCATGGAGGTCTGATCCTTGATCGGTGTGTCGAGACGCCCGCCCGGTGTCAGGAAGCCGAAAAGATGAACGATTCCGGCCATGACGTCGGCGGGCTGAGGCGGAATATGCGCCGGTTCGCGGCCCTGGCAAACCTAATTATCACGGTTTCGTGATCACTTTTTCCGCCTCGCAGGCGAGGTCGGTCAGGCCGCGGCGCCTTCGGCCGGGATGTTCGACAGGGCCTCTTCCAGCTCCAGGAAGCTCGGCTGGGCGCCGGAGGGCACGCTGCCGCGGCCGATTTCCACCGAGATCTGCGCGGCGTTGCCGTGCAGGTGGGCGACCAGGACAGCCTGGATGATCTTGTAGAACGAGCCCTCTTCCTCGATCACCGCGGCCATGCGGGTGGCCATCGGCCCCACCAGGCCATAGGCGAGGAACACGCCGAGGAACGTACCGACCAGGGCCGAGCCGATCATTTCACCAAGCACGGCGGGCGGCTCGGTGATCGCGCCCATGGTCTTGATGACCCCCAGAACGGCGGCGACGATACCCAGGGCGGGCAGGGCGTCGGCCATGCTGGTGAGCGCGTGCGGCGCTTCCAGCGCCTCGTGGTGATGCTTTTCGAGCTGCTTTTCCATCGCGTCTTCGACCTGGTGCGGATCTTCCAGGTTCATGGTCATCATCCGCAGGGTGTCGCAGATGAAGTCGACGGCGAAGTGGTCCTTCAGAATCTTCGGATAGCGCGAGAAAATCGAGCTCTCCTTCGGCGTCTCGATGTGGCTTTCCAGCGCGATGACGCCCTTGGACTTCATGGTCTTGGTGAGCAGGAAAAGCAGGCTCAGCAGGTCGCGGTAGTCGGTGGCCTTCCACTTGGCGCCCTTGAAGACCTTGCCCATGCCGCCGCCCAGGGACTTGATCACCGGCAGGGAATTGGCGGTCAGCAGGGCCGCGGTGGCCGCGCCGCCGATCGTCAGCATCTCGAAGGGCAGGGCGCCCAGCACGACCGCGATGTTCCCGCCGGACATGATGAAGCTGCCGAACACGCAGCCGAACAGCACGACGATGCCGATGATCTGGAACAAAGCAGTCTCCCGAAGTCCGGGAAGCATCGCCGTTATTGCTTAATTTCGGGTGGACGCAGCCCCTCAAGCGCGACGGGGCGATTGCTCCCCGCGCCCCTGCGGCCTAATGCGCACCTTCATGGTTTCCACGACAACCGGCGATATGCCCCAGAGCACCCTGCCCAAGCGGGCGGTGGCGATCATCATCGGGGTCTCCGCGGCCACCGCGCTCGGCAACACCGGCCTGATCTCGGTGCTGCCGGCGATCGGCCGCTCGATCGGCATACCCGACGAGATGGTGGTGGCGATCTTCTCGCTGTCGGCGATCATGTGGGCGATCGCCTCGCCGTTCTGGGCGCGGGCCTCGGACCGGTTCGGGCGCAAGCCGCTGATGATGGCCGGGCTCTCCGGCTTCATGGTCTCGATGATCCTGTGCGGGGCGGTGGTCAGCGCGGGCCTGCGCCACGTGGCGACGCCGCTGATCATCTTCATCCTGTTCCTGCTGGGCCGGGCGCTGTTCGGGCTGTTCGGCTCGGCCTCGAACCCGGCCACCCAGGCCTATGTGGCCGACCACACGCCGCGCGAGCAGCGCACCCAGTCGATGGCCATGCTGGCCGGAGCCTTCGGGGTCGGCACGGTGTTGGGCCCGTTCCTGGCCCCGCTGTTCATCTATCCCGTGGTCGGGTTGGCCGGGCCGCTGTTCACCTTCGCCCTGATCGCGGCGGCCATGCTGTTTGTCGTCTGGCGCTACCTGCCCGAAAGCACGCGCAAGGCCCCGGAAGAACTGGGTGCGGCCCACGAGAACGGTCCGCCGCCTTCAGCCGTGCCCATGTGGCGCGATCCGCGGGTGGTTCCCTTCCTGGTCTACGGCTTCGTGGTCGCGACCTGCCAGACCGCCCAGCAGCAGACCCTGAGCTTCCTGATCATCGACAAGCTCGGCGTCTCACCGCTCGCCGCCCAACCGCTGATCGCGCTGGCCATGGCGTTCGGGGCGGTCGCTGGACTGTTCGCCCAGTGGGGCATCATCAGGATGTTCGAGATGACTCCGCGACAGCTGCTGCGCTGGGGCGTGCTCTGCGCGGCGGCGGGCAATCTGATGGTGGCCCTGGCGCAGGGCTATTCGATGGTGGTCGCCGGCTATGCGGTGGCGAGCCTGGGCTTCGGTTTCGCCCGGCCGGGCTTCACGGCGGGCTCGTCCCTGGCGGTAAGCTGGCGCGAACAGGCCCGGGTGGCGGGCGCCATCGCGGCGGTGAACGGCATCAATGCGGTCTTCGCCCCGGCGTTCATGGTGCTCTACAGGGCCTGGCACCCCGCCCCGTTCCTGCTGAATATGGCCCTGATGCTGGCGATGCTGGCCTACGCGTTCCTGAGCGGCCCCCTGCGCAACGCCGATCCGGAGCCGGCCACCCGGGCGGACACGGCCATCGCCACCCTGGAAAAGAGCGACGAGGGCGGGACCTAGAGCACGATGGGTTTTGATGGAGCCATCAAAACCCATCGTGCTCGCAGGCTTAGGCGACGACCCTGTTTCTCCGGTTTTGATTGATTCAATCAAAACCGGACAGGGTCTAGGCGCCAGCCTCGGCCTTCAGCTTCTGCACCATGTCCGGCGACAGGTAGCCGTCGGCCGGCAGGTTGCGGGCCTTCTGCCACGACCTGAGCGCCGCGCGCGCGCCCATGCCCATGATCCCGTCGAGGGCCCCAGGATTGAAGCCCAGCGCGGCCAGGGCCCGCTGCGCGGTCATCCGGTCGGCCAGGGACAGGGGCGTCTCGGCCGGCCAGGGGGTCTTCAGCGGTCCCGCGCCGGCGATCCGGTCGGCCAGCAGGCCGACGGCCAGGGCATAGGCCACCGAGTTGTTCTGTTTGCGGATCGCGAAGTGGTTCGGGAACAGCAGGAAGACCGGGCCTTTGGCGCCGGCCGGGGCCAGCAGTTGGGCGGGCGCGGCCCGGTCGGCGTCGCTCCAGGGCAGCCCGTCGGCGCGGGCCACGCCCTTGTCAGCCCACCAGGACGGCGGCTGTTTCGGCCCCTCCGTCAGGCTCCAGTCGAAGTCGGCCGGCGCGGTGACCTCGCGCGCCCACCCCTGGCCCGGCGTCCAGCCGCCCTTGATCAGCAGGTTGGCGGCCGACGCCAGCGCGTCGGCCGACGAGGTCCAGATGTCGCGCTTGCCGTCGCCGTCGCCGTCCACCGAGGTGGTCAGATAGGACGAGGGCGTGAACTGGGTCTGGCCCATGGCGCCGGCCCACGAGCCCTTGAGCTGGGCCCGGGTCGCCTCGCCCGAGCCGATGATCTTCAGCGCTGAGATCAACTCGCCCTCGGCCCAGTCGCGCCGGCGGCCCTGGGCGGCCAGGGAGGCCATGGAGCGGATGACGTCGAAATCGCCCTGGATGGCCCCGAAACCGCTCTCCCGCGACCAGATGGCCAGCAGGATCTCGCGCGGCACGCCGTATTTCCGCTCGATAGCGGCCAGGCTGGGCACCTCGGCGCGCTTGCGCTCGCCGATGGCGACCGTGCCCGGGCCGAGCGCGCCGGCGATATAGACTGAGATCGGCTGGGAAAATTCCGGCTGCCGGCTGTCGCGCGAGGTCACCCGCGGGTCCGGCGTCAGGCCGTTCAGCTCACGGTCCAGCAGCAGGCGCGGGATGCCGGCCTTCACGGCCCGGCCGTAGAACTCCGCCGCCCAGGCGTCGAACACCATGTCGCCGGAGACTGTCGGCGGGGTGATCTGGGTCGGCAGCGGCTCGGGGGCCGGCGCGGACGGCGGGGGAGCCCCTGGCGCAGGCTGCGGCGCGGTGACCGGAGCGGGCGCGCGCAGGGCAGGCTTGACGGCCGGGCTCGCGCAACCGGCCAGCAACAGGGCGACAAGCAGGGGGGCGAGACGCTTCACCACGCGGAGTCTAGCGAGCGTCGAAAGCCGCGCCAATCGAAAGCCGACCGGGATAGTGTCTCAGCCTGAACTTGCGGGAGGGAGCGATGGCAAACGACGAGCTATTCGAGAAGGGTCTGAAGGCGCGAACGCAGGTGCTTGGCGCAGAATATGTAAACGCCAACCTCGCGGCTTCCGATGACTTTATGATGACCTTCCAACGAGCCGTTACGGAATTGGCTTGGGGCTATGCGTGGAGCCGTCCCGGACTTGACCAGAAAACGCGGAGCATCTTGACTCTGGGCATCCTTGCCGGGTTGGGGCGCTTTCAGGAACTCGGCATCTATACGAATGCCGCTCTCGCGAGCGGGGTGACCGTCGATGAAATCAAAGAAGCCTTGGTTCACGTCACCGTCTATTGCGGGACGCCGGCAGGCCATCAAGCATTCTTGGCTGCGCATGAGGCGCTAAGGGCGCGCTCTGAGCCGCCAAATTCAAGCCGCGACACTACCCCGAGCGGCTGAACGTTGACTTGGGCCAAGGCCTTCCGTATATCCGCCCGCTCCTTACGAAACCCCCGGACCCCTCTTACGTCCGCGCGCCCGAGATTTAGGTCATGAAGGTCAGAAGCTCGCTCAAGTCGCTCAAGACGCGTCACCGCGACTGCAAGCTCGTGCGCCGCAAGGGCATCGTCTACATCATCAACAAGACCAACCCGCGCTTCAAAGCCAAGCAAGGCTGAGCCGGACGTCCTTGATGCCGTCGGCAGTCCTGTGGGACGTCGGCAATGTGATGGTGCGCTGGAACCCGCGCACCCTCTACGCCAAGATTTTCCCCGATCCCGCGGAGTGCGACCGGTTTCTGGCCGAGGTTTGCACCATGGCCTGGCATGCGCCCACCGACATGGGCCTGACCTTTACCGACAACTGCCGGACGCTCAGCGCGCAGCATCCCCGCTACGCCGCTGAGATCGCCGCCTGGCAGACCCGCTGGTGGGAGATGTTCTCCGGCCCGATCGCCGAGACCGAAGCCGCCATCGAGGCCCTGCACGTCGCGGGCGTGCCGCAATACGTGCTCTCCAACATGAGCCACGAGACCTTCGACGGCACTTTCGCCATGACCCCGGCCTTCCAGCGCATGGCCGGGCTGGTGATCTCCGGCCACGAGGGCGTGATTAAGCCCGACCCGGCGATCTTCACGCTGGTCTGTGAGCGCTCGGGATTGGCGCCGTCCGACATACTGTTCGTCGACGACAGCACTGCCAACATCGCCGCGGCCGATGCCCTGGGCTTCCACACCCACCACTTCACCGACCCGGTGGCGCTGCGGCCGGCGCTCGAGGCGGCGGGTCTGCTCTAGCGCCCGTGCGGCCGACCCATCGCGTATCGCCCGACGATAGAAGGCCGCCGGTCCTGGCATGGGCCGTGCAGGCCTGGGCTTTCGATACTCAAGGTTGTTTCAATTTGAACGGGCTCCGCAAGGGGTTCGTCGCCCAACATCGGACGGACCCAAAGATGCACACCAACACCGCCCTTCGCGCCCTCGCCGCGACCGCCGCCCTGGCCCTGAGCGTGGCGATCGCCGCGCCGGCCTCGGCCGCGACGCCCGTCGTCAGCCTTTCCTCGTTCGGCGACCCCGCCACCCTCCCGGGCGGACAGCAGTTGATCGCCAACTTCAACGACGCCGGCAACCCGACCGGGGTCCTGCTGCCGGGCTTCAGCCTGACGCTCAACGGCTCCACGGTGGGCTTCAACGAAGGCGGCAGCGGCTATAGCGGCACGCTCTTCAACGATCCGACCCACTACTTGACCGTTCCGGGCGGCGCGAGCACCACGCTGACGTCGGTGAACGGCCTGACGTCCATGAGCATCTACATGGGCTCGCCGGACACCTACAATTACATCCACTTCGTGGGCGCCGGCTACGACCACACCCTTTCGGGAACCGACCTTGTGCTCGGCGACACCAACCAGAGCTGGAATTGGGGCAAGCGGGTCAACTTCGACTTCGGTGGCGCCCGCGTCACCAGCGTGACCTTCAGCTCCACGGGCAATTCGTTCGAGCTCGACAACGTGGCCGGCGGCGGGGTTCCCGAGCCGGCGACCTGGGGCCTGATGATCATGGGCTTCGGCGGGATGGGCGCTCTGTTCCGTCGCCGCCGCGCGGCCGCGACCTTCGCCTGATCTGACAAGCTCCGCAAACCAAGCCTACAGAGCCCGTCCCGCCTCGGCGGGGCGGGTTTTGTCTATGCGCCGTTGCGGACCAGTTCGAAGAACTCCTGGCGGGTGCGCGGGTCGTCGCGGACTTCGCCCAGCAGGTGGCTGGTGGTCAGCCGCGTGCCCGGCGTGTTGACGCCGCGCATGGTCATGCAGCTGTGCTCGGAGATGATCACCACGCCGACGCCCTTGGGCTTGAGGATGTCCTGGATGGCGCCGGCGACCTGGGCGGTCAGCTTTTCCTGGATCTGCAGCCGGCGGCCGAACCCGCGCACCACGCGGGCCAGCTTGGAGATGCCGACCACCCGGTTGGACGGCAGATAGCCCACATGCGCCTTGCCGATGAACGGCAGCATGTGATGCTCGCAGAAGCTGACCACCGGAATGTCCTTGAGGATCACCAGCTCGTCGTAGCCGCCGACCTCCTCGAAGGTCTTCGCCAGATAGTCGCGCGGGTCGGTCTCGTAGCCGGCGAACAGCTCGCGGTAGGACCGGGCGACCCGGGCCGGGGTCTCCAGCAGGCCCTCGCGGTCGGGATCGTCGCCGGCCCACTCGATCAGCACGCGCACGGCGGCCTCGGCGTCGGCCTGGGTCGGTCGGGTTTTCTGGGTCATGGACAGCCTTCCGCGTGGTGGGGCCTCAACGGTTGTCCACAGCTATGGTTCAGGGCCGGCATGACTCCGCAAGGGCCCGCCGCTAGGGTCTTTTCGAGTTCTTCCCCAGCTTTGAAGTGAGCCCGACCATGGCCGACGACGCCCCAACCTTTGCCCAAGGCTCCGGCGGCGCTGCCGCCGGTGGCCACCCTGACATCCTCAATCAGGCGGCCCAGGGGCAGCTGAAGTCGATCATCGAGCGCATCGAGCGGCTGGAGCAGGAAAAGTCCGAGATCGCCGAGCAGATCAAGGAGGTCTTCGCCGAGGCCAAGGGCAACGGCTTCGACGTGAAGATCCTGCGCAAGGTGGTCCGCATCCGCAAACAGGACCGCGCCAAGCGGCTGGAGGAAGAGGCCATCCTCGACCTCTACCTTTCGGCGATCGGAGAGATTTGAACCGAAAGCCACCAGACAAAGGCGCCAAGCGCGCCGGGCCCGCGCGCAACGGCTTCGGGTCCAGCCGCAAGCCGCCCGACCCCAAGGCCGCGGCCAAGCGCGCCGCGCTGAACGCGCTGAAGCGCGCGCAACGCCAGGCCGACCGGGCCGGCGTGAAGCTCTCCGAGTGGGAGGGTGAATTCCTCGGCTCTGTCGCCGACCGCCTGAAGACCTTCGGCCGCGCCTTCGGCGACCCCGAGAAGGGCGCGCCCGGCCAGGCCCTCTCCGCCCTGCAGACCGTGAAACTCAAGGAGATCACGGCCAAGGCAAAGGGCGAGAAGAAGGAGCTGAAGCGCAGGCCGTTCCGGCGGAAAGGCAGAGAATGACCCTTCTCCCCTTGTGGGAGAAGGTGTCGGCGCCCCGGGCTCGGTGAAGCCGACCCGAGGACAGGCTCCGGCCGACGGATGAGGGGTCGTGGTGGTCCAACTGCGCTGATCTTCGCCGCCGCATTGTAGAGCTCTGAGAGACCTCTCATCCGACCTGCGTTCGCAGGCCACCTTCTCCCACACAAGGGGAGAAGGGGCGCTCTATTGCGGGTTCGCCGCCGGCTTGCACTCCGCGGCGTACTGGCCGGCGGTGCGGCCCTTGCGGTCGGCGCAGGTCAGGTGGTCGGCGCGCCAGGCGATGGCCTTCTTCTCGGCCTCGGTGGGCGCTTTCGGTTTCGGGGGCGGCCGGGCGACGCGGATGTTTTCGGCCCGCTGCTGCTCAACCTCGTCGAGGCGGCGGTTTACGATGGCGTCGTAGTTGTGCCGGTTCTGGGCGCAGGCTGGGGCCGCCGCCATCACGCCGAGAACAACAAGCCAGGCCAGGCGCATCAGGCCCTCCGCAGATTCGATGCGGAAATAGGCGCACGCCGGCGCCGAGGGTCAAGCCGCCTTGGGCTTGCCGCGGCCCTTGGACAGGCGGATCAGCGACGCCAGGCGGGCGTCGCGCGAGCGCCCGTCCCGCGCCTTCCCCTCACGCGACGTTGGCGTCAGCTTCGTCGGCGTTTTCATCGCCAGCCCCCTTGATCACGTCTTCCAGGCCCTGTTCGCGGACCTTGCGGTAGAGCGTTGAGCGGCCGATTCCGAGGCGGCGCGCCACCTCGCTCATGTGGCCGGCGTAGATCTCGATGGCCAGCTGGATCAGGTCGCGCTCGATTTCATCGAGCGTGCGCAGGTGACCGCGCTCGTCGAGGATGCGCACCGGCGCCACCTGGGGCATGTCGGGCAGGGCGATGGCGACGATGGTGGCGGCCGGGCCGCCGGTGGCGGTTCCAGCCGCCGGCGCGGCCATGGCGGGCGGCGCGACACCGGAAATCTGCGGGAAGTCGTGCGGCTGCAGGTAGGGCGCGTCGGCCAGCACGATGGCGCGGTAGACCGCGTTCTCCAGCTGACGAACGTTGCCGGGCCAGTCGAAGGCGGTGAGGAAGGCCATGGTCTCGGGCGCGGCGCCCACCACGGTCTTGCCCTCTTCGATATTGAAGCGGCGCACGAAGGCGTCGACCAGGGCGGGGACGTCTTCCTTGCGCTCGCGCAGGGCCGGGGCTTCGATCGGAAAGACGTTCAGGCGATAGAACAGGTCTTCGCGGAAGCGGCCTTCCTTCACGGCGAGGGAGAGGTCGCGATTGGTCGCCGAGACGATGCGAACGTCGACCTTGATCGGGCGCTTGCCGCCGACGGCGTCGATCTCGCCTTCCTGCAGGGCGCGCAGCAGCTTGACCTGGATGTCGAGCGGCAGCTCGCCCACCTCGTCGAGGAACAGGGTGCCGCCATTGGCTTCCTGGAACTTGCCCAGATGCTTGTCGGTGGCGCCGGTGAAGCTGCCCTTCTCGTGGCCGAACAGGATGGATTCCACCAGGTTTTCGGGGATCGCCCCGCAGTTCACCGCCACGAAGGGCTTGCCGGAGCGGTCGGACGAGCCGTGCACGGCGCGCGCGATCACTTCCTTGCCGACGCCGCTTTCGCCGGTGATCAGGATCGGGATCGAGGACTTGGCGGCGCGCTCACCCAGGCGCTTGACCAGGGTCATGGGCGGTGAGGCGCCGATCAGGTCGTCGAAGGTGGAACGACCGGTGGTGTGTTTCTTCAGCCGGTCGACTTCTCCCTTCAGGGCGCCCATCGACAGGGCGTTGCGGATCGAGACGATGATCCGCTCCGGCGAGGCCGGCTTGATGAAGAAATCCATGGCGCCGGCCTGCATGGCCTTGACCACGGTGTCGACGCCGCCGGTGGCGGTGACCACGATCACCGGCTGATTGAAGCCACGCGCGCGCATCTCCACCAGGGTGTCCTGGCCGGAAATCCCGGGCATGACGAGGTCGAGCAGGACGATGTCCACCGGCGCCGCGGAGCCCAGGTGCGCGATCGCCTGATCGCCGTTCTCGGCGTGAGCGACCGCGAAGCCGTCCCGCTCGAGGACCGACTGGATCAGCCGACGCTGTGTCGGGTCGTCATCGACGACAAGGACCGTTTTGGCCATTTGAAAACACCCACCGAGACCGGCCCGCATCTCCATGGACGAGGGCTCCTGTTGTCGCGAATTGATACAGGGCAGGCGTAAAGGACGCGTTTCGCAGACCTGAGTCAGGGGTTAACGGGCGCGGGCAGGTGTCGGGGTCTCTGATCGTGGGCGAACTGTCATAAACCCCCGCCATGGTGCGCCGCCTCGCGCGGCCTCGTATCGGATCCGGAATGCCTCACCTCAGACCCGCCAGTGTGGTGGCCGCGCTCGCCGCGACGCTGCTGTTCGTGCTGCCCGGTCAGGCCGCGGCCCGCAACGTGATCATCTTCGTCGCCGACGGCCTGCGCTCGCACAGCGTGACGCCGGAGACCGCGCCGGCGCTGGCGGCGGTGCGGGCCGAGGGCGTCGACTTCGCCAACAGCCACTCGCTTTATCCGACGGTGACCACGCCCAACGCCTCGGCCATCGCCACCGGCCACCTGCTGGGCGACACCGGCGACTTCGGCAACACGATCTATGTAGGCCAGGGCTTCGCGCCGCCGTTCGGCTCGGCCCTGGTCGGCGTCGAGGACGATGTGATGCTGGGGCTGCTGAACGGCCGCTACGGCGGCAACTATCTGGGCGAGACCACCCTGTTGCAGGCCGCCCGCGCCAAGGGCTATTCGACGGCGGCGCTGGGCAAGAACGGGCCGACCGCGATCCAGGACCTCACCGCGCGGACCGGCGCCGAGACCATCATCATCGACGATTCCAGCGGCTTCCGCGACGAGGGCCTGCCGCTGGCCCCGGACGTGGTGGCGGCGATCAAGGCCGCGGGCCTGGCGCCGGCGACCCCGGACCGCGGGCTGAACGGTTCAGGCGGCGCCTACAATATGCCGGGCGTCCAGGTGGCCAATGTCGAACAGCAGAACTGGTACGTGGGCGTGGCGACCAAGGTGCTGCTGCCCAGGTTCAAGGCGGCCGGCAAACCCTTCATGCTGGTGTTCTGGTCGCGCGACCCGGACGGCACCCAGCACGGCCAGGGCGACAGCCTCAACAGGCTGGAGCCGGGCATCAACGGCCCGACCGGCAAAGCCGGCGTGCGCAACGCCTCCAACGACCTGCAGGCCCTGCGTGACAGCCTCAAGGCGCTCGGCTTGGACACCGACACCGACATCGTGGTCACCGCCGACCACGGGTTTTCCACCATGTCGCGGCAGAGCGAGACCAGTTCGGCGGTGAAATTCCGCTATCCCGACGTGGTGCCGGGCTTCCTGCCGCGCGGGTTCCTGGCGATCGACATGGCCAAGGCGCTGAACCTGCGCCTGCTGGATTCCAACGGCTTCGAGGTGGAGACCGCCAAGGGCTTCTATCCGAAGGCCGGCGCCTTCCTGGGCGCGGATGCGGCCCACCCCAGCGTGGTCTATGCGCCGAACGGCGGCTCGGCCCTGCTCTACCTGCCGGGCCCCGACGCCGCCGCGCTCGCGCCCCGAATCGTCGCCTTCCTGACCGGCGAGGACTACACCGGCGGGGTGTTCGTCAACGACGCCCTTGGGGAGATCCCCGGCGCCCTGCCGATGAGCAAGATTGGACTGATCGGCTCGGCCCGCACCCCGCAGCCCTCCATCGTGGTGACCTTCAAGAGTTTCTCCACCGGCTGCGCCGATCCAGAGATGTGCGGCGTCGAAGTGGCCGACTCCAGCCAGCAGCAGGGTCAGGGCATCCACGGCGCCTTCAGTCGGGCCGACACCCACAACTTCATGGCCGCGATCGGCCCGGACTTCAAAAGGGGCTTCCGCGATCCGGCCCCGGTCAGCAACGCCGACTGGGCCAATACGCTCGCGCACGTCCTGGGCCTGGAGCTCTCGAGCCGGGGCTACTTGCGCGGGCGGGTGATGGCCGAGGCCCTGGCCGACGGCGGGCCCTCGCCGGAGTCGCGCCAGATCGTGCTGCGCTCCGAGCCCGCCGCCAATGGCTTCATAACGGTGCTCAACGCCCAGGAAGCGGCGGGTGAGACCTACTTCGACGCGGCTGGAGCAGCCGGCAGGACGTTGGGCCTCAAGCCCTAGGAGGTTTGCTGGGCTTCGACTGATCGCCGATCTTCCAGCCCACCGGACAGGCGCCGATCAGGCGATAGCGGCGGACCTGCCAGGCCGAGACCACGGGCGCCTCAAGGGTATGCAGGGAGAAGGTCGCCTTGAAGTCCCGGTTTCGGTCTCCCTCGGTCCGCAGGCTCACCGCATAGCGCCGCCCGCTCGCGCTGCAGTAAGTGACATAGCTGTCGCGGGTCGCGCTGACCTTGTCGGACAGGCACAGCTCGCCGTTCACGTCGGCGATGGTGCGAGAAAAGCCGTCGCGGATGACGCTGTCGGCGCAGATGAACACCTGGGCCGGTTGGGCGCCGCTCACGACCTCCGCGGACCAGAGGCGCGGCGGATCGATCGCCGCCTGCTGCGCTTCGATTCGCGCGGTCGTGTCCAGGGTCGGCCAGGCCAGGGCCAGCAGACTGGCCGCGCCCAGCGCCGCCGCGCCGAAGATCGCATATCGGGGCCAGGCCATCGTAGATCTCCCGCATCCGGAAGCTTTAGACTACACGCGTAAATTTCTAGATCAAGACGCTTTGACGACCCGGACCTCTGGAGACCCCTGGGCCAGCCGCCCGACCACGGCGGCGCGCTCAAAGCCCCGCTCTCGCACCAGCGCCAGCACCGCCTCGGCGGCCTCCGGGGCAACGGCAATCAGCAGGCCGCCGCTGGTCTGCGGGTCGGTGAGCAGGTCGCGTCGCCAGTCCGGAAGGTCGGCGGGCAGGGTCACCGCCTCGCCGTAGCTGGCCCAGTTGCGGCCTGAGGCGCCGGTGCGGATGCCGGCCTTCGCCAGGTCTTCGACGCCCAACAGCAACGGCGGCTCCGCGCCGATCTCCGCACCCAGGCCCGCGCCGCGGCAGATCTCCAGCGCATGACCCAGCAGGCCGAAGCCGGTGACGTCGGTGACCGCGTGAACACCCTCCAGGTCGCCGAGTTCGCGGCCCACGGCATTCAGCTGGGTGGTCGAGGCGATCAAGGCGGCATAGCCGGCGGCGTCCAGTGTCTCCTGCTTGAAGGCCGCGCTGAGCACGCCGACGCCCAGCGCCTTGGTGAGGATCAGCAGGTCGCCGGCCCGGGCCGTGCGGTTGGTCAGCACCTTGTCCGGGTGAACGAGGCCGAGCGCCACCAGACCATAGATCGGCTCGACCGAGTCGATGGAGTGGCCGCCCGCGACCGGAATGCCCGCCGCCGCGCAGACCGAGGCGCCGCCTTCCAGGATCGCGCGGATCGTCGCAGGCGCCAGCTTGTCGATCGGCATGCCGACGATGGCCAGCGCCAGGATCGGGGTTCCGCCCATGGCGTAGACATCCGACAGCGCATTGGTCGCCGCGATGCGTCCGAAGTCGAAGGGGTCGTCGACCACCGGCATGAAGAAGTCGGTGGTGGCCACCAGGGCCTGGCTGTCGTTCAGCCGCCAGACCGCCGCGTCGTCGGAACTTTCAGTCCCAACCATCAGGTCGGAGAAGGCCGCCGTCGCCGGCATGCCCTTCAGGATGCTCTGCAGGACGGCGGGCGCCAGCTTGCAGCCGCAGCCGCCGCCGTGGGCGAGGGAGGTAAGTCGGATGGGGGTGGCTTCGGCGGAGATCGCTGTCATAGGCTCGCTTATAGAGCGGGACGTCCCGTGAGCCGAAGGTCTTCGCGTGGCGGATATTGAGATCCTGAAGTCGGCCGACCCCGAAAGCCTGGCGGCTTTCGACACGATCATCGACGTGCGCAGTCCCGCAGAGTTCGCCGAGGATCACGCGCCGGGTGCGGTGAACCTGCCGGTGCTCACCAACGAGGAGCGCGCCGCGGTCGGGACGATCTACGTCCAGCAAAGCCGGTTCCTGGCGCGGCGGCTAGGCGCGGCCCGCATCGCGCGCAACATCGCCCACCATCTGGAGACCGCCCTGGCCGACAAGCCGGGCGGGTGGCGGCCTCTGGTCTATTGCTGGCGCGGCGGCCAGCGGTCGAACGCCATGGCCACGATCCTCAGCCAGGTGGGCTGGCGAACGTCTCTGCTGGCCGGCGGCTACAAGACCTGGCGGGCGCATGTCTCGCAGCGGCTCTACGGAGACGCCCTGCCGCTGAAGGTCGTGCTGCTGGGCGGCGACACCGGCTCCGGCAAGACCGAGGTGCTGGACCTGCTGGCGGCGCGCGGCGTCCAGACCATCGACCTGGAGGGGCTGGCCGCGCATCGCGGCTCCCTGCTCGGCGCGCTGAAGGACCGGCCGCAGCCCAGCCAGAAGATGTTCGAGAGCCGGCTGCTGGGCGAGATCGACCGGCTCGACCCGACCCGTCCGGTGGTCATCGAGGCGGAGTCCAGCAAGGTCGGCGAACGGATGGTCCCACCGGGCCTTTGGCAGGCCATGGCCGACGCCCCGAGCATCGATCTTTCCGCGCCGGCGCCCGCGCGCGCCGCCTATCTGGTCCGCAGCTACCGCGACATCGTCGAGGACCGCGCCGCGCTGGACGAGGCGCTGCGCCGGCTGCCCAACGCGCCCAGCGCCAAGCGCCTCGCAGCCTGGACCGCCCTGGCCGACGCCGGCGCGTTCGAGACCCTGGCGCTTGCGCTGATGGAGCTGCACTACGATCCGGCCTATCGGCGCTCCAACGCCAAGGACGCGCGGCCCAGGCTGGCGACCCTGGAGCTTGCGGGGCTGGACCCCGGCGATCTGGCCGCCGCGGCCGAGGAGATCGAGCGGCTGATCGCGAACCGCTGAAAGATTGGCGGCCGGCCCGCGCACCTGCGTGCTAGACTGAGCGCTTCGCCCGCACGACGCGCCCTGCCGGCCGAGCTGTCGCCCTGCCGCACCGCCCGCCAAGCCGCGACCCCGCGGCGCTGGGACCAAGGACGCCGACATGAAGAAACAACAGGGCACCATGACGCCCAACCGCCACGACCTCGCCGACCTGCGCTCGTCGGGCCCCTCTTCACCGCAGCCGCGCACCGGCGTACTCAACGACCGGCGCAGCACCCGCTGACTTCACCGCTATTCGAGAGGAGACGCCCATGGCCAAGGGTCAGAAGAAGTCCAACAAGGAAACCCGCAAGCCGAAGCAACCGAAGGCCAAGCCTCCGGAGTCGGTGTCGCTCAGCACCAACCAGAAGCGCTGATCGCAGCAGGGTGACGCGGCGGGACGGCTTGCCCGCCGCCGAACTCCGCGCATAGTGCCGCCCAAGGCCGGGCTCACGGCTGTTGGGAGGCGATGATGAACATCCTGAAGCTCGGGCCGGTCTTGAGGCTTGGCTTGGCGCTGGCGCTCGCCGCGACTGTGGCCGCCTGCCAGAAACCCGCTCAGATCGGCAGTGTCGACGGCGCGCGGATCGCCGCGGCCGATGCCAACACCGAGTGGGTCTCCTACGGCAAGGGCTACTCCGAGCAGCGGTTCAGCCCGCTCGACAAGGTCAACACCACCAACGTCGCCCAGCTAGGCCTGGCCTGGTACGCCCAGTTCGACACCGACCGCGGCCAGGAGGCGACGCCCCTGATGGTCGACGGGGTGCTCTACACCACCACCGCCTGGTCGAAGGTCTATGCGTTCGACGCCGCGACCGGCAAGCTGCGGTGGTCCTTCGATCCCAAGGTCAACGGCGCCAAGGGCTTCGACGCCTGCTGCGACGTGGTCAATCGCGGCGTCGCGATCTGGAAGGGCCGCGTCTACGTCGGCGCCCTCGACGGCCGGCTGATCGCGCTCGACGCCGACACCGGCAAGGTGGTGTGGCAGGTGCAGACCACCGACACCGCCAAGCCCTTCACCATCACCGGCGCGCCGCGCGTGGTGAAGGACAAGGTGCTGATCGGCAATTCCGGCGCCGAGTACGGCGTGCGCGGCTACATCTCGGCCTATGACGCGGCCAGCGGCAAGCTGGTCTGGCGCTTCTACACGATCCCCAACCCGACCGGCGCGGCGGACGGCGCGGCCTCGGACAAGGTGCTGAAGGACAAGGGCCAGGCGACCTGGCCGGAAGGCGCCTGGAAGCTGGTCGGGGGCGGCGGCACGGTGTGGGACGCCATCGTCTATGACCCGGCGCTCGACATGATCTACTTCGGCGTCGACAACGGCACGCCCTGGAACCAGAAGGAGCGCTCCGGCGGCAAGGGCGACAACCTGTTCGTCTCGTCCATCGTGGCCGTGAAGGCCGACACCGGCGAATACGTCTGGCACTATCAGGTGAACCCCGGCGAGAGCTGGGACTATTCGGCGGTGCAGCCGATGATCCTGGCCGACCTGACGGTGGCCGGGGCGCCGCACAAGGTGCTGATGCAGGCGCCGAAGAACGGCTTCTTCTATGTGCTCGACCGGGTGACCGGGAAGCTGCTGTCGGCCAAGAATTTCGTGCCGGTGACCTGGGCGACCGGGATCGACATGACCACCGGCCGGCCGATCGAGAACCCCGCCGCGCGCTACGGCAAGGACGTGGACCTGCAGATGCCGGCCCCCCTGGGCGCGCACAACTGGCACCCGATGTCCTACAGCCCGAAGACCGGGCTGGTGTACATTCCGGCCCAGCAGATGCCCTTCGCGTTCCAGAACGAGGAGAATTTCAAGTACAAGCCCGGCGCCTGGAACCTGGGCGTCAACCTGCTGGCCAACGCCGCCCCGATGACGGCCGCCCAGACCGCAGCCATGGCGGCGCAGATCAAGGGCTGGCTGATCGCCTGGGACCCGGTGAACCAGAAGCAGGTCTGGTCGGTGCCGCACCCCTATTTCTGGAACGCCGGGGTGCTGTCGACCGGCGGCGGCCTGGTCTTCCAGGGCGCGGCCGAGGGGCAGGTCTATGCCTATGACGCGACCAACGGAAAGCAGCTGTGGCAGTATCCGACCCAGAACGGGGTGATCGCCGCGCCGATGACCTATGAGCTGAACGGCGAGCAGTACGTGGCCCTGATGGTCGGCTCCGGCGGCGGCGGCCAGGTCTCGGCGCCGTCGCTGATGCCGACGCGGCCCAGACTGCCCGGACGGCTGATGGTGTTCAAGCTCGGCGCGACGGCCAAGGCGCCGCCCTTCGTCCTGCCGGCCCAACCGACCATCGACCTCTCCAAGGTCACCGTGAACGGCGACCCGAAGCACGGCTATGTGGTGTTCAACAACAACTGCCAGGTCTGCCACGGCGCCAACGCCACCGGCTCATGGCTGCCCGACCTGAAGCGCTCGCCGCTGATCACCACCACGGCTGATTTCAACTCGGTGGTGATGGAGGGCGTCAAGGCTCACAACGGCATGGTCAGCTTCTCGCGCTTCCTCAAGCCCCAGGACGTGGAGGATATCCGCGCGTTCCTGGTCGGCCAGGGCAAGGGCGACCCGCTGCCGGGCGCGACGACGGTGGCGGAGAAGTAAGAGATCCTCCCCCAGGGCGAAGCCCGATGGAGGGGGGGTGGCCCGAAGGGCCGGAGGGGGCGCCGCCCACTCCGCGCGCCGCAGCCATCGCCGTTCGCAGCTTAGATGACGGTGGGCTTGAACCCCCTCCGTCTCCTCGCTTTGCTCGAATCCACCTCCCCCTCAATCGCGTTGCGCGCTGGGGGAGGATCTAGCGGAGCACCGCGGCGAACTGCTCGGCGATCCAGTCGGCCTGGTCGGCGGTCAGGATCAGCGGCGGGGCGATGCGGATGGTGTGGTCGTGGGTCTCCTTGGCGAGCAGGCCGCGCGCCTGCAGGGCCTCGCAAATCCGGCGTGCGCCGCCGGCATCTGCGTTCAGTTCGACGGCGATCATCAGGCCGCGACCCCGGACGTCCTTCACCTTGGGCGCCTGGATCGAAGCCAGCGAGGCCTGCAAGCGGTCGCCGATGCGCGCGGCGTTGCCGATCATGTCCTCATCGACCAGCACACGCAGGGCCGCGCGGGCTACGGCGCAGGCCAGCGGATTGCCGCCGAAGGTCGAGCCGTGCTCGCCCGGGTGCAGCACCCCCATGGCCTCGTTGTTCGAGAGCACGGCGGAGACCGGATAGAAGCCGCCGGACAGCGCCTTGCCGATCAGGGTCAGGTCGGCCTCGATCGCCTCATGCTCCTCGGCCAGCAGCTTGCCGGTGCGGCCGAGGCCGGTCTGGATCTCGTCGAGGATCAGCAGGACATTGTGCTCGGTGCAGAGCTGGCGCGCCCGCTTCAGATAGCCGGCCGGTGGGATGATCACGCCTGCCTCGCCCTGGATCGGCTCCAGCAGGACCGCGGCGGTGTTGGGGCCGATGGCCGCCTCCAGAGCGTCGGCGTCGCCGTAGGGCGTGACCTTGAAGCCCGGCGCGAACGGCCCGAAGCCGGCCCGCGACGCCGGGTCGGTGGAGAAGCCGACGATGGCCACCGTGCGGCCGTGGAAGTTGTCGGAGGCCACGATGATCTCGGCCTGGTCGGCGGCCACGCCCTTGACCTCATAGGCCCACTTGCGGGCGAGCTTGATGGCGCTCTCGACGGCCTCGGCGCCGGAGTTCATCGGCAGGGCTTTGTGGCTGCCGGTGAGTGCGCAGAGCTCCTGGTAGAAGAGGCCGAGCTGGTCGTTGCGGAAGGCGCGGCTGGTGAGCGTCAGGCGGCCCGCCTGCTCGACCATCGCGGCCAGGATCTTCGGGTGGCAGTGGCCCTGGTTCACCGCCGAATAGGCCGACAGGCAGTCAAGATAGCGATTGCCGTCGACGTCCCAGACGTGGACGCCTTCGCCGCGGGTCAGCACGACGTCGAGCGGCTTGTAGTTCTTCGCGCCGTAGGTCGCTTCGAGGTCGGTGAGGCGCCCAGCGGTCAGGGGGGAGAGGGCGATGTCGTTCATGCCAATTTTCCTTTGCGGGAGCGCAGCTCCTATTCGGCGGCGAGCAGGGCGCGGGCGGGATCGCTGGTCCGGTCAAGGCGCAGGGTCATGCAGTAGGCGGCGCCGCCGGAGAGGATGAAGGGGTCCAGGTCGATCTCGGTGAGGACGAAGCCGCGGGCGCGCAGCTTGCGGCGCAGCGACGAGGGGGCCTTGGCCATGATGATCTGCTCGCCCAGGTTCACCGCGTTGACGCAGAAGGCGGCGGCCTCGCGGTCGGAGGCCTCGATGCGCAGCTCCGGCGGGACCAGGGCGCGGATCGTCGCCAGGGCCTCAGCCGTAAACCCCGGCGGATAGTAGAGCAGGAAGCCGCCGGCCAGCGGGCAGAAGCAGGTGTCCAGATGGTAGAAGCGGTCGGAGGCGAGCTCCAGCGGCACCACCTGGCGGCCGAAGGTCCGCTCGATGACGCCGACCGAGGCGCGGCTGGAACGGGGGCCGTGGCCGACCCAGAAGAAGCTGCGGTCAGCGTCCCAGATCGCGTCTCCGGCGCCTTCCTGGAAGACGCCGTCGGGCAGGTCGTGGATGTCGCTGACGATCCCGCGCCGCTGCAGCCCCGCGAACGCTGTGCGGAACACCGCCTCCTCGCCCTGCCGCTCGGGATGGCGGAAACGGGCCAGCAGCACCTGGCCGTCGAGCACGACGGCAGCGTTGGCCGGGAACACCAGGTCGGGCAGGCCGCGCACCGCCTCGACGGTCTCGACGCGGCCACCGGCGGCCTTGAGCGCGCCCTTCAGAGCGGCTGAGGCGAGCTTGGCGGCGGGCAGGCTGGCGGCGCTCCAGGCGCCCGGCCGCATCCACGGATTGATCTGGTAGCAGACGTCGAAACAATCCGGATCGGTCATCAGGAAAGTGGGCATGCCGGTCCTCGCAGCGTTGTGGTCGCCACAAGGATGGGCCGGGAGTCCGCTAGCGAATAGCTAGCAGGATGCTGCAATTCGTGAGCATGATTGGCAATATGCAAGGCACAAGTAGCGATATGGACGAAATGGATCGCGAGCTGCTCGCCCTGCTGCGCGCCGATTCCCGCCAGCCGGTGGCCTCGCTGGCGGCCAGGCTGAAGGTCTCCCGCGGCACGGTGCAGAACCGCATCGCCAGGATGCTGAGGCCCGGCGGCGCCATCCAGGCCTTCACCGTCCGCACCCGGCCGGAGATGGAGGCGACCCGCGTCCGCGCGATCATGTCGATCGCCATCGAGGGCGAGCGCTCCGCCGCCGTGGTCAAGGCGCTGAAAGGGTTTCCGGAAGTGGACAAGATCCACACCACCAACGGCCGCTGGGACCTGATCGCAGAGCTGGAGGTGGAGACCCTGGCGGAGTTCAGCCGCGCTCTGGACCAGATCCGCACCCTGACCGGCATCGCGGCGACGGAGACCTCGATCCTGCTGGCGACGCAGAAGCTCTGAGGCGTTAAAGCTCGGGGATGAACGCGCCTCTCAACACCGACGCCCTGCCGCAATGGAACCTCGGTGACCTCTATTCCGGCCGGGACGATCCGAAGATCGCCACCGATATCGCCAAGGCCAAGGCGGCCAACGATGCGCTGGCGGCGCTGGAGGGGCGGTTCCTGGCCAGCCGCGCCAATGCCCGGCTGCTGGGCGAGCTGCTGGTGGGTGGCATCGACCTCTATGAGCAGGCGACCAACGGGCTTTGGGGCGTCGGCGCCTATGCGGGCCTGGCGGCGTCCACCGCCCGCGACGACCCGGCCTGGGCCAAGTTCGAAGCGGACCTCAGGGCGAGCTCCTCGCAGATCGCCGCGGAGAGCCTGTTCTTCACGCTGGAGCTCAACCAGCTCGACGACAACGAGATCGAGGCCGCCTTCCGCGCCCATCCGCCGGCGGCCCGCTGGCGGCCGTGGATCCGCCGCGTGCGGCTGTCGCGGCCACATGAGCTGTCGCCCGAGCTGGAGCGGATGCTGATCGACCGCGGCCCGGCAGTTGCCAACTGGAGCCGGCTGTCCGACGAGACCCTGGCGACGCTGAGCGCCAAGGTCGGCAAGGAAACGCTGACCCTCTCGGAGACGCTGAACCGCATGTCCGACCCCGACGGGGCGCGGCGCAAACAGGCGGCGCAGGGCCTGACCAAGGCGCTCGAGCAGCGCGCCTCGACGCTCGCCCTATGCCTCAACACCCTGGCCTTCGAAAAGCAGGTGGAGGACCGCTGGCGGAAATATCCCGACCCGGCCGCCTCGCGGCACATCGCCAACGAGGTCCACGCCGACGCCGTGGCCGCGCTGGAGGCCGCGGTGGTGGAGAGCTATGAGAGCGTCAGCCACCGCTACTACCGGCTGAAGGCCAAGGCGATGGGGCGCACTCACCTGGATCAGTGGGACCGCAATGCGCCGCTGGATACCGCCCAGCCGCGCACCTACAGCTGGGACCAGGCCAAGGGCATGGTGCTGGAGAGCTTCGCCGCGCTGGCGCCGAAGTTCGCCGACACCGCCCAGACCTTCTTCACGCACCCGTGGATCGACGCGCGGCCGCGGGCCGGCAAGCAGTCCGGCGCCTATTCCCACTCGGTGACCTCGGAGCACCATCCGTTCGTATTTCTGAACTACATGGGCGAGCGGCGCGACGTGCTGACCCTGGCCCACGAGCTGGGCCACGCGGTGCACCAGACCCTGTGTTCGCCGCTCGGCACCCTGCTGGCCGACACCCCGCTGACCCTTGCCGAGACCGCCTCGATCTTCGGCGAGGGCCTGGTGTTCGAACGCCTGCTGGCCAACGCCAGCAAGGCCGAGCGCAAGGGGCTGCTGGCCGGCAAGATCGAGGACGGGATCAACACGGTGGTCCGCCAGATTGCCTTCCACCGCTTCGAGACCCGTTTCCACGCCGCCCGCCTTGCGGGCGAGGTTGGCCCCGCGGAGATCGGCTCGATCTGGATGGAGGCGATGGGCGAGAGCCTGGGGCCGGCGGTGAAGCTCAATGCCGGCTACGAACACTACTGGGCCTACGTCAGCCACTTCGTGCACGCGCCGTTCTACGTCTACGCCTATGCCTTCGGCGACCTGCTGGTGCGCGGCCTGATGGAGAAGCGCCGCGAGGACCCGGCGGCCTTCGCGCCGCTCTACGAAGACCTGCTGGCCGCCGGCGGCACCCGCACCTACGTCGAGGCGCTGGCGCCGTTCGGCCTGAACCCCCGCGAGAAGGCGTTCTGGGCGGCGGGGATGAAGCAGCTCGAGCGCCTGGTGGACGAGTTCGAGGCGTTGGTGTGAGGACGGTGGGAGGGCGGCCCTAGGCTCCGAGCGCTTCGCGGATCAGCAACACCACGGAGCCGGCGGAGAAGGCGCAGCATGCCAGGAGCAAACCGATGGCCCAGAGCGCGGGCGTTGGTCTGGTTGGTGAGGTCCGATGGGCCACGTCCGGTACTCCTTACAAGCGCCCTCGCCGCGAGACTTCCACCCGCGCGCTGAACTGCCGATGAACCGGTTCGTCAGGATCGGCCGGCTCAGGCGCCCCAAGCCGCCGGTGGTGGGGGCAGGCGCTCGACGAGGGCCGTTAGGCCCTCGCTGTAGGCGCGGCGAAGGGCGTTCCAGTAGGGATCGTCCTCCTCGACGGTGACCAGGTTGGCCGCCGTAAAGCTGGCCTCATGGTAGACCAGCAGGTCGATGGGCAGGCCCACCGACAGGTTCGAGCGGATCGTCGCGTCGAAGGACAGCAACGCCAGCTTGGCCGCCTCCTCCAGCGGGCACTGCGCGGTCAGCGAGCGGTCGAGGATCGGCTTGCCGTATTTTGTCTCACCGATCTGCAGGAACGGCGTGCGCGCAGAGGCCTCGACGAAATTGCCCGCCGAGTACACCTGGAACAGCCGGTGCGGCTCGCCGGCGATCTGGCCGGCGACCAGGAAGCTGCCGGTCGGGTCGCCGTAAGGGTCGACGAACTTTCCGTCGGCGGCGAGGGTGATGCGCAGTTGTGCCCCGACGATGCCGGCCACCTCGAACAGGCTGCGCGCAGCTGCCAGGTCAAGGGCCGCCTCGCCCGAACCAAACGCCTCACGCAGGGTGGTGACCACGGCCTGGGTGGTCGCCAGGTTGCCGGCCGATTGGATGGCGATCACCCGGTCCTTGGCGGGCGGCATGAGGTTCAGCTTGGAGACGCGCACGACCTGGTCGACGCCGGCGTTGGAGCGGGAGTCGGAGGCCAGCACGAGGCCCTGAGGCAGCAGAATGCCGAGGCAGTAGGTCATCTGGCGGCCAGTCTAGCGCATTGCGCCGTTTGCGCCGCTCGGCGATCATTCCGGCCGGCCCAGGAGCTGCCCGCGTGACCTTCCCGATCCTCGAAAACGTCGCCAAGACCGCGCGGCACACCAGCTTCTACCTTTCCTGCGGGGCGCCAGCGGCGACGCCGATCATCTTCGTCCACGGCTGGCCGGAGCTGTCGATTTCTTGGCGCCATCAGTTACCGGCGTTCGCGGCGCTGGGTTTCCGCGCCATCGCGCCGGACATGCGCGGCTATGGCCGCTCCAGCGTCTATGAACGCCACGAGCACTACCGCCAGGAAGAGATCGTCGCCGACATGATCGAGCTGCTCGACAGCCTCGGTGTCGAGAAGGCGGTGTGGGTCGGGCACGACTGGGGCGCGCCGGTGGTGTGGGGGATCGCCCAGCACCATCCCGACCGCTGCCACGGGGTCGCCAACCTCTGCGTGCCCTACATCCCCGACGGCTTCGCGCCGGAGACGATCATTCAGCTGGCCAACCGCGAGGTCTATCCGGAGGCGGAGTTCCCGGCCGCGCAGTGGGACTACATGCTGTTCTACCTGGAGAGCTTTCCCGCGGCGCAGGCCGGGTTCGAGGGCAACATCCGTTCGACGGTTAGGGCCCTGTTCCGGGCCGGCAGTCCGGCAGGCAAGGGCCAGCCGGCGGGCACCGCGCGGGTGCGGGCCAACGGCGGCTGGTTCGGACCTGACGCGCCGGCGCAGGACTTCCCGCGCGATGAGACCGTGCTGACCGAGGCCGACGAGAACGCCTATGTCGCCGGCCTGCAACGCAACGGGTTCTTCGGCGCCGACAGCTGGTACATGAACCCCGCGGCCAACATCGAGTTTGCCGGCCGGGCCAAGTCGGGCGGGCGGCTATCGATGCCGGTGCTCTTCCTGCACGCGGCCTACGACTATGTCTGCGCGACCCTGGACTCGAAGCTCGCCGACCCGATGCGGGCCAGCTGCGCCAACCTCACCGAGGCGACCGTGCGCTCGGGCCACTGGATGGCCCAGGAGCAGCCGGTGGCGGTGAACGCGGCGCTCGCCAAGTGGCTGGCGGCGCAGCTCCCGACGCTCTGGCCGACGGTCGGCTAGGCGGCGGATTTAGGGGATCTTCCAACCCGGCGAGAATGTGAGGTCGCCGGGGATGTCGACGCTGGCGATGACCCAAGGGGCGTGTAGGGGGACCTTGCCGCAGTGGAGCGCTAGAGCGAAGGCGCAGCCGCCGGGATCGGCCCCAACCAGAGCGCCGTCGCGCACCGACAGCGTCGCGCGCTCGAAGGTGGCGGAGACGGCGTAGGTGAACTTCAGGTCGGGCAACGGCGTCTCGCCGATCTTCACCTTCAGCGTCGGCGTGGCGGCGAAACTCAGCTCATGCTTGCCGAGCTGAACGAGGCTGATATCCGGGGACGGCGGCCGGTTCGCGGCGCGATAAGCGCGGACGTTTTCGATCGCCGTCCAGGCCTGTGCCAACTGTTCACAAAGGTCGATCTTGTCCAGCGCCGAGCGTAGGCCCTGCAGCGCCTGGCGCTCCACGAACGGCAGCCCGAGGGCCGGGCCGCTCTTGTGCAGATGTTCGCGGACCGCGCCGCCCAGGTTTTCGAGGTTGGTCGGCAGCAGATCGCGCAGGGTGGCGTCGGTGGTCAGGTTCATCGGTCGGCCTCCGGGTCGGCACGGGGCGGTTCGGGCGGAATCTCGCGGCTCGCGACCTCGACGGTCCAGCCCATGCTCACATCCTGTCCGGCGAGTGGGCCGAGGGTGCGCGCCGTCGGAACCTCTAAGTCGCCGGCGCCGGGCCGGATGACGATGCGGAACGGCCAGCTCGCCGCCCAGGCCAGCGCGCCGATGCCCAGGAGCAGAACGCCGCCGCCCGTCAGCGCCGGGCCATAGGACTGCTCCATGACCAGGGTGACCCTGGTTCCCTTGGGCGCGGTGACACCCCAGGGCCATTGGTCCTTGACCCGGTCCACGCGCCACGCGCCGAAGCTCGACGGCCGGACGTCCACCGTGAACCCGGCGGCTTCCAAGGCATTGCTGGCCGCGGTCCGCGGCCATCCTAGGACATTGGGCACGGGCGGGGGTGGCGGTGGGCGCGCTCCGCGCCGCTTCGCCGGTTGCGGTTTCACCACCGGCGGCGTCGGAGTGGGCCGTGGTTCTGGCAGGATCGCCTCGATCAGGGTCACCGGCCAATAGGCGTCGACCACTGTCCCCTCGCTCGGATCGGACCCGATGACCGTCCCCACCGGAGCGTCGGACACCGCGCCCCTCGCGCCTCCGACCCTAAGCCTGCGTTCTACGAGGACCCGAGCCGCGAGCGCCGGTGTGTCGCCCGCCAAATGAGGGACCACGACACGGATGGGCGACGTTCCCTTGCCACCGTTGTCGCTGCCCGCGGCCGGAACGGGCGTCGCCGGGCGCGCGAAGGCCAGAATGAGGGCGACCGGTGTTTCGCGCGGGACCATCGTCTCTTCCGGCGGCAAGGTCCGCACGACCGCTCCCGGTGAGGAGTCGGACATTTCGCTTCCAGGCTTGCCAACCGACAGTCCGCTTTGCCGCAAGATCATCGCCGCCAGCTGCGGTGTGTAGCCGGCGAGCCGTGGGACCGGGACCGGCGGGGGCGCCGACCCGCCACCCGTATCGGTTCCGCCGGACTTGGCGGGCGGTGAGGTCGGCCGCGCCAGCGCCAGGATCAGGGCGACGGACGATTCGGCCGTCACCGACGATCCTTCCGGAGGGTCCGTGCGCAGCACCGTGCCCGGCGTGGCGTCCGCCACCTCGCCCGCTGCGCCGATGGCCTGCAACCGCCGCGCGGCCAGGACGCGAGACGCCACGAGCGGTATGTCGCCGGCCACCCTGGGAATGACCACCCAGGGCGGCGAACCGCCACTGTAGCTGCCGGTCGCCGTAACGGGCGCTGTGATCACCATCGGCGCGGCAAGGATGAGCAGGATTTTGCTCCCGCGCGGCGTCCGGGAACCCTCGCGAGGCTCGGTGGCGATCACCGATCCGGTCGCCGCCACGGACGGTCGACTCTCCGCGCCGCCGGCGCTCAATCCGGACGAGAACAGAGTGCGTTGCGCCTGGGCGGGCATCTGGCCGGCGAGACGCGGCACAATCACTGAAGGGAATTCAGTGGTGGCGGCGGCCGCCGCAAACCCGGCGGGAGGCTTCGCGGCGGCCATCGTCGTCTTGAACGTCTGCGCCTCGGCTGGGGGCGCCAAGAGCACGAGCAACAGCGGCGTGATCGCTGCGATGAGGCGCCCCATGAACCGGATCAAGGTTTCGATCGACGCGATCATTTGCGGCTCCGCGGCGCTCGCGTATCGATGTTCGGGGGAATATAACACCCTGTGGTTGTGACCAATAGTCCTCAGCTGCCGCCCGGCTCCCAGGGGTCCGCCGGTGCGGCGCCGTCAACCGGCAGCGATGTCGGAACGCCGCACTCTCGTTCGTCCTTGGGACGAATGACAAGGAGACACCTGATGAGACTGACCCTGATCGCCGCCGCTGCCACCGCCGTCCTGGCCTGCGCCGCACCGGTTCTGGCCCAGACCCCGGCGGCCAAGGCCGCCGCGCCGAAGCCCGCCGGACCGCCTCCCGGTGTCTACCTCATGGACAAGGCCCACAGTTCGGTGACGTTCCGGGTCAGCCACCTGGGCTTCTCGAGCTACACGGCCCGTTTCTCGCGCATCGACGCGAAGCTGAAGTTCGATCCGGCGCATCCGGCCGCCATGGCGGTCGAGGCGAGCATCGATCCGATATCCCTAGCGCTGAACACCCCGCCGGCCGGTTTCCACGAGCAGCTGATGGGCAAGGAATTCTTCGACGCGGTGAAGTTCCCGACGATCAACTTCAAGTCCACCAAGGTCGAGCCGACCGGCGCCAAGACCGCCAAGGTGACAGGTGACTTCACCCTGCACGGGGTCACCAAGCCGGTGACGCTGGAGGTCACCTACAACGGCGGCTATCCGCCCAACGCCATGGACCCAGGCGGCGCGCGCGTCGGCTTCTCGGCGCACGGGACGCTGAAGCGCTCGGCGTTCGGGATGGGCTACGGCGTGCCCGCGGCCGGCTCCAACATGGGGGTCGGCGACGACATCGACATCATGATCGAGACCGAGTTCAGCTCGAAGGCCGCGCCGCCCGCGAAATAGGCGGGCCTTAGTCTCGCCATCCGCCGAGCCCCCAATGTGCGCGAACCAAGGGAGTATCACCATGGTCGACGTGCATTACGGCGTGGTTCAACAGAACGGCGCCTGGAGCATCATCGGAGACAGCCTGCACTTCGGGTCCTATTCCACGCGGCGCAGCGCCGAGCGGGCGGCTAGACGGCTGGCGAAGCAGTCGGGGGGACTACCTGTGCAGCTGCACGTGCAGACCGAGGTCGGCGAGCTTCTGCCGCCGGCCAAGATCGTCGGCTGATCGTGTTCAGCGCTTGTCGAGCCAGGCGCGCATGTCGGCGGCCTCGCGCCGGCCGCTCATCAGGTAACGGACGTCGGAGCCGACGGTGACCAGGTCGAAGCCGCGCTCGATCATCTGTTGCGAGTAGCCGACGCTGTTGGTGTGGACGCCGACCTTGATCCCGGCCTTGCGGCAGGCGGCCATGATCTTGTCGAAAGCCGCCAGGAGTTCCGGCGCCTGGCTGTCCTGGCCGGGCGGCCCACCCATGGCCAGCGACAGGTCCGAGGGGCCGATATAGACGCCGTCGAGGTCCGGCGTGGCGCAGATGGCGTCGAGGTTGGTGAGCCCGCCGGCGGTCTCGATCATCGCGAAGGCCAGCATCTCGCCGTTGGCCTTGGCCTGGTAGTCGGCCCCGCCGTAGACCGCCGCCCGCGTCGGGCCGGAGGAGCGGTAGCCGGCCGGCGGATAGCGGCAGGCCTCGACGAAGGTCGCGCACTCGGCAGCCTCATTGACCATAGGGCAGATGATCCCGTAGGCGCCGGCGTCGAGGGCCCGCATGATCTCGCCGGGCTGGTTCCAGGACACCCGCACCAGGGGCGTGGTCGCGGTGGTCGAGACACCCTGCAGCATGGCCAGCATTTCCGCATAACCGATCAGGCCGTGCTGGGTGTCGATGGTCACCGCGTCCCAGCCCATGCCGGCCATGACCTCGGCGTGGAAACCGCCCGGCGCGTTCATCCAGCCGTTGATCACCGGCCGGCCCGCGGCCCAGATTTCCTTGAGGCGATTGGCGCGCATTTTCAGTGTTCCGGCATGGGGTCGAGCATGATGTTCAGCACCTTGTCTTCAAAGCCGGCCAACGAGGCGCACTGCAACTGGGCGGACGCCGACTTCGAGGCGTTCTTGAAGTAGCTGACCACGACGCCGGCCGGTTCGTAAGTCACGGTCCCATTTGGCGCGACCCGCTCGTCGTCGTCGCCGATCTTGGTCAGGAAGTCGCCCTTGGTCACAAAGCAGATCACCGGCACGGTGTGCTTGTGCCGGGGCATCACCTGGCCCGGCGCGAAGTCGACGCGGGTAATCTCGACGCGGGAGACCGGCTTCGCCGGCAAGACCGGGATCACCGCGAGCGGCGTCCGGCTGGGCGCCTGGGCATGCGCCGCCGGCCCGAGCGCCAGCGCCAGGATCGCCGTGGCCCTTAACAGCATTCTCAAGCCTCCCATCTCAACGCGCCCAGAGCTGATGGGCCAGGATGCCGACGCGGGCCTCGATGGCGGCGGCGGCGTCGAGGCAGAGGTCCTCGCGGAACCGCTGGCCGATGATCTGGCAGCCCACGGGATGGCCGGCCACCAGGCCCACGGGCGTCGCCGCGCAGGGCAGGCCGAGCACGCTGAGCGCCGAGGTGTAGCGGAAGTCGTTCCAGAAGATCTCGCGCACCGCCGCGTCGCCGCCCAGGTCGGCGTTGACCGCCCACGGCGGCTTCACCGAGACCGGCGTCAGGATCAGCGGCCAGGTCTCCAGGAAGATCAGCCATTCGCGGATGATCCGGGCGCGGAGCGCCAGGGCCTGCATGTAGCCCTGCTGATCGAGGATCGTCGACATGTGCAGGATGCCGCCCAGCGCCTGCGAGAACGGCGCGCTGCCCATCTGGCGCATCTGAGCGGCCTGCAGGACCTCGATCTCGGTGGAGATCAGGTCGGCCCAGAGGTTGAAGGCCACCGAGATGTCCGGCGTCTCGACCTCGCTCACCTCATAACCGGCGTCGGCCAGGTAGCCCGCGGCTTGGTCGAGCAGCTCCATGACCCGCGGGTCGGTCTCCATGTCGCGCGGGATGTTGGCGACGGCGACCTTGATCGGCCCGGCGATCAGCGGCCCGATCAGCGGGGCGGGGACCTGCCAGGTGTCGCGCACGTCGCGCCCAGCCATCACCTCGAGGGCCAGCCGCACGTCGGCGACCTCGCGGGCAAGGGGCCCCTGCGTGGACATCAGCTGCGCCATCATCGGCCGCTCGACCGCCCCACTGGGGTTGAAGGCCGGCACGCGGCCCTGCGTCGACTTGATCGTCGAGACGCCGTTGCAGAACGCCGGCCCACGCAGGGAACCGCCGATGTCGTTGCCGTGGGCGATAGTCCCGATGCCGGAGACCACCGAGGCGCCGGCCCCGCCGGACGAGCCGCCACAGGTGATCGCGGGGTCCCAGGGGTTCAGGGTCAAGCCATGCAGCGGGTTGTCGGTGAAGGCCCTGAGCGAGAACTCAGGCGTGTTGGTCATGCCGAGCAGGATCGCGCCAGCCTTCTTGAAATTCGCGGCGACCGGGGAGTCGGCCGGCGCGATGTTGTCCTTCAGCGCGACCACGCCGTTGGAATTGGCCTGGCCCTCCACGTCGATGTTGATCTTCAGTGTGATCGGCACGCCGTGCAGAGCGGCCAGTTCGTCGCCGCGGCCCTGGGCGGCGTCAGCAGCACGGGCGGCCGCCAGGGCCTGGTCGGTCAGGTCGATGACCACGGCGTTGATCGCCGGGTTGGCCTCGTGCAGCCGCGCGACGTGAGCGCCGACGACTTCCTCGGACGAGATGCGCTCGGCCTTGATCGCCGCGGCGGTCTCCACCGCGGACCATTGCCAGATCGGTCTCGATGTCATGCGCGCGCCCCCAAGGGGCCCATGCGATCCTGCCGGGGCGGGCGCGTCAAGGCTGGCTAGTGCGCGGAGCCTGCGATGTAGTCGGGCAGGTCGCCGTAGAAGTCGCCGACCCCGGCGGTGAGCGCGGTGACCAACTCGCGTTCGGCGGGCGTCATCTGCGGGTTCCAGGCGTCGAGGATTAACACGGCGCGGGGCTGGTCCGAGTCGTTCCAGGCCTCATGCTCGATGGTGTCGTCGAAGACGAAGGCCTTGCCGGGCTCCCAGCTGCGGGTCTCGCTGCCGACACGGAAGCCGCAGCCGGGCGGCACGACCAAGGGCAGGTGGACGATCAGGCGGGCGTTGTTTACCCCCACGTGTGGCGGGATGCGGGTCTTGGCGTCGAGGATCGAAAACACCGCCGTGGGTCCGGTGCGCAGCAGGTCGCATTGCGGCCAGGCCTCCAGCGCCTTGGCGGTCTTCGGGCAGCGGGCCAGGTTCTCGGCGTTCGCGACGCCGGCGCGCCAGAAATAGAACACCCCCCAGCGCCGCGAGCGGTTGAGCTCGCGCCAGCGGGCATGCGGCGCGGCATCGTCGATGTAGGGTTCCAGACCCTCCTGCCCGTCGGCCAGGACGTTCATCAGTTCGCCGCGGATGTCGTCGGTCGCGGCCTCCAGCGCATCGAGCCAGGGGAAGGCGCCGCGGTCGTGGAACTCCACCGCCGGCAGCTGCGGGAAATAGAGGAACGACGGCGCGGGGCGGTAGACCCGCCGCTTGCGCAGCAGGATGTCGAGGCACTGGTCGAACCGGTCCAGCGAGACATTGCCGTGGCGATGGCGAATCTCACCCAGCCGGTCGGCGAGGTAGCTCTCCAGCGCCCGGTCGTTGGCCTCGGCGCAGGCCTTGGCGTGCGCCAGGATCGGCTCGGCCGAGCGAGACAGGAACTGCGGAATGGCCTGCAGGGCGGTGCGGTAGACGGCCGCGGCGGTGCGCGCCTCGCCGTCGGCCTGAAAGCGCCAGGCGGCCTGCAGCAGGGTCTGAAACCCGCCGGCTGGCAGGCCGTCGATCAGCTGGCCGATGTCCGCCTCGTCGCCGTACGCCATGAGAAGCAAGCCCTACTGGAAGGGCGTCGTTACTGCTGGCGTTTCGACGGTTCGGCTACCGGGTTTTCGACGTGCGGTCGCGCAAACGAGACGAACGGTGTTCGATGCGTTCGATGTTGATTACGTTGGAGTTTCACGTAACGACGGTCGATTTCGACGTGTGCGGCGCGCGAAACGCGATGCTGGGCGGCGCGAAAGTAGCCCCCGGTCCGACAAGGGGGAGGAGGAAGACCGGGGGCTCGCTCGCTTAACGCCAAAACTCGGCTCGCGGCGTGAGTGCAACCTGGAACCTCGCGGTAAGCTGAAGGTAAAGGTTTCGCGATTTTCTGGGGGGCCGAACCTGAGCGCCGTCGATTCCGTGCCGCGAACCCTGGTAGGACCGCCCTTAGATAGTGTCACTCGCCCGTTGAATTTGTCATTCTTCCCCTTGTCTTGGGGGGCCCGGGGGGACTTTCAGGGACGATTTGGTGACGTGAGTGACACGTCCGCCTCTGTCGCCGTGTCCCTGGTGACGCGGGAAATGTCACTTTTCGCCCCTCGTGCATGTCATTACGCGCGGCGGCCGATTTAGGCGGATACCGCGAGGTGGCCTCCGAGGACCTCTGCTACCCGGGTAGGTCCTTGCGCGGGATCGCGGTGGCTTCCTCAGGGGTGAGCTTACGTAGCGAGCGCGCGATGAGGCCTTTTCGGAAGCCGTGATGATCGGAGAGGGTAAGATCGAGGTCGAGCGCGGAGCAAATCCAGTTCGAGCCGCGCACTCGGTTGATGAGAACCTGATCGGGACCCTTATGGACGTGGGTACCCGGGGTCAGGTCTACTCGGTAGATGTCGTGCATGCCGACGCGCAAGTAGAGAAGGTCTCCGTCGCCGGGGGCGCTCCACCCCTCCCAGGTATTGCTGGCGAAACAGGTGTTGTGGGACTTATCGCGTGGCGCGGCGCTAGCCGCCGTGAAAGCGGCCGCTGCCGCCGCCAAGATAAGAGCGATACGGGTCGGACGCTCGGCCATCTTTATCCTCCGGTCATCCCGACCTCGAAGGCAGCTTATCAGACCGCGGGAGCGAGCGGCAGACCAACGTCTGGCTGACCCTGTGGAGGCGTCATACGGACGGCTGCGGAAGCGGGTCGAAGCCAGCGCACCCGTTCTCCGGGTCCCGGTCCATCACGGTCGTGACCGGGGGGAGGAACGCGCAGATCCCAGCGCCCGCGGCGCCGGCGTCGCCATCCTTGATCCCGAAGTGACGGCAGATCCCGCACGTGCCCTCGTCGCGGCGATGCAGGATCCGCTGAACCTCGGGATGGTGCTGAGGCGAGGTGGGAAGTGCGGGCCCGCTCATGTCCGGCAGCATGATCGTCGCGGCGCCATAGGCACGGCTCATCGCCACGTCGCAGAGCATGAGAGCGAAGGCGTCCCTCGCACCACTGCCGGAAGGTGATATCCGGCGGAATCCGGACGATCGGAACGTGACCGGTCATGCGGCTCTGCCCTCGAGCAAGGGCCGCAGCTAGTCCGGTGCCTGGTGCGGGCAAGCGTGAGTTTCGAGCGTAAGCCATCTAGTTCCTCGCGGGGGCCCCTCGGCCGTGTCGGTTGATCAGGTCGGCGACCAACTCGAGCAGGCGGTCCCGCCGCTCGGGTTCATCGGCGAATTCGTCTTCAAGCAGTTGGAGGAGGTCGTGGTTGAAGTCCTCATGTCCGAGGAGGGCGTTGTATTCGCGCAGGAAGGCGGTTGAGGTTTGGATGAGTTCGCGCTCTGCGCGGTCCGCCTTCAGCAACAGGTCCGTGTCGACCACCGAAAATCCGTTGTAACCCTCTGGGTCCTCCACAAGAGCAATCCGGCGCAGGCGCTCGACATCGTCGGCCAAGCGGCCGAGCCTTGCACCCAGTTGAGGAAAACCGGCCAGCGCCGTGGCGCCGCCGGCCAGGACGAGCCGCGGGGATAAAGCTATGAGCTGATTGCCCCTTTCTGCCGCTGCTCGGGCTTCAGTCTCCGCCCAGGCTTGCTGCTCCTCATGGAGTTCCCGCCCTGCATGAGGGCGGGTGCGATCCGCCGGAAGCAGGCGGAGGAGCTTCTTTTTCCAGCGAAAGAACTTCCGTCGTCCGGCCTCGCCCGAGGCTGCGCCGATCCAGGGGGCGAAGTCCGTGCGTTCCCGGAAGAGGTGCCAGTCGCAATTGACCTGCTCACGAAGGAGCAAGGCCATGGCGCGCTTGATCTCTGCCTGCATCGCGGGGGGGCATTTGACCCGATCCTCGCCGGCCTTTGGGCCGGGCTTTTCGCCCTGCGCGGTCATGAACTGAGCCTTGGCCGGGAGGTCCGGCGCTGGTGTCGCTCGCGGGCTGCGGGCCATCCGCGCAGCATGGCGTCACGACTTGGGCGCTGCCCTCCTGGTGATGCGGCGGGCGCTCGCCGGCCACGGGTGCTGAGCCACGGCTCGTAGATCTGCAGCTCGATAGCGGGCCACATCCCCTCGTTCCCGGCCGGGGTGTCGTCGTGAGAGCGCATCACTCGTCGTCCACGGGGCGTTCGCTAGCTGCGAACCACCCGGGAATCATGCGGTCACGACTTGGCGGACGCTTCCCCGATGATGGATTTGCCTCGCGCGAGGCCGGCGCGCCCACAGCTCATCTCGCTACGTCCCGAGCTGCCGGCGGAGCGGCGCTCGCCAGTAGGGCCAAGCTTGCGGAGGGCCGAGCAATTGGGCGACGCTCCAGCGGGATCGTTTCTCGGCGCCTCTCATGCCGCCAGAATTTGATCACGACGGCCAAAGTCGATGGCGCCGATCGCACGGGCTCGGCAAATCGCCGCCGAAGAGTAGGCCTATAACTTGCTGCGTCGCCAGCAAGTAGACTGCGACACCAAACGTGCCATACAACAAGCCATGGCAAACTCAGAGCGACGACGTCAGAGCGAGCGGACCGCGGACGCGCGCCGAAAGCTAGTCGCCGCCACCATCGGGCTAATCGCCGAGAAGGGGATCGCTGGCTTCTCGCTCGCCGACGTGGGTGAGCGAGCCGGCGTCAGCCGCGGCCTTGCAGGTCACCACTTCAAGACGCGTGACCAGCTGATCGCCGCTGCTGCGGCCGATCTATTGCGAGTCCCCATCGTCCCGGTAGAAGGAGGGCTCAACGGGTTGATCACAACCTTCCGAGCAAGCCTGGGTCGCTCACGCGATCCCCGCGTTCGAGCTCTTCTGACTTTATTGACCGCCCCGCCGGGCGTGCTTGGCGCAGGCGCGGCGGTACAAGCATATATCGCAGGCTGCGTTCAGATGGTGCAAGCGCACCTACTCGGGGGAATGGACGCGGGCGCCATCCGCTATGACCTGGACCCGCAACGGACGGCGGCAGTGCTGGTGAGCGCTATCTTTGGGGCCGCGCTGATGGCCTCTGAAGATCAAGCGATGTTCCAGCAGAAGATCGACACCTTCATTTCACTCGTGAGGTGGTCCGTGGCGGTCCCGGAATTCCAAACTGAAGAACCCGCGCGGCAACCTCGCAAGGGCAAGCAGGAGCCGAAGAGCAGCGCCCAGGAAGTGACCCTTTTCCCGCTTCCTGCGGAACATGGCGGCGCTAACAGCGCCGACATGGTGGAGGCCCGTGGCGACCGAGGAACAGGCTGAGGCATTGGGCCTCGCCGCCGAGCCTGATCGGCGCACATCGCGCGAGTGAGGGGGCAACCCGCCTTCGCGAACGATCCCACAGCCCGTTAACGTTGGAACTGCTGCGGCTCATGAGTGTTGCCGCGCCAGCCCCCCTCACACCAAGGCCGGGCGAGAACCAACCTCCGGGGTCCTGTTGACGCAAAAGATGCCACGCCGCAAACGCCAGCCGAGCCCGGTCCCGACGCCCCGAACAGCGCCGAAAACCCGTCCCAAGCTCCGCCCAAAGGCCTCTCACATCTACGCGCTCGGCGTCGTCACCGGCCTGCTCGCCGTCGTGGGCGACCGGTTCCTGCCTCCGCCCCGCGGGCACGGCTCGGCCAGCAACGCCGCCTCACCGACCGAGTTGCCGGCCCGCGACTGGAAGTCGGTGCTCAAGCGCACCTGGCGGGAATTCAACGATGACCACATCCCCGCCGTCGCCGGCGGTGCGACATTCTTTGGGCTGTTGGCGCTGTTTCCAGCGCTCGGCGTCTTCGTCTCGCTCTACGGGCTGTTCGGGGATGTCGAGCAGGCCCGCCAGCAGATCCTGCACCTCAATGGCGTCCTCCCCGAGGGCGCCATCGCTGTCCTCAGCGAGCAGATGCAGCGCCTCGCCGCGTTCCCTCACGCCAAACTGGGTTTCACCTTCGTCACCAGCCTGGTGTTGTCATTCTGGAGTTCGAACGCCGGGGTCAAGGCGCTGATCGCGGGACTGAATGTCGCCTATGAGGAGACCGAGGCGAGAGGCTTTCTGCGCCTGAACCTGGTGTCGCTGAGTTTCACCCTGGGCGCGGTGCTCGTGGCGCTCGCCGGCGCCTCCCTGAACGGCTTCATTGCCCGCC
Organism: Caulobacterales bacterium; assembly: GCA_038213205.1. GTDB lineage: Bacteria > Pseudomonadota > Alphaproteobacteria > Caulobacterales > Caulobacteraceae > Phenylobacterium. The sequence goes on from JBBQTP010000014.1 coordinate 42,606, forward strand.
TCGGCGGCCACGGCTCACCCGTGGTCACCGTGCTCCGCTGGCCCTTGCTGCTGGCGGTGGTGACCGGAATCTTCTCGGTGCTCTATCGCTACGCCCCCTCCCGCGCCCATGCGCGCTGGACCTGGATCACGCCTGGTGGCCTCTTCGCCGGGCTGGCGTGGCTCGGGATGTCCATGGCGTTCACCCTCTACGTCGCCAACTTCGGCCACTACGACAAGACCTACGGATCGCTGGGCGCCGTCGTCGGCTTCATGACTTGGATCTGGCTCTCCCTCAGCGTCGTCCTGCTCGGCGCGGAGCTCAATTCAGAACTTGAGCAGCAGACCGCGCAGGACACCACCACCGGCCCGGCGAAGCGCGTCGGCCTGCGCGGCGCGGCGGTCGCGAACCGAAATCGGTAGGCCTCCCGGCCGGGGGCGCCCCTATGCGCGGGCCCCCGCTGTCGAAAGCCTCTTCGGTCGCCTGTCACGCCCGCCCGGAAGCGGTGCGCGGTCCGAAGCGCCCGGCGGTGAATTAATAGGTTTGGGGGGGGGGCGGGTGGCGTTGTCCGCTAATGGTCGAGGCTGTGTAAAAACTCAACGCGCTCGATCCTTGGCGCAATAGTTTACCCGCCGCTGGTCCGATAAGGCCGAACGGCGCAAAGCCTCATTGTAGTGGGGCGCGTTGGCGGCAGAACTTTGCGCGCA
>JBBQTP010000015.1:0-42948 GCA_038213205.1 Caulobacterales bacterium
CGACCATGGCCGGCTATCGCGAGGCCATCGCCCGTGGCGGCCAGGTGCTGGTCAAGGTCGACGGCGATGACCAGATGGACCTCGGCTACATGGCCCACCTGGTGGCCCCGATCCTGCTGGGCGAGGCCGACTACGCCAAGGGCAACCGCTTCACCTCGATCAGCCACCTGACGGCCATGCCGTTGATCCGGGTGTTCGGCAACGCGGCCCTGAGCTTCGCGGCCAAGATGTCGACCGGCTACTGGAACATCTTCGACCCGACCAACGGCTACACCGCCATCGAGGCCCAGGTCGCCCGTATGGTGGTCGAAAAGCGCGTTTCGCGGCGGTTCTTCTTCGAGACCGACCTGCTCTACCACCTCAGCACGCTCAGGGCCGTGGTGCGCGACGTGCCGATGCCGGCCCGCTACGGCGGCGAGGTCTCCAACCTAAGGATCGGCGCGATCGTCGGGCCGTTCGCGCTGAAGCACATGAAGAACTTCTTCCAGCGCCTGCTCGGCCAGTACTTCGTGCGCGACTTCAACGCCGCCAGCCTGGAGTTCGTGTTCGGCCTGTTCTCGCTGCTGTTCGGCGTCGGCTACGGCGCCCACTACCTGACCCAGCGCCACAACGGCGAGGCCGCCTCGCCGGGCGTGGTCATGGCCGCCGCCCTGCCGGTGATGCTGGGCGTCCAGCTCCTGTTGCAAGGGCTGAACTTCGACGTCCTCAACGTGCCCAGCCGGCCGATCTATCCCTACTTGCGGACCATCGCGCGCATGGAAGCCGAGGAGGCCGCAAAGTGAACCTGAAGGACGTGCTGCTGTGCGGGGGCTTCTCGCTGGCGCTGCCGATCGGCCAGACGCTGTTCAAGTTCGCCGCGGTGAACAACGCCAAGCTCTCCGGGCCACTGGTCATGCGGCTGATCACCAATGTGCCGCTGCTGGGGGCCTTCGCCTGGTACGGCCTGACCGCGCTGTTCTGGTTTTACATCCTGACCCGGGTGCCGCTGTCGCTAGCCTACGCCTTCTCGATCGTCGGCTCCGGCCTGGTGCCTCTGGTCGCCTGGTACGTGTTCAAGGAGCCGCTCGATTGGCGGTTTCCGGTGGGCTACCTCCTGATGCTGTCCGGCTTCGCCGTGATCATGACCGGCCAGCGGGTCTAGCCGCCGTGAAGGCGTCCGCCGCCGCACGGACCTCCTCATAGGGCCGGCGGAACTGGCGCTCGTAGAGCAGCACGCCCGCGTGCGGCCGCTCGGCGAGGCGCGCCGGTTCCAGGCGCTGCGGCCCGAAGCCTTGCCGCCAATAGGTCCAGAACATGGTCGGCCATAGGCCGATCCAGGCCCGCTGCGACGCGAAGAACCGCACGCAAAGCATCCACCGGGCGAGGTCGCGGGCCGTCAGCGGCAGCCTGCGCACCGGCCCGTTCTCGTCCAGCGGCCGCGCGCCGTGGAACAGCGGAGCCGGCAGGCCTTTGCCGTTGTAAAGGCTGATCATCTCGACGGTCGCGCCGCGCTTGGAGGCGATCCGGCCGGCGAGCAGGGCGCACATGTCGTGGTCCATGTGGCCGCCCTCCCAGGCGGGGCAGATGATCCGCTCGACCTCGACGCCCTTCAGCGCGGCCTCCAGGGCGGCGTAGGCGGCGGGCAGGGCCTTGTGCAGGGCGCCGTCGGCCGCGCCGGTCCCGACGCCCACGTGCAGCGCGCGGGCCGGATCGACGCCGAGCCAGGTCAGCATTCGCCGGGTCTCCGCGTGGCGCTGGGCGCGGATGGCGGCGGTGGGATAGTCGACCACATAGAGGAACAGCTGGTCCTGGCCGGCCGCACGCGCCTCATCGATCAGCGGCAGGCCGCAATATTCGTCGTCGAAATGGGCGAGGATCCAGACCGTCGTCATCGAAGAAGGGGGGCCATATCAGTATGGATCGAAGTCGAGGAAGTTGATCGCCACCGCGTCCGGCCTGAGCGAGGCTGGGGCGCCGCCGCCGATCTTTCGCCAGATCAGGTTCAGCGGTGACGGACGGAAGCGTTCGGGGATCGGCAGGAAGCCCTGGCGGGCCAGCGCCATGCGCGGCTCCAGGCCGATGAACAGGGTCGCGGCCAGCGGGGCGCCGCCCGCCGCAATCGCCTGGCCCTCGTCCGGCAGGAAGGCCCCGCAGCGGACGAATGGCAGGTGGGTCCTGGCCCAGACGGAAATCAGCCCGCGGCGCCGCGCGGCGACGTAGCGGCCGTCCGGATTGGCCAGCCGCCAGGCGAGCAGGTCCTGGCGCCACGCGCCCTGGTACTGCACCGGGGCGTTGGAGAACTGCGAGGGCAGACGGGCCAGCACGCCGGCATTCAGCCGCCCCGCGTCCTGAAACGCCAGCCGGCGCAGGAAGCCCGGTGTCGAATTGGCATTGGCGATGCCGATGACAAAGCTGTAGCCGGCCTCGGCGCCCTGGGCGTAGGCGGCCTCCGCCAGCTTCGTGAACAAGCCGCGGCCCTGGTAGTCCGGGTGGGTGGCGGTGTTCAGAGACACCAGGCCCTTGACCAGCTGGCCGTCGATCCTCGCCTCCAGCGGGCAGGCGACGTAGTGGGCGGCCAGCCGCTCGCCATCCCAGGCGTCGGCGCCGATCACCTGGCCCGCCGGGTTGTCGCGGTAGCGCCAGGCCAGCGCCGACACGTTGAACTGATCGGTGGCGAAGGTGGCGTTGAGCAGGGTCGAATAGGCGCTGAGCTGCGCCGGCTGGGCGCCGGCCGGCCGGATCGCGAGCGCCTCGGTGGTCATGGGGGCAACTCACCATGATTGGCAGGGGCCGCCAAGCGGCGGGCGCTTTTGCGCTTCTCATCGGGCTAGGCGCACCGTACCAAACCCTTTGGAGAGCCTGGGGTTCAGACGCGTGGGGTTGCGGCTTTGGTGAACATCAGCGCGCGGACGGCTTTGCGCAGCGTGCTCGCCGTGGGCCTGCTGGTGATGCTGGGCGCGAACCTGCCGGGGCATCTCTCCTACGACTCGGTCGCCCAGCTCTACGAGGGCCACTTCCACATCCGCGAGACCTGGGGCCCGGCGCTCTACGCCTGGGTGCTGGGGTTCTTCGACCGTTTCGTGGCGGGGACCGCGCTCTATGTGACCGTGAGCGGGTTGATCCTGACCGTCGCGCTGGCCTCGATGACCGACCTTCGCCCGCGCACCCGCTGGATCGCGGTGCTGGTCGCCGCGGGCCTGGTGCTCACGCCGCAGATGCTGATCTACCAGGGCATCGTCTGGAAGGACGTGATGTTCGCCAACAGCGCCTTGGCCGGGACCGTCTGCCTGGCGCACGCGTCGCGGACCTGGTCGGACCGCCGCCGGCGCTGGGCGCTGCTGCTGCTGGCCCTGGTGCTGATCGCCGCGGGAACCCAGGTGCGCCAGAACGGCATCATCGCCGGCGTCTTCGCGGCCTTGGCGCTGGGCTGGATCGGGGGGCAGGGCCGCTGGCTGCGCGGCGCGATGTGGGGTCTCGGGGCCTTTGTGACCTTGGTGGCGGTGGGCCATTTCCTGACCGTGTTCTCCGAGCCGCCCAAGGCGCCGAAGGAGACCTCGCTGTCCACCGGCCTGCGCATCGTCCAAGTCTACGATCTGGTGGGCGCCACGGTGATCGACCCTGCCTATCCCCTGGACATCCTCAAGGCCGCCAACCCAGGCGCGCCGGCCGCCGTGGCGAAGATCCGCGAGCGGGCCAAGTTCGACTATTCCGGCCGCCGGGTGGACTTCCTCGACCGCGATAACGCCATCCAGGGCCCGCTCAACTCAATTCCGGACGAGGCCTATTCCGCCCAGTGGATCGACCTGGTGACCAGGCATCCGGTCACCTACCTCAAAGTGCGCTGGGAGGACTTCCGCTGGGTGTTCGTGCCCCCGGTGATCGACTGGTGCCTGCCGATCTATGTGGGCGTCGACGCTCCGGTCGAGAAGCTGGCGCCGCTGGGTCTGCAACACCGCTTCGTGCTGGCCGACGCCCAGCTCAACAACTACGCGCGCTGGTTCCTAGGTACGCCGGTCTACGAGCACGCCTTCTGGGCGGGGCTGTCGCTGGTGCTGGCGGGGCTGTTGTTGTGGCGCCGCCAGCCCGCGGACATTCCGATGGCCGGGCTGCAGCTGGCCGGCGCGGCTTTCGCGGCGAGCTTCTTCATCATCTCGATCGCCTGTGACTACCGCTACATGTACTTCACTGACTTGGCGTCCATGGCCGGCCTGCTCTACGCGGCCATCGACCCGCCCATGCCGTGGCGCAAGTCCGTTAGCTGAAGCGGGCTTCCCAGGCCGCGGCCAGGTCCAGCCGAGGCTTCCGCGCCGCCAGGAACCGGTAGAGCGAGAGCTGGCGGCCGAGGCCGAAGCTCTTCACCTCGACCTGCTCGAACAGCGCCCGGATCAGGGTCTCGATCTCGGCGGCGTCGTTGACGTGCTCGTGGGCCATCATCAGGCCGTAGTCGAGGCCGTGGCGCAGGCGGAACTCCAGGCCGGTGGTGCACATCCAGCCGAGCTTCCAGAGGAAGCCGCCTTCGCTGGGGATCGCGGTGCGCAGGGTCCCGCCCGGCGCCAGCAGCCGCACCGCGCGCGCCAGCACCAGCGGCAGATCGGCGATGTGCTCGAGGCTGGCGACCGAGGTGATCCGCGCATAGGCCCGGCCGGCCGGCACGTCGCCCACGTCCTTGAAGATCTCGCGGATGCGGCCCTGCTGCGGCGAGGTTGCGTACAGTTCCTCGAACGGCTCGACGATGTCGTAGGCCGGGTTGGCGGGCTCGAAGGCCAGCTGGTTAAGCGTGCCCGCGCCGATCTCCAGCGTCGCGCCCGTGCCGCCGTCCGCGGCCACCTGGCGGTGCAGCCAGCGCTCCAGGGTCTGCGACGCCGAGGCCGCCGGCGTCGCCCCGGCCCGGTTCTCAAGGTACTGGCGGGTGTAGATCGCCTGCAGCTTCGGCGGCAGGGTCGGCCGCGTCTTGGGGAACCCCGCGAGCACGCTCTGAAGATCGCGCGCGCCGCTCATCCAAGGCTCCCCCCGCGTCCGCCAGCCGCGAACCCCCGCACCCTTAGCAAGCACGCACGGCGGCCCCCAAGGCTTTTGCCGCTTCCCTAAGTGTGGCGCGGCTTTTACCTAAGTGACTCGTTGCTGAGGCAGCGCGGGGCGGAGGCGAAGCGGGCTTGGGCGAGACGGCGCAGGGAAGACCGGAAGCGCGCGCAGCAATAGCGTTCCGAATCGCCATGGCCGCGGGCCTGCTGCTGACCCTGACCGCCAACCTGCCCGGCCACATGTCGCTGGACTCCGTGGTCTCGCTCACCGAAGCCCGCAGCGGCATCCGCCAGACCTGGGCGCCGGCGGTCTCTTCCTGGCTGCTGAAGCCGTTCGACAACCTGCTGGGCGGGACCGGGCTCTACGTCACCGCCTCGGCGGCGCTGTTGTTCGTCAGCCTGATGTCGCTGACCCGGCTGCGGCCGCGGTCAAGCTGGCTGGCGGTCGGCCTGGGCGGGCTGGCGATCCTCACCCCGCAATTCCTGATCTACCAGGGCATCGTCTGGCGCGACGTGCTGTTCGCCAACCTGACCATCGCCGGCTTCGTGATGCTGGCCCATGCGGCCAGGGGATGGAGCGGGCGCACGCCTTGGGCGCCGCTGGCCGGGGCTTTGGTCTGCCTGGCGCTGGCGGCTCTGGCCCGCCAGAACGGCGCGATCCTGGTGGTCGCGGCGGCCGCGGTGCTGGCCTGGCTCCTCCGCGCCCAGGGCTGGCGCAAGGCCGCGGCCTGGGGCGTCGGCGCCCTGGTGGCGACAGGGCTTCTGGCGCTGGTGTTCAATGCCCTGGCCCGCCCGCCGGTGACGCCGCCCGGCCTGCGGCTCAACTCCGCGGCCCTGATCCTGCAGCACTACGACGTGGTGGGGGCCAAGGCGCACCATCAGAAGCTGCGGCTCAAGGAGATAGCGAAGGTCGACCCCGCCGCCGACGCCTTGATCGAAAGCAAGGCGGCGAAGATCTATTCCGCCAGCCGGGTGGACAACCTCGATAACGACGAGGCCTTCCGCCACGCGCTCTGGCATCTGCCGGACGCGGCGATGGACGCCCAGTGGAAGCGGATCATCATCCATTATCCGGCCGCCTATCTGGTGCAGCGCGCCGATGTGTTCGGCTGGACCTTCCTGACGCCGAAGCTGGAGATGTGCCTGCCGGTGCAGGTCGGCGTCAGCGGCCCCGACGCCATGGTCAAGGAGCTCGACGTCCAGGGCGGCATCGATGTGCAGGACCAGGGCGTCTACGACTACGCCAAGCGGTTCTTCGGCACGCCGATCTACTCCCACGTGACGTGGGCGCTGGTGGCGGTGGGCGTGATGGTCCTGCTGCTGCGGCGGCGCGATCCGGCGGACTGGGTGTTTGTGGCCCTGATGGGCGGGACCCTGCTGTTCGTCGCCAGCTTCGCGGTGATCTCGGTGGCCTGCGACTACCGCTACCTCTACCTGCTCGACCTGGCCGCCATGGTCGGCGCCCTCTACACGGCGCTCGACCCACCGCGCTGGCGCAGACAAGCCTAGGCCCGGCCGATCGCCGTCAGCCGCTCGAGGTAGCGCCGTCCCATCGCCTCCACCGACAGGGTCTCGTGGATATGGACCTTGGCGCGGCGGCCCATCGCGCTGGCCTCAGCCGGATCGTCCAGCAGTTGCACGATCAGCTCGGCGGCATGGGTGCTGGAAGCATCGGCCCAGACCTGGCCGTCGCCATGCGGGTATTCGCCCGGCCCCACCGGGATCAGGGCGTAGTCGACCAGCAGGCCGGTTCCCGGCGCCATGAAATCGAGGTTGCCGGAATAGCCGGTGGCGACCGCCGGGCGGCCCATCGCCATGGCCTCGGCCATGCCGCGCCCGAAGCCCTCCGAGCGGTGCAGCGAGACGAAGACGTCGCAGCAGCGGACCAGGTTCTTGATCTCGTTGTCGCTGAGGTCGCCGTAGATCGCCAGGGCGCGGGGACCGAGCGCGGCCAGCCGGTCCTCCAGCGCCGCCTGCTCGGCCTCGTGGCTCTCGCCGCGCGACTTGATCACGCAGCAGATGTCGGCGTGCGGCCGGGTCGCGCAGACCTGCTCGAAAGCAGCCAGCACCGCGTCCGGGTTCTTCCGCGCCGAGAACGACGTGAAATCGAAGAAGAACAGCACTACGAACGCCTCTTCCGGAATGTCGAAATACCGCCGGCCCAGGAAGGCCGAGAGCTTCAGGTCGACCGGCAGGGGCATGCAGTGGACGGGCTTGCTCACCGCCTCGGCGACCGCGGCCTGCACGAAGGTCGAGGGCGTCCAGATCTCGTCGAACCGCTCCAGCACCCGGGCGTAGTCCTTGGGATACCGGGCCAGCTCCCAGGCGGGATAGGCGATGTTGTAGGCCGCGCCGAACGCGGCCTCGCCGACCTTGTCGATGACCCGGGCGGCCTCGTCGCCATTCACCCCGAAGACGTTGATGCCAGAGCCGAGCGACGCCGCCAGGTGCGGGCCGAAGTCGCGTTCCAGGTCGGGGTCGATCGGGCGGTTGTCCTCGGCCACGTTAAGCAGGCGCGGCGTGACGCCGACGGCCTGCAGGGCGCGGAAGGTCGAGCGGGCGTGCTCGGCCATGCCGGTGGGTTGGAAGGGATAGCCGACGATGGTGACGTCAGGCTTGGTATCGGGGGCCGCCGTCATGGCGCGAGGAGGTCGGCGTCGGCGGCGTTGGCGATCGCCTCCAGCCAGCCGTGGCCGAAGCGCAGGTCGGGGGCCAGCGCGGCGCCGGTCGCCCAGTCGTTCCAGGCATGGACGAAGACCAGGCCGCAGTCGGGCGCCTGGTCGCGGGCGGTCTCCTGCCAGGCCTGCAGAACGCCCGGGCTCGCCCCGTGCCAGACCACCGGGGCGTCCTGCGAGCGCGGGGTGGTGTCGTGGGCGACCACGACCAGGGGGATCGCGCCCGGCGCCAGGCCGGCGTCGAGGCGTTCACTGACCAGGGTCTGGCCGTCGTGGACCAGGCCGCGGAAATGCGGGTTGATCACCGCGCCAGGCGGACCCTCGGCGGCGCGTCCGAACAGCGGCTCGGCGAGGCGGGCGTCGAATCCCTCGGCGGTCGGGCCGCTGCGCTGGATGACGAAGGCGCCGGCCTTTCGGAAGGCCGACGGGTCGAGCTCGGCGGCCAGCACCACCACCGGTCGGTTATCGACGCGCAGGGCGTGCGGGGCCGTCAGGCCGGGGGCCAGGGCCAGCAGGGCGACCTTGGGATCGGCCGGTCCGATCCAGGCGAGGCAGAAGGGAAACGCCGGCGCTTCTGGCCTGAGGACCGCGGCCACCGCCTCGGCGCTCGCCACCTCGTGGCAGAAACCGCCCAGGCCGTAGCGTTCGGCGAGGGTCGCGTCCCGGGCCAGGGTGGCCGGGTCGGCGGGGTCGGCGAAGCCATCGGCTGGCAGCCTCGGCTGCAGGTGGCCGCGGTAGTTGGGAAGCGCGTGGGCGACCGCCACCCAGTCCGGCGCGATGGTCCTGCGAAGCGCGATGACGCGCACCGGCTCCCCGGTTGGCCGCGCGCGGCGCGGTCGGCGCAGCGTGGCGTAGGCGTCGTTGTCATAGGCCTCGGGGTCCGGATTGCCGGCCCGGCGCAGGTCGCCGAACAGGGCCTCGGCGGAGACCACGCGGCCGGTCGGGGTCCCGGTGGGCGGCCGTTCGGTGGGCTGGCGGACCCAGTGCTCCAGGCCGCTCAGGGGGCTCTCGACGGCGTCCGGGTGGGCGGCGAAATAGGCGGCCTCGTCGAAGTCCGGCGCCGGCCACAGGCCCTCATACGCGCCTAGCGTCAGGTAGTGCAGCAGGGGGTTCGCGTGGGCCTGCGGCCGGTCACCGGCCTGCTCCTGATAGTGGGCGGGCTGGAAGTACGGCGTCGGGCTCTTCAGCGTGCGTGCGCCGCTGGTCAGGAAATCCACCAGCGGGATGCCGCGCATCGCGCCATGCCGCTGCTTGCGGTAGCGGGCGGTGTCAAACAGCGGGTGCGGATCGGCGCCCTCGACTGCGCCCTTTGTCACGTAATCGAGGAGCGGCGCGACGCCGGCCGCGGCAGCCGCCGGGTTCTGTTCGAGGTACCAGGCGCCGGCGAACAGCGGGTGCGGCTCCAGCCCCTCGCGCCAGCCGGTGCGCAGATAGTGGATCAGCGGGTTCTCGCCGGTCGCGGCGACGTCGTCGGACTGGCCGACATAGTGGCGGACGTCGAACAGCGGGTGCGGGTTGGCGCCGGCCGCCGCGCCTTCGAACAGGAAGTGCTCCAGCACGGTCATCCGGCCCTGCGCCATCCGCGCGCCGTGGCGGGCGCGGTAGGCCGGGCCGTCGAGCAAGGGATGCGGGCTGAGGTTATGGCTGTCGCCGACGATCAGGTAGTGGGCCAGGGGCGGCCAGCGGCTGCCGGCCAGCAGCGGAGCGTGCTCCAGATACCAGCTCTGATCGAACAGGGCGCTGGGCTGGGCGGCGGCGTCGGGGCCGGCGCGGACGTAGTCGGCGAGGGCCACCGTCGGGCCGGGGATCGAGCCCAGGCTGACCTGGAAGTCCGCCTCCCAGACGCCCGACCTCGCCAGCAGGGAGACCCGGCCCAAGGTCTTGGCGCGGGCCGCCAGCCGGGCGAGCGCCGGCGGCAGCCGCTTGGAGTCGCGGTCGCCGTAGCGCTTGCGGTTCGCCGCCTGGAAATCCCTCCAGCGGTCCTCGCCCAGCCGGACGCGGGCCGCCTGCGCCGCGCGGCGGCGCTCGATCAGGGCCGCGGGATCAGGGGGTTTGGCCACGCTGGCGAGGTCCGGATCAGCCGGCGGCCAGGAGGGCGTCGAGGTGCCGCTCGGCCTCGGCGCACTCGCGCTTCAGGGCCTCGAGCTCGGCCTCCAGGCGGCGCGCTCGGCCGCTCTCATATTCCATGCGCTGGCGCACCTCGGTCAGCTCGGCGCGGACCACGTCGAGATCGCGGGTGGTCGGCGAGACCAGGGCGCCCATTTCCTCGGCCCGTTGCGCCAGTTCAGCGGCGGCCTCATCCAACGCCTTGGCGGGTGGGGCCTTGCCGGTGGAGGCGGCCTCGAACCAGGAGTGCACGCGGGCGGCCAGCGCGCCGGCCCAACCCAGGTCGGCCAGGCCCTTGTCGCCGGCGTTGTGGCGCAGCTCCGGCGACAGGAAGTCGCCGATCGCCTTGGCCGCCGCGTCGGTCATTTTGGGCAGTGCAGCCTTGTGCGCGGCCTCGATGCGCGCCACTTCGGCCCGCCAATCGCGCAGCAGGCCGTCGTAGCTGACGAAGGCGCGGGGCAGGTCGCGGCTATAGGCCTCGGCGGCCAGCATGTAGGCGGTCCAGACCAGCACCGACTTCTCCGGAGAGAAGCCGTCGCGCCGGGCCAGCGACCCATGCACCGCCAGCGGATGGCGCACCGGGATCACGCAGCGCGCGCCCACCTCCTGGTCGGCCAGGACCTGGCGCCAGAACGGCATCAGCACGGTCACGCGGGGGTCCTTCAGCAGCGGGTAGAGGACGTCGCCATATTCTTCGGCGAACAAGGCCTCTGCGCGGGCCAGCCAGTCTCGCTCCGGCTTGGCGGCCAGCGGGCGGTAGGGGAAGGCGAAGACGTCGTCCCAGGCCGTGCCGCCGGCCCGCATCCGCTGGTCGTTGAACAGCGCGATCTTCCAGGGCTCGAAGTAGCCCTTGGCGTTGTGCTCGTCGCCGGCCATGACGTTCTGGGGCAGCGAGGCGCCGGCCAGGGCCAGCACCTGGGTGATCGCCGAGGTCCCCGAGCGGTGCATGCCGAGCACCAGATAGGCCGTCCGGGCGGGGCCAGCGGCTTTGGCTTTCGCGGCCTTGGTCGTGGTCATGGAACGTCCGGTCGCAACCCTGCTGGAAGCCCTGGCTCTACGGGCGCGCGGCGACGGTCGCAAGGGCCGCGCGCCGGTTGATCGCCCCCCGCATCTGTTGCACACACCCCGAGTAGCGCACAGGAATTAGCACCGCATGGCCGCTCGGGCCCCTCTCGATCAGGCCAATAGGGGCAACCAGGCCAATAGGAGCGATGAGGTTCACCGGGTGGTCTCCGCCGCGCTGGACGGCGCGTTCTACCGGGCGGTCTATCCGGACATCGTCGACGCCGAACTCGATCCCGTGCGCCACTATGTGGAGAGCGGCTGGCGCGAAGGCCGCGACCCGGCGCCGTGGTTCTCCACCCGGGCCTATGCCGAGACCCATCCGGACGTGGTGCGGGCCGGGTGGAACCCGCTGCATCACTTCCTGGTCCAGGGCCGGCGTGAGGGCCGCGAGGTGGTCCGCTCCACCGAGGCCGACCACTATCTGCTGCGCCGCGCGCGCCGCGGCGAGGAGCCGGCCTGGAGCTTCGAGGCCCTGACCGGCGGAACCAAGGACCCCGACGCCATCGCCGAGGAGAGCGCCGCGCGCCATCGCGAACGGGTCCTGGCGGCCACTGAGTTCGACGCCGCCTTCTATGTCACCAGCAACCTCGACGTGGCGAAGGCCGGCGCCGATCCCCTGGAGCACTTCCTGACCACCGGCTGGAAAGAGAACCGCGACCCCAACGCCGAATTCTCGGTCAAAGATTACCTGGAGAACTACCCCGACATCGCCGCCTCGGGGATCAATCCATTCTATCATTTCCTGGCCGCGGGGCGGGCGGAGGGCCGCTCGAGCCGGGTCGACCTCGGCTTCCGGTTCGAGATCCTCAAGCACCTGGCGCCGCTGGACGCCCGGGTGGCCCAGGTGGCCCGCGCCGTGGCCCGTCTGACGCCCGGAACCGCCGCGGCCCTGGCCAAGGCGCTGGCCGGCGCGCGCACCGGTCTGGCCGACCTGCACATCACCTTCAGCCACGACGACTACACGACCAACACCGGCGGCGTTCAGCTGTGTCTGCAGCGCGAGGACGCGCGGATCGCCGCGCTCGGCCGCGATCACCTGCACATCTATCCGGCCAAGCCCTGGCCGGTGGTGCGGCTGCATGGCGAGGCCGGGCCGGTGGGCGTGCTGCTGAACGGCGCCCCGGCGGGCGTCTTCGCGGCCAAGACCGTGGCGGCTGTCCTGCGCAAGGCGGCCGGCGCGGTGAAGCCCGGCAAGCGGTCCTTCGCGATCCACAGCCTGCTCGGCCACAACGCCGGCGAGACGGCCGACATCCTGGGCGCCGCGGGCCTGTCAGATGGCTATTTCTGGCTGCACGATTTCGCCAGCCTCTGCGCCGGCTTCCACCTGCTGCGCAACGACGTCGAGGACTGCTCGGCGCCGCCGCCGCAGAGCATGGCCTGCGGGGTCTGCGTTTACGGCCCCTGGCGCGCGCGGCATGTGGCCGAACACGAGCGCCTCTTCGAGCGGCTGTCGCTGACCGTGGTCAGTCCGTCGCAGCCGACGCTGGACCTCTGGAAGCGGACCGCCAGCTACCGCACGGCCGGCGAGGTGGTGCTGCCGCATGCGCGCCTGGTGGAGCGCGGTCCGGCGCCCCGGCCGCCCGCCGCGCGGGCGCTGCGGATCGGCTTCGTCGGCATGCCCAGCGCGCACAAGGGCTGGGAGGTGTTCCGCGAGCTGGTGACCACCTTCGGCGAGGACCCGCGCTACCAGTTCATCCACCTGGGCGGCCGCACCGAGACCGGCCTGCCGCTGGAGTTCCACAAGGTGACGGTGACCGAGGCCAAGCCGCGCGCCATGCAGCAGGCGGTGGAACGTCACGCGCTGGACGTGGCTCTGATCTGGCCGCTCTGCCGCGAGACCTTCTCCTTCACCGCCTACGAGGCGGTGGCCGCCGGCGCGGCGGTGATCAGCGGGCCCGATAGCGGCAATGTCGCGGCCTTCGTGGCCGACAGCGGCCACGGCCTGGTCCTGCCGAACGAGGCGGCGCTGGCGGCCCTGCTGGCGTCCGGCGAGATCGCGGCGCTGTCGCGGGCCGAACGCGCGCCGAGCCTCTACGACCTGGAATTCAGCGGCCTGACCGTCGACCTGCTGGAGGCCGGCCAATGAAGGTCCTCTGCTACTCCAGCTTCACCTTTTCGTACTTGAACCGCGCCCGGGTGCTGTTCCAGACTTTGCGCAAGTTCCACCCGACCTGGGAGCTGGTCGCGCTGATCACCGATCGCCCGCCGCCGGGCTTCGTGTTCGACGCGGCGCGCGAGCCCTTCGACCGGGTGGTGTGGGCTGAGGACCTCGCCATCCCCGATTTCCAGCAATGGCTGTTCAAGCACGACGTGGTCGAGGTCTGCACCGCGGTGAAGGGGCCGTTCCTGCACCAGGCCTGCGGCTGGGGCTCGGACGCGGTGATCTACCTCGATCCGGACACCGCCCTGTTCTCCAGCCTGGAGCCGCTGGAGGCCCTGTTGGAGGCGCACGACATCCTCCTGACCCCGCATCTTACCGACCCCAACGAGGAGACCGAGGCGATCCGCGACAACGACCTGTCGGCCTCGCGCACCGGCATCTTCAACCTGGGTTTCGTGGCGGTCCGCACGCGCGGCGAGGGCGCCCGGTTCGCCAAGTGGTGGAACGATCGTCTGCTCGACTGGTGCTACGACGACATGCCCAACGGCCTGTTCGTCGACCAGCGGTGGTGCGACCACGTCCCGGCGCTGTTCGACAAGGTCAAGGTGGTCCGCGACCCCGGCTACAATGTCGCCAGCTGGAACCTCAGCACCCGCAAGGTCTCGGTGGAGAAGGACGGCGCCATCACCGTCAACGGCCATCGCCTGAGGTTTTGGCACTTCACCAAGCTGGGGCCGATGGGCGACGCCATGACCCGCAAGTACGGCGGCCGCAACTTCCCGGTCTACGAGATCTGGGGCTGGTACAAGCGCCAGGTGGCCGCCGCCACCGACCCGACGATCCCGCCGCGCTGGTGGGCCTACGGGACCTACTCTGACGGCGAGCCGATCGAAAAGCCGCACCGCGAACTCTACCGCGCCCGCCCGGACCTGCAGGCCGCCTTCCCCGATCCCTTCCACGCCGAAGACGGCGGCTACCGCCAATGGCTGGAGACCCAGGCGGTCTAGGCCAAGCCCATCGCCTTGACAGGCGAGGCCACGCGCCTGAGACAGCCCATCAGCACATCCACGTAGGGGCCGCGCGACGCATCGCGGCCAAAGACTTGGCCAAGACGCCTCAACACAAGACTGGCCGTAAGCCGAAGTCGATGGAGGGCGGCCCCATCGACGTCGCCGCCAAGGCCAAGGCCGCGGCGCAGCGGGCCGCGGGCCTGCGCGCCGATCTCGCCAACGCGCTGGGCCTGGCCCACCAGGCTCAGCTGCGCGAGGCGCTGACCCGCACCGAACTGACCTTGGCGCTGGGCGAGGCGCTGAAAGCCCGCGCCACGGCCGAGGCCGCCGCGCGGCGGCAGATCGCCGAGCGGTTCTTCGAGGGCGGTCTGGCGCGGGAGGTTCGCCGGCACAGCCGCCTCGCCCGGCTGCTCGACCGGCTGCAGCTGCGGCTGGGGCGTGCGGGCCAGGCGGGACTGATCGTCGCCTACGGCGTGTGGCGCGACGACGATGTGAAGTCGATCTCGGACTATGTCCGGCGCGGCGCCGATCCGACGGCCCAGCCGGCGACCCTGTTCGACCAGGCTTGGTATCTGGCGGCCTATCCGGAGGCGGGCGCCTCGAGGCTGTCGCCCCTGGTCCACTACCTGGCGCATGGGGCCGCGGCCGGGAACAGCCCGCATCCGCTGCTGCATCGGAATTTCTACCATTTGCGGAACGCCCAGGCGCTCGGCGATTCGCAGGCCACCGCGCTGGAGCACTTCGTGCGCGCCGGCGCCGCGGAGGGCCGCGATCCGCACCCGCTGTTCGATCTGACGCACTATGCGACTCAGGCGCCGACGCTGGCGCCTGGCGAGGACCCGGTCTCGCACTACCTGCGCGCCGGCTGGCGCGAGGGCCTGTCGCCGCACCCGCTGTTCGACGCCGCCTGGTATCGCCGCCAGATGCCGCGGCAGGCCGCCGAGGTCGCGCCGCTGGTCCACTATCTGACGATCGGCTGGCGCGAGGGGCTCTCGCCGCACCCGCTGTTCGATCCGCGCTGGTACGCTGAGCAGAACCCGGATGTGGCGGAGATCGGCGCCGAGCCGCTGACCCACTTCCTGACCGGCGGCGCGGCCGAGGGGCGCAGCCCCAGCCCCTGGTTCGACCTGCCGCACTACGTGGGCGCGCGTGGCGCGGCGCTGGACCCTGGCGCCAATCCGCTGGTCGACTATCTGCAGGGCGGCGCCTGGGAGATCGCCGAGGCCCGGCCGGGCTTCCCGACCGCGGCCTATCTGGCGTCGCACCCCGAGGTGGTCGCCCAGGCCATGACCCCGCTTGACCACTGGGCCCGCCAGGGGGCGCCCAAGCCTTAGGCCGCGGCGCGGGCGGTTAGCCCGTCCAGCTGCCGCCAGATCTCCGCGTAGTAGTCGTCCACGTAGTGGAACGGGCTGAGCCCCCACCGATGTGCATCGTCCGCCAGCCTCTGGCCCGGCGCTTCGACGCGCGCCATCGGAGGCATCAGCGCCGTAAACACGTCCTCGTAGCGGGCCAGCATCGCATTGTGCTGGCCGATGTCGGCGCTGATGCCGGGGAGGATCTCAACGCCCTCGATCCGCGCCGTCCGCCCCCGGCCCACCCGCCGCCGTTCGGCCCAGCGGGCAGAGTGCAGAATCAGATTCGCGCCGCTGAGTGGGGTGGCGCGGACAAAGGCGGCGAACTCGGCCGCCGCCTCCAGCCACAGGCGCTCGGCCGCGTCGGACAGCCGCGGAATCGCCCGCGCGCCCCGGAACGCCGGCTGCTTCAGATAGCCGCTGGCCTCCAGCTCCCAGCTATGGGTCGCCAGCCCTGCGCCCACCGACAACAGGTCGAACCGCTCGTCGATGAAGTCGAAGATCAGATGCGTCGGGCGAAAGGCCACCAGTTCGGCCAAGGCGGTCTTCTGCAGGTCGGCGACCAGGGCGCGGTGCGGCTGCGGATTCAGGCCGCCGGGGGGCTTGGCGGCAGGGCGGAACCCGGCGAGCGGTGCGGCAAAAAGGCTCGGCAGGCTGGATCGCGAGACGTACATCAAGTCCGCAACGCTCCCGCCACGGAACCGCCACAGATCGCGGGTTATGCAGCTCCCGACAATGGCGAACCTAGGCATTCGAGCTCCCGGCGCCGTCTATTGGCGCGCTAACAGGGAATTCTAGCATGGGCCGCGGACGCCGCATTGACTTGCCTAGGGGTGGAAAGCATCTCTCCGCCGCTTCCGGGCGTTTGGAAGATCGGCAGGTTCTTTCGACCGCGGTGTCTTCGCGTTCACCTTTGTAGGTCACCTTTCATTTACACTGACGGTATGGACGGCACGGCTCGGCGCGCATCATGAAGATATTCAGCTTTCTGACGAATCAGCCGGACAACGTGCTCACCCGCGTCCTGACCGACGGCCGCCATCCGTTCGCGGTGGCCGCGGCCTTCAGCTTCTTCTCGAACGTCCTCTACCTGGCCCTGCCGCTCTACACCTACCAGGTCTACGGCAGCGTCCTGATCCATCAGAACATTCCGACCCTGATCGTGCTCAGCGGCGTCACCCTGTTCGTCTTCGCCGTGTCCAGCGTGATCGACGACTACCGCGCGCGCATCCTGATCAACTACGGCGTGGTGGTGGACCAGCGGGTCTCCGGCAAGGTGTTCTCGGCCCTGTTCGACGCCTCGCTGCGTGGTGAGACCGGTGGCCGCGCCCAGGCGCTGCGCGACCTCGATTCGTTCCGCCAGACCCTGACCGGCATCGCCGCGGCGGCCTTCTTCGACGTGCCCTGGATCCCGGTGTTCCTGGTCGCGCTCTACATGATTGACCCGGCTGTCGGCATCGTCACCACCTTGGGCGCCTTCGCCCTTTTGGGCCTGGCCATCCTGCAGTCGCGGACGGTCCGCCCGCCGGCCAAGGAGGCCAGCGACGCGCAGCTGCGCAGTTACGCCTTCACCGAAGCGGCGCTGCGCAACGGCGAAGTGGTCCGCGCCATGGGCATGCTGCCGACCCTGGGCGCCGCCTGGGCCGGCCACCGCCGGGTGACCATCGAGCGCGGCGCCGTCGCCGCGGAGCTCTCGAACACCTTTACCGACATCATCAAGGCGGTCCGGATGGGCATCCAGGTGCTGATCATCGCGATCGGCGCCTACCTGATCATCAAGGGCAAGCTCCACCAGGGCATGCTGTTCGCCAACATGATCCTGGCGGCCCGCGCCCTGCAGCCGATCGAGAAGATCGTCGGCGCCTGGGACCCGCTCAACAACATGGTCCGTGCCCACGAGCGGCTGATGCAGCTGCTGTCGCGGGCCGAGCCCAGCGCACCGGCGACCGCCCTGCCGCGGCCGGCCGGCCGGCTGACCGTCGAAGCGCTGAACTTCGCCCCGCCCGGCTCGCCCAGGTTGCTGTTGGGCAACATCAATTTCGCGGTCGCGCCGGGTGAGACCCTGGGCGTGATCGGCCCCTCCGGCGCCGGCAAGTCGACGCTGGCGCGCCTTCTGGTCGGCATCTGGCGGCCCAACAACGGCGTGGTGCGGCTGGACGGCGCCGACGTCTTCACTTGGGACCGCGCCGACTTCGGCCGCCACATCGGCTACCTGCCGCAGGACACCGAGCTGTTCGCCGGCAGCATCCGCGACAACATCGCCCGCTTCCGCACCGACGTCACCGACGAGCAGGTGGTCACCGCCGCCAGCCTGGCGGGGGTCCATGAGCTGATCCTGCGCCTGCCCAGGGGCTACGAGACCGACGTCGGCGACGGCGGCCACACGCTTTCCGCCGGCCAGCGCCAGCGGGTGGGCCTTGCCCGCACCATGCTGGGCGACCCGGCGTTCATCGTCCTCGACGAACCCAACGCCAGCCTCGACACGGAAGGCGAGGACGCTCTGCTCAAGGCGCTCGACGCGATGAAGGCCAAGGGCGCCACCGTGGTGATCATCTCCCACAAACCCGCGATCTTCCGCGCCGCCGACAAGATGCTGGTGCTTCGCGACGGCCGCGTGGAGATGTTCGGGCCGCGCGAACAGGTAATGAACCGGCTGATGAAACCGACCGAGGTCCGCGCCGTTGAGGCCGGGCGATGAAACTCGACCTGACCCCCGTCCGCTCGTCCTACGTCACGCCGACGTTCGGCGGGGACGACTACCTGCCCACCGACCAGGTGCTGCAGAAGCGCCTGCGCCGGCCGATGATTATCGGCGCGATCGTCATCGGCGTGCTGGTCATCGGCCTGGTGACCTGGGCCTCGTTCAGCTCGATCTCGACCGGCATCACTGCGCCCGGCGAGGTGAAGGTGGAGTCGAATCTCAAGACGATCCGCCACCGCGAAACGAGCGTCGTGAAGCAGATTCTGGTGCAGGAGGGCCAGCGCGTGCGCGCCGGCCAGCCGCTGATCACCTTCAACGACGTCGAGGCGCGCGCGGCCAACGACGTGATGCAGAATCAGTACGACGCCCTGTCGGCCCAGGCCGCGCGGTTCACCGCCGAGGCGACGGGCCAAGCCTCGCCGCAGTTCGCGCCGGATCTGATGGCGCGGATGGCCGATCCGCGGGTCGCCGGCCTGATCCGCGACCAGCAGTTCCTGTTCACCACCCGCACCCAACTCTACCAGAGCCAGATTTCGATCCTGAACCAGCGCATTGATCAGATTCAGTCGCAGATTCAAGGTGCTCAGGTGCAGGTCGATTCCGTCGACCTTCAGGCCAAGCTGACCAACGAAGAAATGGCCGGATATCAGAAGCTCTACGACCAGGGCTATGCTGCCAAGTCTTTGATTTTGCGCTATCAACGCTCCGTCGCCGACCTCGAGGGCCGCAAGGGTTCGCTGCTCGCCGACATCGGCCGTCTGCGTCAGCAGATGGGCGAGACCAAGATGCAGATGACGGCCGCCCGCGACACCCGCGAAAGCCAGGCCGCGGAGGGTCTGCGGGACACTCAGGCCCGCTTCGCCGACACCCTGCCAAGGCTCACCACCGCCAGGCAGACGCTGGACGACACGGTCGCCCGTTCGCCGGTCGACGGCTACGTCTTCAACCTGACCCAGTTCACCCCCGGCGGCGTCACCGGCTCAGGCGAAAACCTGATGCAGATCGTGCCCGCTGACGCACCGCTGATCGTCAGCGTCGCGATCAAGCCGGAAGAGATCGACAAGGTGCATGTGGGGATGAGCGCGCGGGTGAAATTCACCGGCCTCAACCAGCGCTGGAACAGCCCGCTTCCGGCCAAGGTGATTCTGGTCGGCGCCGATAAGATGACCAGCGAAAAAGCGGCCATACCGACGGCGACCTATCGGGTCGATCTGCGGGTCGATCCCAAGGAGCTGGCCAAGCTCAAGCAGAGCGCCCAAATCACCCCAGGCATGCCGGTTCAGGCGATGATTGTGAGTGGTGAAAAAACCGTTATGGGATCGCTGATTTCCCCTATTACCGACACCCTTCACGACGCGCTCCACGATCAATAGATGCGTCTCGGTAACAGGGGGCTAATTCGAGGAATCTACGGCCTTTTTGCAGTTGCGCAGAAGGCGGGGTTCCGATAGGTCTTCCATCGGGCTCGTTTAACCTTCGCCGCAGCCACGCTATGGCGCTTGGGATAAATGGACCGCCGGGACTGCCCCATCGGGGATGGGGATCAGGCGTTCCGGAGGTCCGTGTGACACAGACTGGAGAGACTAATGCCGACTTATTTCTTCGAAACGATCACGGCGGCGCAGGCGTTGAGCTACAACGCCACGAACGACACGCTCGTGTTCAGCAACCCGACCTCGTCGGGCTCCAAGACTTCGGTGATCTACAATCCCGCGACGGCCACTTCCGCCGCGACGATCACCATCACTGACCTGGTCACCGGCCGGGCGGTTATCTTCGACACCACGGTCAACTCGGCCGGCGGCACGACGGCCTTCACCGGTATTTCCGGCGAAGGCGAAGCGGCGTTCGGCGCCATCGTGTTCCCGGACGGCTCCAACCTGGTGGTTGGCAGCGCTGACCCGGCGGGCAGCGACACGGCGGTCGGCAGCTCCTTCAATGACGGCATGTTCGGCGGTGACGGCAACGACACCCTGAGCGGCGGTTCGGGCAACGACGTGCTCCAGGGCAACCAGGGCACCGACACGCTGACGGGCAACTCCGGCAACGACACCATCTACGGTGGTCAAGGCAACGACAGCATCGACGTTGGCCGTGACGCGCAGAACGGGGGCGGATCCGCCAACAACTTCGCTCAGGGCAACAAGGGCGACGACACCATCACGGCCGGCGACACGACGGCCGCGACCAGCGGCGCTTCCGACACCCTGCTCGGCGGTCAAGGCAACGACCTGATCAGCGGTGGTGACGGCAACGACTACCTCAGCGGCGACCTGGGCAACGACACGGTCATCGGCGGTAGCGATACCACTGCGGGTAATCCGTGGGGTAATGACCAGATCTTCGGCCAGGCCGGCGACGACAAGCTGGTTGGCGGTGGCGGCAACGACACCATCGACGGCGGCGACGGCACCGACTCGATCACCGGCGGCGGCGGCGACGACATCGTCTTTGGCGGCGCGGGTAACGACACGGTCGTCACTGGCGCTGGTAACGATCAGATCGATGGCGGTACGGGTAACGACACGATCCTCGCGGCTGACGGCAGCAACACCGTCACCGGTGGCGACGGCAACGACTCCATCGACCTCTCCGGTGGTTCGGCAACAGCTAACGACATCGTCAACGGCGACATGGGCGACGACTCGATCACGTCGACCAGCGCCGGCGCCCAGCTCATTCTCGGCGGCCAGGGCGACGACGTGATCACCAACACGACTGCCGCGGGCGGTGGCCACACCTTCGACGGCAACCTCGGCAACGACACCATCACCAGCGGCACGGGGTCCGACACGCTCTCCGGTGAGGATGGCAACGACTCCATCTCCGGCGGTGGCGGCAAGGACAACATCTCCGGCGGGATCGGCAACGACACCCTGGCCGGCGGCACCAGCGCCGACACCATCTCCGGCGGCGACGGCAACGATAAGATCGACAGCGGCGCGGGCGGCAACGACGTCATCGATGGCGGGGCCGGCAATGACTCGATCGCTGTGACCGGCGGCACCTTTGTCTCCGTGACCGGCGGCGACGGCAACGACACCATCAACAACACGGGCGCCAGCGTCACAGTGATCGACGCCGGGAATGGCAACGACAGCGTTGCAGGCTTCGGCGGTCCCGACACCATCAACGGTGGCGCGGGCAACGACACGATCTCCGGCGGCGCGGGGACCGACTTCCTCACCGGCGGCGGCGGGAACGACATCTTCCTGTTCACCACGGGCCAATCGGGTACGGCGGCCGGCTCCCTTGACCAGATCAAGGATTGGCAGCCGAACTACGCGATCGTCTTCGGCGCCAGCACCCAGGCTGAAACCGACAACACGACCTACCTTGAGTTCTCGGCGGCCGACTACGCCTCCGCGAAGACCCTTGCCGACACGCAAATTGGCGGCGGCACGGTCAACTTCGTGGCGGTTCAGATCGGCGGGGACGTGGTTGTGTTCGCCGACTCGGCGAACAACAACGGCACGGCGGATGACGCGATCACCCTGGTTGGCAAGACCCTTGCCGACATCCAGGGCGCGAACATCATCGGCCACTAAGCCGAGACAAGACTACGGATTGGGGCCGCCCTTCGGGGCGGCCCTTTTCTTTTGTGCCAAGACCAACGCCGCGCTCTACGACGCCGGGGCGCCGCGGCGATCCTTCTCCCTCCGACACCACCGGCTCCGCGGCTCATGGGCCGCCACGCCGCCCGCGAGGGTTCGCCGCGCCACGCCGACGCTGAGCCAGCAGATGCATATCCGCTCATCCCGGCGAATGCCGGGACCCAGATCTCCTGGCTCAGCGGCTGACCGGGGGAGCTCGGAGTCCTAGCGACCCGCATTTGAGTCATTCCATCTGGGTCCCGGCATTCGCCGGGATGAGCGGCATTGAGGATGGTCCTAGGCTGATCGACGAGCGCCGCGGCGCTGATCCACCAAACTCATCGATGACGTCCGCCGGCTGGTGACGTGGCCGGCGGAACGCCCCTCGGCCAGCGCCGCCGATGTCGCCGCCGTGGATCCAGAAACACAAAGGCCGGGCGGAGAACCTCGCGGTCCGCCACCCGGCCAATGTGACACAGCCCTGGAGAGCAAGGCTGAGGTTCAACCCTAGCCCGAAGCCCTGCCGTGCGGAAGTCGGGCGCCATCACGTCTGAGTTAGGCGTCGCGCCCTAGCGCAGCGCGGCCCTAGGACCCAACCGACATTTCATCGCGGCACGGTCAGCGCTTGGCGTCCTCTCCCCCTTGCGGGGAGAGGGTAGGGTGTGGGGGTGTCAGCTCCGCGCCCAGGATGCGAAAGCTCGGCTTCACAGCCGGCGCCCCCACCCCAACCCCTCCCCGCGAGGGGGAGGGGCGGCGAGAGGTCGACCACGCAGCCTGAACATCGCTTGGGCCTAGTCCAATCGCACGCCCGTCAGGTCCGCCAACAGCGCCAGGTCCCTGGCGTAGATGCGGCCCAGGTGCTCAATGTCGGCGCTCGCCAGCTCGGCGCCATAGTCCATCTTGCGGCCTACATGGACCTCACGGGCGGTCGGCGGTCCGTTTGTCCCCAGGCCCAGGAACCGCCGCACCGAAGCCAGGGTCCCCGCCGGATCGTTGCGCAGATCCTGCGAGCGCAGCACCAGTAGCTGCTCCCGCGGAAACAGGCCCAGCAACCGCTCGATCTGCTCGCCGTAGAAGCCGCGCTCGACGTAGGAAAACTCGCGGTGGAAGCCCCAGGGCGCCGCGCCGGAAGGGTCGGCGTCGAACAGCCGCGCGCGGCCGTCGCGGACACACCAGGCGAAGGGCCTCGTCTCGGCGCCGCGGGCATATTCCATCTTCCAGTGTGACCAGGCCCGCGCCACCGGCTTGCGCAGCAGCACGATCAGCTTCATCGCCGGGTTGTAGGCCGCAATCCGCTCCAGGCTGTTCGGCCAATAGAGATAGATCGGCGTCGCCTCGCCGCGCAGCCGCCCATCGGCCGGCGGGAAACTGGCGTGATAGGCCCCGCAATCGGGCCGCGCCCAGTCCTGGCCCTCGTCATCGAAGAAGTGGACCTCCTTCTCCCGCGACAGCAACAGGCCGGGCTCTTCGCCCAGATAGTCGAACAGCGCGCTGGTGCCACCCTTCTGCACGCCAGCGATGAGGAAGCAGATGCGTTTAGTGTCCGCCATGCCCCTGGATCGGTCGCGGCCCGCCCACTGGCAAGCCGAAAATCAGCGTCTCAACCCGTCTTCGACCACTTCCATGATTTTGCTGCTGCGAGGAGGGATTGATGCAACAGCCTCTTGATCACCGCCACGCCTTCCGGCGTTCGATCAAGCCAGTGGCCTGTTCCTGCCGGCCCCTGACGCAGGGTGACGAGGGGATGAGCCGCCAGCATCTCGCGGTCCGCCGCGCTGGTGAACGAGGGCCAACCGTTGATCTCGCGAACAGGCTCCAGTGGAATGTCACCGACGATGACGTCGACCTGCGTGCTCAGCCCGTGGATCACTTGGTGGTAGTCGCGATCCAGGATCCTTTCAGCCGGGGGGGCCGTATACCCGAAGATCGCTTCAGCCGCCTGCGCGCCCCCCACCCTTTCCGGCGCTGCCGCGATCATGTCTCGGATCGCAATGTGAAGCGGCCAAAGAGGGGACGTTCGAAAGAACGGCTCCATTGCCACGTGCCGGACAATCTGAGGTGCGCGCAAACCCAGGGTCACCAGACAACCGGTCGATACCCCGTACGTCACCACGGGCACACCGGCGAACATCCACTCGAGTAGCTCGTCCACCATTCGAGCCAGGACCGCGACGTCAAATGTGGTGGTCCGCGAATCCCCCATGCCGGGAAACGGCACGACCACAACGCTGACCCCCGGGAACCAGTCTACGAGCTCGTGAAGGAAATCGTCCGGGGTCCATGCACCTCCCATCGCGAACAGAACCGGCTGGCGCTTGTTCGCGTGAATTCGGCCGACCGCGTAGAGGTCGCCGTGCGCGGTTGTGACGATGAGGTGTTTCATGCCCCGCGCGTATATCGCGGCTGCCGGTCGGCGCGCTAGATCACGAGCGGTGCGATCGTCGAAATTTGCTGAGGCCGACGCATCCGACGCAGCTGCGAGACCCAATCCGGTTCTGCAGCCGACGAGAGCGCCAGAAGCCCCAGGTTCTTGTGCCGGGCGTCGCCGCCGACGACGACATGGGTAGGCATGGCGACCTTCCGTAACGTCTTAGCTCAGCCTATCGAGGCTTCATCCGGCGGGAGGTCCGCTATAAGGAGAACCCTGGTTCCAGGTGTGGCGCAGGCGGATCAATGAAGACGGTTATCCTGGCAGGCGGCCTCGGCACGCGTATTTCCGAAGAGAGCCATCTCAAGCCCAAGCCGATGATCGAGATCGGCGGTCGGCCGATCCTTTGGCACATCATGAAGCTGTTCTCGCACTATGGCTTCGACGACTTCATCGTCTGCCTTGGGTACAAGGGCTATGTGGTGAAGGAATATTTCGCCAATTACGTGCTGCACAACGCCGACCTGACTGTCGATCTGGCGCGCGGCGTCACCGAATACCACGCCACCAAGCACGAGCCCTGGAAGGTCACCCTCGTCGACACCGGCGAGGAGACCATGACCGGCGGCCGCGTGAAGCGGATCGCCCGCTACCTCGACAAGGACGAGCCGTTCTTCCTGACCTATGGCGACGGCGTCGCCGACGTGGACCTGGCCGCGCTGGCCGCCTTCCATAAGTCGCACGGCAAGGACGCGACGGTCACCGCCGTGGCGCCCCCCGGCCGCTATGGCGCGCTGGAGATCGCCGACGGGCAGGTGCGGCGCTTCATCGAAAAGCCGCCGGGCGACAACGGTTTGATCAACGGCGGCTTCTTCGTGCTGAACCCCCGTACCATCGAGCGCATCGATGGCGACGACACGATCTGGGAGCAGGAACCGCTGACGGGCCTGGCGGCGGATCGCCAGCTGATGGCCTATCGCCACGATGGCTTCTGGGCGGCCATGGACACTCTGCGGGACAAGAATGTCCTGGAGGCGATGTGGGCCTCGGGCGAGGCGCCGTGGCGGCGCTAGACGCCAGCTTCTGGCGCGGCAAGCGGGTCCTGCTCACCGGGCACACCGGGTTCAAGGGCGGGTGGGCGGCGATCTGGCTGACCCAGGCGGGGGCGGAGGTCACCGGCCTGGCGCTGGCGCCCGACCAGACGCCCAGCCTGTTCGAGCTGGCCGGCCTGGGCAGCCTGATGACCTCGCTGATCGTCGATCTGCGCGATGAGGCGGCGGTCGGGGCGGCGCTGAAACGTCGATCGTTCGATCTCGTACTACACATGGCCGCCCAGCCGATCGTGCGCACGGCGATCGAGGCGCCGGTGGCCACCTTTGCCAGCAATCTCATGGGGACAGTGCACCTGCTGCAGGCGCTGCGTGCGCAGCCGGCGCTGAAGGCCTCGCTCGTGATCACCTCCGACAAGGTCTACGCCAACGCCGAGACCGGCCGCGCCTTCGCCGAGGGCGACGCCCTGGGCGGCAAGGATCCCTATTCCGCGTCGAAGGCCGCCACCGAGATCGCGGTGCAGAGCTTTGCAAAGAGCTACTTCGAGCCGGCGGGCGTGCCGCTCGCCACGGCGCGCGGCGGCAATGTGATCGGCGGCGGCGACTTCTCCCGCGACCGCATTGTGGCCGACATCGTCCGCGCCGCGCGAGGCCAGGAGCAGGTCGTGCTGCGCCACCCCGAGGCGACGCGGCCCTGGCAGCATGTGCTGGACTGCGTGGCCGGCTACCTCGCCTATCTGCAGGCGCTGGCCACCGATCCGGCGACGCCGCGCGCCATGAACTTCGGGCCGAAGCCCGGTGGCCGCGAGGTCACCGTGGGCGAGCTCGCCAGCCTCGGCGTCGAGGCCCTGGGCGCCCAACCCTGGCGCCACGAACCCGATCCGAAATCCATCGAGGCGAGGTCTCTCGCCATCGACGCGAGCCTGGCGCGGCGCACGCTCAGCTTCGAAAGCCGCCTCGATGCGCCCGCGGCCGTGGCGTTGACGATGGACTGGTACCGCCGCCAGGCGAACGGCGAGGCGGCGCTCGACTTGTGCAGAGGCGAGATCGCGGACTACGAAGGCGCCGCATGACAGAGCCTCCCCAATCTTCGCCCTTGTGCCGCTTCTGCCGGACCCCGCTCGTCGACACCTTCCTCGACCTCGGCCGCCAGCCCCTCGCCAACAGCTACCTGAGCGCCGAACAGCTCGCCGCCGGAACCGAGCGGGCCTATCCGTTGCACGTGCGCGTCTGCCGCAAGTGCTTCCTGGTGCAGGCCGATGACGCGGTGCCGGCCGACGCGATCTTCGACGAAAGTTACGCCTATTTCTCCTCCTACTCGACCAGCTGGGTGGAGCACGCGCGCCGCTATGCGCAGACCATGAGCGAGCGGTTCGGCCTGGGCCCGGAATCCCTGGTCGTCGAAGTGGCCAGTAACGACGGCTACCTGCTGCAGCATTTCGTGGCGATGGACATCCCCGTGCTGGGCGTCGAGCCCACCGCCAATACTGCGGAGGCGGCGATCGCCCGCGGCGTGCCCACCGAGGTGGCCTTCTTCGGCCGTGCGACCGGCGCGGCCCTGGCGGCGCGCGGCCAACAGGCCGACCTGATGGCCGCCAACAATGTCCTGGCCCACGTGCCGGCCATCGGCGACTTCGTGGCCGGCTTTCGCGAAGTGCTGAAGGACGAGGGCGTGCTGACCTTCGAGTTCCCGCACCTCCTGAACCTGATCGAGAAGGTGCAGTTCGACACCATTTACCATGAGCACTTTTCCTACCTGTCGCTGCTGGCCGTAGAGCAGGTGCTGCGGGCCAATGGACTGAGACCGTTCGATGTCGAACTATTGACCACCCACGGCGGCTCGCTGCGGCTGTTCTGCTGCCACATGGCCTCGGGTCACGAGGAGACCGCCGCGCTGGCCGCCCTGCGCGAACGCGAGGAGGCCGCCGGGCTGCACCGCCTCGAGACCTTTGCCGGCTTCGCGCCGCGCGTCGAAGCGGTGCGCGACAGCTTCCGCGCCTTCCTTGCGGCGGAGAAGGCGGCTGGCCGGCGGATCGCCGCCTACGGCGCCGCGGCCAAGGGCAATACCTTCCTGAACTACTGCGGGACCACCACCGCCGACATCGAGGTGGTGTTCGACGCCAGCGCCGCGAAACAGGGCCGTTTCCTGCCGGGCAGCCATCTGCCGATCCTGGCCCCGGCGGCGGTGGACGGGGTGAGGCCCGATGACCTGGTCATCCTGCCCTGGAACCTGAAGGACGAGATCATGGGCCAGATGGCCCGCATCCGCGACTGGGGCGGCCGCTTCGTCACCGCCTCGCCGGAGACGAAGGTCCTGCCCTGATGCGGTTCGCGCCAACCCCGATCTCCGGCGTCGTGATCGTGGACATTGAGCCGCACAGCGACGACCGTGGCGCCTTCGCCCGCCTGCAGTGCCCGGACGGGTTTTCCGCCGCCGGCCATCCGTTCACGCCGGTCCAGACCAGCCTCTCGCGCAACCCGCGCGCCGGAACGTTGCGGGGCATGCACCACCAGCCGGCGCCCTTCGCCGAGACGAAACTGGTGCGCACCGTCCGTGGGCGGATGTTTGATGTCGCGCTGGACCTTCGGCCGGAGAGCCCGACCTACCGGCAATGGACCTCGGCCGAACTGTCCGCCGACAATGCGCGGGCTCTGCTGATCCCCGAGGGTGTGGCCCACGGCTTCCTGACCCTGGAGGCCGACACCGACGTCCTCTACCAGATCAGTCCGGCCTTCCAGCCTGGGCACGAGGCGGGCGTGCGCTGGGACGATCCGGCCTTCGCAATCGCCTGGCCCATGGCGCCGACATTGATCTCGGAGCGCGACGCGACCTACCCTGACCATTGGGCCCCTGATCATAGGGGGGAGGCTTAGCGCCATGCTGAAGATCGATCCGACCGCGAAGATCTCGCCAATGGCGGACATCGAGGATTCGACCCGCGGGACCCTGATCCAGATCGGCGCACGCACGGTCATCGACAGCTTCGTGAAGATCAAGCCGGCCGGCGGCATGGGCGACGTGGTGATCGGCTGCGACTGCGCGATCAACTCCGGCACGGTGATCTACACCGGCAACGGCGTGACCATCGGCGACGCTGTGGCGATCGCCGCCAACTGCACGCTGGCGCCCACCAACCACGCGGTGGCTGACGTCACCAAGCGCATCCGCGACCAGGGCTTCCAGGCCTCCAAGGGCGGCATCGTGATCGGCGAAGACGCCTGGCTGGGGGCCGGTGTGGTGGTGCTGGACGGCGCGGTGATCGGCAAGGGGGCCGTGATCGCTGCCGGCTCCGTGGTGCGCGGCGAGGTGGAGGCCTATGGCATCTACGCCGGCGCGCCCGCCCGCCGCATCGGCCAGCGCGGCGGCTGATGGCCGCGACCGTCATCGGCGCTCAGGGATTCGTGGGCCAGCGGCTGGTCTCGGCGCTGAGCGCCCAGGGCCGCGCGCCCTGGACGCCGGCCAAGGGCGATCCGGACCTGCTGACGCGGGATCTGGGCGTGGTTTTCTACTGTGCGGGCCTGACGGCCGACTACGACGCCCGGCCCTTCGATGCCGTCGAGGCGCATGCGAGCCTGGTCAACCAGCTGGTCCGGGCCGGCCGCTTCGAGCGGGTGATCTACACGTCGTCGACCCGGCTCTACGACGGCCTGACCGCGACCGAGGTTTCGGAAGACACGCCCCTGGTCTTCAACCCCACCGATCCGCGCCGCACCTACGACCTGTCGAAAGCGCTGGGCGAAAACCTGGTGATGACCCGCAGCGGCGGACGCGGCGGGGTGGCGCGCCTCGCCAACGTCTTCGACTGGCAAGACGGGTCGCCGGGCTTCCTGTCGGAATGGCTGATCCGCGCGCGGACCGAGCGCGACCTGACGCTCGACTCCAGCCCAAACATCGCACGCGACTACATCCACTTGGACGACGTCGTCACCGGCCTGATCGCCATGGCCGACGCCGCCGATCCGGGCATCGTCAACCTGGCCAGCGGCGAGCTGGTCACCAACGGTCAGATCGCCGGGGTTTTCACCTCGGCTGGGCGGCGCGTAGAGTTCACCGGGGACGGCAAGGCCGCGCCGCCGCCCATCACCTCGGCGGCGAAGCTTGCCGCGCTGGGCGTCACGCCGACGCCGATCCGCGACGTGGTGCGGCGCTATCTGGCGGAGGGGACATTCGCATGAAGCTGGTCGACCACAGCCGCCAGAGCCTGCTCGACTACATCGTGCGCCAGCAAGCGGCGATCGTGCCCGACGGCAAGGACGACGCCTTTCGCAAACTGGCCGACGCCCACTTCGATACAGCGCTGGCGCGGATGAGCGTCTGCATTGACGCCTGCGCGCCCTGGCGGGCCGGAGAGTTCAATGTGCTGCAGTCGTCGCAGCACACCATCTTCCTGTACTATCTGGCGAATTCGATCTGGAAGGGATGCGGCGATACCTCCGCGCCGGTGCGCCTGTTCCTGATGAACAAGGCCTTCAACGGCATCGACCTGTTCTACGAGATCGCCATGCCGGAGGTGTTCTACATCGGCCACAGCCTTGGCATCGTCCTGGCCAAGGCGACCTACGGCAACTATCTGGTGCTCTACCAGAACTCCACGGTCGGTCGGCACAAGGACCGCATCCCGGTGATCGGCGACCGCGTTGTGCTCTATCCCAACACCGCCGTCGTCGGCAGCTCGGTGATCGAGAACGACGCAGTGGTTTCGCAAGGCGTCAGTGTACTGAACAAGACGGTGCCGACCGGCATGATGGCCTTCTCGGGCGGCCCCGGCGAGCTGGTGTTCCGCCCGCGTCCCGACAACCTGCTCGCGGAATATTTCCGCCTTTGAACGGCCCGCAACTCATTCGACGCGAGGTCACGACGTCGGCGGGAATCATCCCGCTGTGGAGCCTTCCGGAGGCGTTCGCCTCGACCACCAAGCCCATCGTTCTGGTGATCGCCGGCGTGTTCTCGACGATCGACGCCCTGACCCACCTGCCACAGGCAATCGGTCTGCTGGCTGACGTCTGCATCATGCGCATGCCCGGAACCTATGGACCCGCCTTGACGCCGCCGACCCTGGAGACGGCATCGCGGGCGGTCGGCGAGCTGCTTGCGACCACCTTCGCCCCGCGGCCCGCCGTGGTGGTGGGCGTTTCCGTCGGCGCCCTGGTCGCGATGAGCGTCCGCGCGCCCAATCTTCGCCGCGTCGTGCTGGTCGAACCGCCTCTGGTGAGCGGGAAGCTGTGGCCGGTGTTCGGGCCGCTGCGCCAGGCTCTAAGCGAGGCCGCGGACGGTCGCTTCGCCGCGCTCGCGCTGGAGGCGTTCGGGATTGATGGCGAGGCCGTACGCGACCGTGATCACCGCGCCTTGATCGAGGGTTTGCACACGCCAGTCGACGTGATCCTCGGCGACGCACCGCTAATGCCGCAGCGGCAGCTCGATCGCTTTCCAAGCCTGGTGGACGCGCCAGAGCGCAGCCGCCTGGCCGCGAGCCCGCGGGTGCGCCTGCACCTCGCACCCGGCGCTGGTCACAATGTGGCGGCCCAGGCGGCGGCGGCGATGAACGAGGTTGTGCGCGAGGCGTGCCGCCGCGCGTCGGCGACCACATTGTATGATCCGGCGCGGTTGGACGAGCCGCTGCTCGAGGCGACGCCCTGGACGTCGCGTCGCGTGGGCTACGTCGGTCCGGACAACGAGACCTTCGCGACGGCGCTCAAACTCGTCGACCCCAAGTGCGAGGTCGTGGCGCTCGCCGACGATCTGGACAGCGCCGCGGCCTTCGACGCCATCGCCGTGGCGGCGCGACCGTCAGACCAACAGCTGGGCCGTCTTGCGGCGGCGCTGAAGACCGGTGGCCATTTGATCGCCCGCTGGCCGGATCCCGATGGCGAAGCCCGTGCGGCGCTCGGGCGCGCCGGGCTCACCTTGCGCGCGCCGGTCGATTCGGCTGGCACGGCGGTCTTGCGCGCGCAGAAGCTCGACGCCGGGCAATCGCCGCGGCCCGAACTCAATCTGCAGACGATCATCTACGCCAGCCTGCTGATGGACGTCCGCACCCGCCTGCCAGCTCGGGCGCTACGTTCGGACCCCGAGCTCAAGGTCAGCTACGTCATGGCGCCGGCGCCGCTTGCGGCGCTCGGCCGCGACGTGCCGAAAGTCGCCGTGCTGCAGCGTCCGGCCGAGCTCAAGATGGAGGTGTGGCGACCGCTGCTCGCCACAGCCATCCTCAGTGGGTGGCTTATCGTCATGGAGTACGACGATCATCCGTGGCTGATCAATGAAGTGCAGGGGCGGCCGAGTTCGCCGGCCCACATGGAGCGTTTCAGGTTCGTCCACGCCGTGCAGACCTCCGCGCCAACCCTGATTGAGGCCTTCAAGCCCTACAATCCCGAAGTTGTCATGTTCGCGAACGGCGCGTTCGATCTGCCGCCGTTCCCTGAAGGCGACCGCCCGCCGCGGGTGTTCTACGGCGCGGCGATCCGCGGGACCTATGCGGTCCAGGTCGCCGCGTCGCTGGGCCCGGCGATCGAACGCTGCCCACAGGCCGAGTTCATCGTGATCGGCGACCGCGAGGTGTTCACCGCCCTGCCCACCCGGCACAAGACCTACTACGACTACATGACCTACGAGGCTTATCTCGAGCTGATGCGGTCTTGCTCGATCTCGCTTTCGCCCATCGCGCCACTCCCGATGCGCGACACCAAAAGCGATGCGAAGTTCGTGGAGGGATCGCGATCCGGCGTCCTGACGATCGCCTCGCCGACGATCTATGATCGGGTGATCGAGCATGGCGTGAACGGCCTGCTGGCGCGCGAGATCGCCGACTGGGCGCCGTTGCTGGGCGATGCGTTGAGCGACCATGGCTTAAGGAACCGTCTGGCGCGGCGGGCCTGGGACTACGTCCGCAATGAGCGTATGTTCGCCGATCAGATCGTCCAGCGCCGCGACTGGTATTGGAACCTCTGGTCGCGCCGCGCAGAGCTCAACGAGGCGCTGATGGCCCGCGTGCCGGGCCTGCGCGAGATGGTCGCGGCCGGGGCCGGTTAGGCCGGCTCAGCGGTCCGGCCGGACGGTTTTGGCGATCAGGTCGTAGAAGTCCCTCGCGAACTGCTCGGACTGGCCCAACGGGCCGGCGCGCATCCGCCCGCGCAAGGTTTGCCGCAACGCCAGCCGCCGGTCGCGGTCGCCCGCCAGCGCCGCCGCGATCCGCACGAACGCCGCGGGGTCCGCGGTCGTCAGATCGGCCAGGCCGCTGTTGATCAGGATCGAATAGCTGAGCCGCTCGAATAGCGCCTCGCCCATCAGGCTGACCACCGGAACTCCCATCCACAGGCTCTCCGTGGTCGTGGTCCCGCCGGTCAGGGGGGCGGTGTCGAGGCTGATGTCGATCTCGTTGTAGACGGCCATGTGGGCGCCGCGGACTGCGTGGAAAACGATCCGCTCGGCGGCGATTCCGTGGCTCGCGAATTCCGCCATCAGGTTCTGCCGGAAGATCGCGGCGGCGGCCTCGGGCCGGATAAACATGAGCCGCGAACCAGGTACCGCGCCCAGCACCTGCGCCCACAGCGCGATGATCGCGCGATTATACTTATGCGGATGGTTGGCGGTGCCGAAAGAGACGACGCCCGCGCGCTCCTGCGGCAGGCCGGGTGCGATCTCATGGGCGTCGGAAAACGCCATCCGCCCGAGTGCGATCCAGCTGTTGGGCAGGGTCAGCGGTTTTTCGATCAACAAGTCGCGGCGGGTCGGCGCGGTCAGCGGGTCGCAGATCAGATAGTCGATCGCGGCGAGCCCCACCGAGTGCGGATAGCCCAGCCAGCTTGCCTGGACCGGGGCCGGGCGCCACGCCATCACCTCGACCTTGTTCATGTCGGTCGAGCCGCCGAGCTCGATCAGCATGTCGAGCTGGTCGTCGGCGATCATCTGGGCCGCGTCGCGCGCGTTGGCCGATGGCGCAAGGCGATAGACCGCCGACGCCTGCGCGATCAGCGCCTGCGTCGGGTCGATATAGCCGCCCTTGAAGAACGAGTAGCAGTAGAGGTCGAACCGCTCCGGGTCGGCATGCTCGAACAGCGGCAGGGCGAAGTAGCCCACCGGATGATCGCGCAGATCGGAGGACAGGAAGCCCAGCCGGATCTTGCCGCTGGCCGGCCGCCGCGCAGGCTTGCGTATGGGCGCCCGAGCGGCGCGCGCGGCGACATCGCGGCCCCAGATGCGGTGCTGTTCGAGGAGTTCGTGGTGGTCCTCCAGATCGCGCACCTGCGCCAGTTGCCGCAGCAGGGGCGCGTGCCGTCCGCTCTCCGCCCAGGCGCGGCCACGCGCCTTGAAGCCGGGCAGGGCGGCGACCTCGTCGAAGGCGCAGACCCGCACCAGGATCTCGAAGAGCACCTTGAGGCGGCCGGGGTTGGCCAGCTCCGCGCCCTGCGCCAGGACGCCGCGCGCCAATTGGTAAGCCTCGTCGAGGTGCGCGCCTTCGTCGCCGCCGCGGGTGCGCTCCAGGCTCTCGATTAACGCCACCGTGAAGTTGAGATTGCCCGGCTCCAGCTCGACGGCGCGGCGCAGGTGCAGGTTGGCGCGGTCGCGCGCGCCGTCGTTCTCGCCGATGACGCCAGCCAGTTGGAAATGCAGCCAGCCGGCGTCCGGCGTCTGCGCAAGCAGCGCCGTCAGAAAGGCTTCGCACCGATCGAACGCGCCCGCCCGGCGAAGCGCCGTGGCGCGGGCTTCCAACAGGCGCGGATGACCCGGGTTCGCCGCGAGCCCGCGATCCAGAACCGCCTCGGCCTCGGCGTCGTCGTGGCTTTCGGCCAGCAGCCCGCTCAGGTCCGCCCAGGCGGCGACATTGGCCGGATCGAGCGCCGCCGCCTGCCGAAACCGCGCGGCGGCGGCCGGGCGCTTGCCCTGCAGGTAGAGCGCGTGGCCGAGCTGGCGCTGATATTCGCCATTGCGCGGCTCAGCGCGGACCAACTTGGCCAGCACCGCCTCGGCGCGGGCGCCCTGGCGCAGTTCCAGCAGCACATTGCCGCGGTTGGATTGCACCTGCGGATCGTTGGGCGCGAGCTTGGCGGCCTGGCTCAACACCTCCAGCGCCTGCGGCAGGCGACGCAATCGGCGCAGGATCACACCCAGCAGGTTCAGGATGTCGATGTCACGCGGATAACGCCCCGCGCCGATCTCGCCCCATCGCGCGCCCTCCTCCAGGCGGCCCGCCCGAAATAGCTGCTGCACGAGCACGCGATAGACCGACACGTCCTGATCGGCGTCGGCGTCCAGCACGGCGGCGAGAAGCGCCGCCGCCTCGCCCCCTCGCCCCGCCTGCAGCGCCGCCTCGGCGGCTGCCAGCCGATGGTCCATTTGGTCCTCTCGCGCCCTCGGGCCGCCAACTCAGAGAGGTGGCCGCACCGTCCTGGCGATCAGGTCGTAGAAGTCCTTGGCGAACTGTTCGGTCTGGCCGAGCGGGCCGGAGCGGATTTGCTCGCGCAGGGTCTGGCGGAGCGAAAGGCGGCGTTCGCGGTTGGTGACCAGCTCGACGGCAAGGCGCACATAGTCCTCCGGCGTCTCGGCGGCGAGGTCGGCCAGACCGCTGTTGGCCAGGATCGAATAGGACAGCCGCTCGTAGAACGCCTCGCCGATCAGATTGATCACCGGCACGCCCATCCACAGGCTCTCCGTGGTCGTCGTACCGCCGGTCAGCGGCAGGGTGTCGAGGCTGATGTCGACCTCGTTGTAGAACGGCATGTGGGCGCCGCGGATGGTGTTGAACACGATCCGCTCGGCCTCGATCCCGTGGCTGGCGAACTCGGCCAGGAGGTGGCGGCGGAAGCTCGCGGTGCTGCCCTCCGGCCGGATGAAGGTGAACCTCGAGCCCGGAACCGCGTGCATCACCTGCGCCCACAGCGCGAGCATGTGGCGATTGTACTTATGCGGATTATTCGCCGTGCCGAAGGTTATCCGGCCGTTGCGGTCCTCCGGCAGCCCGGGCGTGATCACATGGCCCTCGGAGAACACCATGCGGCCGAGCGCGATCCAGCTCTTCGGCATCATCAGCGGTTGCTCGACCAACAGGTCGCGGCGCGGCGGGGTGTTGTAGGGATCGGTGATCAGGTAGTCGATCGCCGCCAGGCCCGCAGAGTGCGGATAGCCCAGCCAGCTCGCCTGTACCGGCGCCGGACGATAGGCCATCACGTCCAGCTTGTTCATGTGCGTCGAGCCGCCCAGCTCGATCAGCATGTCGAGCTGGTCGTCGGCGATCATCTGGGCCGCATCGCGCGACGTCATGTCCGGGTTCCAGCGGAAGGCCACGGAATTGGCGGCGATCAGCTGCTGCAGGGAGTCGGTCTTCTGGCTCTGGAAGAACGAGTAGCAATAGAGTTCGAACCGCTCGTGGTCGGCGTGCTCGAACAGCGGCAGGGCGAAATAGCCGACCGGGTGATTGCGCAGGTCGGAGGACATGATCCCCAGGCGGATCTTCCCGCCGGGCGGCCGCGGCGTCGCCGGCCGGCGCACCGGGTTCTTGGCGACCTGCGCCTCGATCAGCCGGCCCCAGATGCGGTGTTGTTCCAGGAGCTCATAGCGGTCGTCCAGCGTCTCCACATGGGCGAGCTGCTTGAGTAGCGCCGTGTGGCGGCCGGTCTCGGCCCAGCTGCGGCCACGCGCCTTGAAGTCAGGGAGCCTGGCGAAGTCGTCGAAGGCGCAAACCCGCACCAAGATCTCGAAGATGATCTTGACGTGCCCGGCCCCTAGCGGCGCCTTGTTGGCGGCCAGGGTCTTCAGCGCCAGCAGGTAGGCTTCCTCGATGTGGGCGCCCTCGTCGCCGCTGCGGGTGCGCTCCAGGCTCTCGATCAGCGCCATGGCGTGGTCGAGCTTGTCGGGGTCCAGTTCCAGCGCGCGGCGCAGGTGGATGTTACCTCGCTCGCGATCATAGTCGGAGATCACGCTGCCGAGCTGGTAGTGCAGCCAGGGCGCGTCCGGGAACCGCGGCAGAAGCTCCAGCAGATAGGCCTCGGTGCGCCGCAGCTGGCCCGATCGGCGGATCGCGACGCTGCGCGCCTCCAGCAGCCGCGGATGATCCGGATTGGCTGCCAGCCCCCGATCGATCACCGCCTCGGCCTCTGCGAAGCGCTGGTTGTCGACCTCCACGCCGATCATGTCGAGCCAGGCGTCGAGGTAGTCCTTCTTCAGCGTCACCGCCTGGCGGAACCGGGCCAGGGCGGGCGCGCGCTTGTCCTGCTTGTAGAGCGCCCGGCCGAGCTGGCGCTGGTACTCGGCGTTCCTCGGATCGGCGCGCGTCAGCTTGCCGAACAACACCTCGGCGCGGGGCGCGTCGTCCAGGTCCAGCAGGACATTGCCGCGGTTGGTGGCCACGGCCAGGTTGTTGGGGGCCAGCTTGGTGGCTTGGTCGAGGATTTCCAGAGCGCGGGGGTAGTTGAACAGCCGCCGGTTAATCACGCCCAGCACGTTCAGCAGGTCAATGTCGCGCGGATGGCGCTCAGCGCCGATCTCGCCCCACTTGGCGCCTTCCTCGTAGCGTTTGGCGCGATAGAGCTGGATCACCAGGGCGCGATAGGGCCCCGCGCTCTGCGCGGGGTCGGCCTCCATCACCGCGATCAGCAGCTCGATCGCCTCGGGGGCGCGCCCTGCTTTCAGGGCGGCATCGGCCGCCGCCAACTGCTGGCCCCCAGTCTTTTCGGGCCCAGTCTGTTCGGACATAGTCTCCTCGGGGCCCACGCCTCGGCAGCCAACGAGGGAGCCATAAGGCCGCCCGCCGCCGCTGGCTAGAGCAGCGGCGCCGCAGGGCAGCATCCCACCGGTCTCAAGGGCGGCTGAAACGCCATTTGAGCGCCAGGACCGCGCCCGACATGGCCAGGCAGATCAGGTTGGAGACGGTGACCGGCCAGCTCGCGATCAGCAGGCCATAGGCGATCCAACCGCTGAAGCCGGCGACCGTCACCAGATACATTCGCAGCGACACCGACGAGGCGTCTTTCTCGCGCCAGATCTTGACGATCTGCGGCGCGAAGCTGGTCATCGAGCAGAGGGCCGCCCCGGTGCCCACCACGTTGGCGATCAAGCTGGACACGGCTCAGACGCCTCCGCTTCGCGGCATGGGAATCCTGAGCGTCGCGCTTACGCCGGGCCGCTCCGACCGCGGATCGCTGGGGGCGGTCTCCAGCTTGGCGTGCAGTTGCTGGGCGAGCAGGCCGGCCAGCGCCAGGCCGAAGCCCGCCGGCGCGCCGCCCATGCCGACCCCGTCGTCGGCGATCGTCAGGACGCAGACGCCGTCCTCAGCCGTGAGCGACACGACGATCCGTCCGCCTCGGCCTCCCAGATCGGGCGACGGCGGATAGGCGTGCTTCAGGGCGTTGCTCAGCAACTCCCCGGCCACCAGGGCGAAGGCGGCGGCTGAGGCGGCGGGGATCGCCACTGGCGTCAGGTTCAGTCCGATCTGCAGGTCGTCGCGCCCGGCCGAGGCGGCCAGGTCGCTGGTCAGGTCGCGCAGGAAGTCGTCGACGTCGAAGCGGTGCGGATCGCCCTGGAACAGCCGCCGATGCACCGTGGCCACCGCATTGACCCGTTCCAGCACGCTCTGCAGCGCCCGGCGCGCCGGCTCGCCCTCTGTCCGCCGCTGCTGCAGCAGGATCATCGAGGCGATGAGCTGCAGGTTGTTCTTCACCCGGTGATCGACGTCGGCCAGCAGGGTCGCGACCGCCGCGGCTGCCTGAAGCTCAGTCGACCGGTCGTGGCCGGCGAGGGGCTCTTCCAGATCCTGCACGCGCTTAAGGCTCCGGCGGCCCCAGGGCCATTCTAAATCAACCGCGGCGGCCAGGGTTGGGTTCCCCAGCGGGGCCCGCAAGGGTAGCTGTCATGCAACCGACACAGGAACGGGGATGCTAGAGTCTCCGAACCGGAGATTCGCCCCCATTGTCTCTGCTTGAGCCCCCATCGATGAGCGCGCCTGGCCAGAGCTCCTCGCTCTACGCGACCTTGGTAGACGCCCTGCCGGACCCGATCTTGGTGGTCACCGGCTCGGACCGCGACGACCTGAGCGGGCGGCGCTTCATCCTGGCCAATGCCGCGGCGCGCGAGCTCCTGCGGATTTCCGTCGATGAGGGCCTGCTGCTGGCCGCCGTGCGCGATCCCGAGGTGCTGGGCGCCGTTGACAAGGCGCTGTTCGAGGGCGCTGACGCCGAGGGGTTCTACGAGACCACCGGCGCCCAGACCCGCAGCCTGCGGGTCCGCGCCCGGCCGTTAGGTCCCCCCTTTGCGAGTGAGGGCGCGGTCGCGGTGGCCGACGGGGTCCGGGTGGCCCTGGTTACCTTCCACGACGAGACCGAGGTCCGCCGGGTGGAGAAGACCCGCGTGGACTTCCTGGCCAACGCCAGCCACGAGCTGCGCACGCCGCTGGCTTCGCTCTCCGGCTTCATCGAGACCCTGCGCGGCCACGCCCGCGACGACCCGGCGGCGCGCGAGAAGTTCCTCGGCATCATGCAGGCCCAGGCCGACCGCATGGCCCGCCTGATCGCCGACCTGACCTCGCTCAGCCGCATCGAGCTCGACGAGCACGTGGCGCCCAAGGGGATCGTTGATCTGGCGCTGGTGGTCGGCGAGGTGGTGGAAGCCGCCGCCCCGCTCGGAAAGCAGCGGGGCCTGAAGCTCTACTGGTGCGCCCAGGCGGGCAGCCAGGTGCTGGTCCGCGGCGAGCGCGACCAGATCGTCCAGGTGGTCCAGAACCTGCTCGAGAACGCCATGAAATATTCGCCGGACGGCGAGACCGTGCGCCTCGACCTGTCGAGCGGCCTGTCCGACACCGCCGCCGCGGCCGGCCCGGATGGCGCGCCGCGCCTGTCGCTGGTCGCTCCCGATTCCTCGAGCGAGACCTATGCTGTGCTGCGCGTGACCGACCAGGGGCCGGGCATCGCGCGCCAGAACCTGCCCAGGCTTTCGGAGCGCTTCTACCGGGTCGACGGCCAGAAGAGCGGCGAGCGCTCGGGCACCGGGCTGGGCCTCGCCATCGTCAAACACATCGTCAATCGCCACCGCGGCGGCCTTGCCGTGGCCAGCGCCGAGGGCCACGGATCGACTTTCACGGTCTATTTCCCGAAAATCGAGCCGGGCGATGTCGCGAAAGCGTCGTGAAACTGTAGCATAGCGGCTGCACGCGGCGACCAGGGTTCACGGGGCGGCGCGGTCTCAAGGCAGGGCGGATGAACGAGCACATCGTCAAATCCTACGAAGACGAACTGAACAGCCTGGCGGCTGAGTGCGCGCGGATGGGTGGGCTCTGCGAGGTGCAGGTGGCCGACGCCGTCAGCGCGGTGGTCAAACGCAACCAGGAGCTCGCCGCCTCGGTGGTCGGCCGCGACGACAAGCTGGACGAGGCCGAGCGCGACATCGAGCGCAAGACCATCCGCCTGATCGCCCTGCGCCAGCCGGTCGCCGACGACCTGCGCCGCGCGGTGGCGGCCATGAAGGTGGCCAACAATCTCGAACGCTGCGGCGACCTCGCGAAAAACATCGCCAAGCGCACCCTGGTGATCATCGAGAGCGACCCGCTGACCCCGCTCACCCGCTCGATCGAGCGGATGGGCCGCCTGGTGCTCGGCCGGCTTTCCAGCGTGCTCGACGCCTACAGCCGTTCCGACCTGGAGCGCGCGCTCGCCGTCTGGAGCCAGGACGACGAGGTCGACGAGCACTACAACTCGCTGTTCCGCGAGCTGGTGACCTACATGATGGGCGATCCGCGCACGATCACCGCCTGCGCCCACATGCTGTTCGTCGCCAAGAACCTTGAGCGGATCGGCGATCACGCCACCAACATCGCCGAGATCGTTCGCTACGAAATCACCGGCGAAGAGGCCTTCGCGGCCCGGCCGAAGACCGACGCGCTGCGGGTTTAGACCGTGGCGATGACCCCCCACGTCCTCGTCGTTGAGGACGAAGATTCCCTGGCGACCCTGCTGCAGTACAACCTTCAGAAGGAGGGCTACGAGGTGTCCCTGG
Source organism: Caulobacterales bacterium (assembly GCA_038213205.1). GTDB lineage: Bacteria > Pseudomonadota > Alphaproteobacteria > Caulobacterales > Caulobacteraceae > Phenylobacterium. The sequence goes on from JBBQTP010000015.1 coordinate 39,998, forward strand.
CCGGCGACGGCGAGGAGGCGCTGTTGATGGTCGACGAGCGCCTGCCCGATCTGATCGTGCTGGACTGGATGCTGCCCAAGGTCTCGGGCATCGAGGTCTGCCGCCGCCTTCGCCAGCGCAATGAGACCCGCAACGTCCCGGTGGTCATGCTCACCGCCCGCGGCGAGGAAACCGACCGGGTCCGCGGCCTCGACACCGGCGCCGACGACTATGTGGTCAAGCCGTTCTCGATGACCGAGCTCTCGGCCCGCATCCGCGCCGTCCTGCGCCGCATCCGCCCGGGCCTGGCCGAGGATCGCGTGCGCCGCGGCGACATCCTGATCGACCGGGTCGCCCACCGGGTGAAGCGCGCCGGCCTGGAGATCCACCTCGGCCCCACCGAGTTCCGGCTGCTGGACTATCTGATGCAGCACCCCGGCCGGGTGTTCTCTCGCGAACAGCTGCTCGACGCGGTCTGGGGCTCCGATGTTTACGTCGAGGCCCGCACCGTCGACGTCCACATCGGCCGGCTGCGCAAGGCGCTCGGCGCCTCCGACGACAGCGACCCGATCCGGACGGTGCGCTCAGCGGGTTACTCGCTCGATCTTGACGGTTAGCGCGGGCCGACGCGTTGGTCAGCGGCTCGTCGCGAGCTGCCACATCAGAACGCCCATGAGCGCCAGGGTGGCTAGGCCGCCGACGATGAAGGCTCGGGTGCGCCAGGGCTGTATCGCCCTCAGATAAAGGACGGAATGCGCCAGCCGCGCGGCGCTGAAAATCGCAAAGATGATCGTCGCGGTCCAGAATGGGCCGCCAGCCAGCACGTAGAGCAGGCCCAGCAGTAGAAAGGGATAGATCACGGCCTGGGCGTTAGCGTGCGCGCGCAGCACGCGCGCGACCGCCGGCGGCTCGACCTCCGCGAGCGGAGCGTCATATTGGGCGGCGTCCTCGGGATTGATGGCGACCTTGCCCTTCAATCGCGTCGTGCCGCTGAAGGCCCATAGGAAGAGCAGGTTGAGGCTGAGCGCCAGGCAGGTGACCGCGTAGGGGACGAACGCGGGACTATGTAGGCCATTGATCATCTTGGTCTCCTTCGGCCGCCAACCGGCTCCGGCTTCGGCGGCGCCTACGCGCCGGACAAAACCCAGGACGAACCACCTCGAACGGCGCCGACGCCGCTGCGAAATAAATCGCGACTTGGACTGGGACGCGGTGGCCTTGACCCGCCGCGCGCTCCGAGCGAAAGGCCGCCTATGAACATCCTCCTCGTGGGTTCCGGCGGGCGCGAGCATGCGCTGGCCTGGAAGATCAAGCAGTCGCCGTTGTTGACGCGGCTCGTCTGCGCGCCGGGCAATCCCGGCATGGCGGCGCTCTGCGAGACCCGCGAGATCAAGGCGACCGAGGTGGCGCGGCTGGTGATGCTGGCCAAGGAGATCGCCGCCGACCTGGTGGTGATCGGGCCGGAGGTGGCCATCGAGGCCGGTCTCGCCGACGCCCTGGAAATCGAGAACATCCCCTGCTTCGGGCCTACCGCGGCCGCCGGTCAGCTGGAAAGCTCCAAGGCCTTCACCAAGGCTTTCTGCGACCGCCACCACTTGCCGACCTCCGGCTACCGGATCTGCGACGACGCCCCGGCCGCCAAGGCCGCGCTTCTCCACTTCCAGCCACCCTATGTAGTCAAGGCCGATGGCCTGGCGGCGGGCAAGGGCGTGGTGATCGCGCCGGATCGCGCCACGGCCGACGCGGCCATCGATGACGCCTTCACTGGCGGCTTCGGCGCGGCCGGCGCGCGGGTGGTGATCGAGGAATTCCTTGAGGGCGAGATCGGCTCGCTGTTCGCGCTCTGCGACGGCAAGACCTCGATGCTGTTCGGCTGGGCCCAGGACCACAAGCGCGCCTTCGACGGCGACGAGGGGCCGAACACCGGCGGCATGGGGACCTATTCGCCCGCGCCCGTCTTCACCCTGGACCTGGTCGACCAGGTCGATCATCGCCTGGTGCGCCCGGCCTTCAAGGGCATAGCCGCCGACGGCTCGCCCTATCGCGGCGTGCTGTTCGTCGAGCTGATGGCCACCCGCCACGGCCCCAAGCTGGTGGAGTTCAACGCCCGCTTCGGCGACCCGGAATGCCAGGTGCTGATGCTGCGCCTGGAGAGCGACCTGGTCCCCTACCTGATGGCCTGCGCCACCGGCGCGTTGCATGAGATGCCGCAGCCGAAGTGGCGCGACGAGGACGCCGTCTGCGTGGTCCTGGCCACCGACGGCTACCCCGGCAAGGCGGAGGCCGGCAGCGTGGTCAAGGGCCTCGACCAGGACTTCGGCCCTGGCGTCGTGATCTTCCAGGCCGGGACGTCGGCCGGGCCGGACGGTGCGATCCTGGCCGGCGCCGGCCGCGCCCTCAACGTCTGCGCCACCGGCGCGGACCTGGCCGAAGCGCGCGAGCGGGCCTATGGCGCCGTGGCCCTGATCGACTGGCCGCAGGGCTTCCACCGAACGGACATCGGCTGGAGAGCGTTAGCTCGGTAGCGCTCGCCCGCTAGCGCGCCTTGCCCCCTTGGGGCCAGCCCCGGTAAAGTGGATTCAAACAACTGTAGGGGAAACGCCATGGCCGACGTCGTCGACGCCGCTGAGCAGGAGCGCGAAGCGCTCAACACCGGCACCAAAGACGTGGCCGAGTCCCACAGGTTCGACGAAGCCGCGCTCGAGGTCTGGATGGAGGCCAATGTGGCCGGCTACGCAGGCCCGCTGGAGGTGCGCCAGTTCAAGGGCGGCCAATCAAACCCGACCTACCAGCTGATCACGCCCAACAAGAAATATGTCCTGCGCCGCAAGCCGCCGGGCAAGCTGCTGCCCTCGGCCCACGCCGTCGACCGCGAATACAAGGTGATCACCGCGCTGGGCACGACCGGCTTCCCGGTGGCCCAGACCTATGGCCTTTGCGTCGACGACGGGGTCATCGGCACCTGGTTCTAC
>JBBQTP010000016.1:0-42540 GCA_038213205.1 Caulobacterales bacterium
CGTCGACCCGCAGGGCTACATCGCCGACGTCATCACCCGCATCGTCCAGGGCCATCCCAACCGCCGCCTCGACGAGCTCCTGCCCTGGGCCTACGTCGCTCCAATCAGCGCCGTGGCCTGAGAACAGCGCTTACCATTCAACAGCGTTAGCCAATTTGCTTCACGGGCCGTTATGCACGGCAGTCTTATCCTGCGTCCGGCGCTTAAAGGGGCGCGTGCATGAGTGACGTGTTGAGGCTGCTGCAAGACTTGGCGCAGGTGCTGCGCGACCTGCGGATCGACCCGCTGGCCGCGGTGATCGTTGTCGCCATTCTGGCGGCCTATGCCGAGCAGCGCCTGGCGCGCGGCCGCGCCCCGCACTTCACCTCCGAACACCGCGACATCGCCGCCGACCCGGACAACAGCGCCGCGCGCAAAAAGCCCCGGCGCTGAGCCGCCGTCAGCGGACCGCGACCACCTCGACCTCGGCGCCGTTCAGCACAGCCACGTCGCCCACCGCCTTGCCCAGCAGGACGCGCGCCAGCGGCGAGAGATAGGACACGCTGCCGGCGGTGGGATCGGCCTCGTCTTCGCCGACGATGCGGAAGGCCTGGCGGCGGCCGTCCTCGCGCTCGAACTCCACAGTCCGGCCGAATTTCACGGCTCCGGCGGCCCCCTGCGGCTCGGTAAGCTTGGCGCTTGCGCGGCGCGACGACCAGTAGCGAAGGTCGCGGGTGGCGCGGGCCATGGCGGTGCGATCGGCGCTGATTCCACCCTCGGCCTGGGCCGCGGCATAGGCCGCCTTCGCCGCCGCCAGCTCAGCCTCGATCGCCGCCAGGCCGGAGGCCGTGACGAGGTTCGGGTGCGCCGAGATCGGCCGGTCCGGCAGATCGGCGGCCTGGGCCTCGTAGTCCTCTTCGCGGGTAAAGGCGACAGCCATGGCGCTGACCCTAAACTCCGAGCAGGACGTGGTCAGGCAGAATCGCCTGAGCGCGTCCTGCTCAAGAGGAAAAAAAGCTGCAAACCCATCCAAGATTTAACATTTTCAGGGCTTTACGCCCTCCGCCCCCGCGCCGCCGACCCTGACGGCGGCGAGCGTTAGATCGCCGCGCGGGTTTCCATGGGGGGCATGCGCCGGTCTTCGTTGGCGGTCTCCTCGCCAAGTCCGGCGAAGAAGTAGCTGATCTCCACGTCCAGCGCGCAGGCCAGCTTCCACAGCATGGTCGCCGACAGCCGGCAAACTGCCGCCTCGTACTTATGAATCTGCTGGAAGGTCACGCCACAGCTGTCCGCCAGCGTCTGCTGTGAAATTCCCAAAAGCCGCCGGCGGGCCTTCAGCCGCCGTCCAACCATCACCCCAACATCGTCGCGCATCGCACTCACCCGCCAAACCAACCCAACAGCACGGCTGCAGTGAACCGTGTTCGCACAACGGGTAATTGTAATAACGCGACACCTGAAATCCTATTCGCGCAGACCTGTTCGTCGCTTTACGCAGAGCGCTTCGATCCGGCGGGCGGTCGCGAGTCGGTCGGCGGCTGCAGCACCTGCACCGGCGAGCCCAGCAACGCCTTCCGGCGCTTCCAGGCCTCAGCCATGATCGGCTGCACCCGGGCCATGTATTGCTTGGGTGTCGAGCCCATGTAGTAGTTGAATTCGTGGATGAAATGGGCCTGGTCGGTGAACTGGCCGTCCAGGGCCTGCGACCAGGTGCCATCGCCGGTCTCGCGCATGGCGGCCAGGGTGCGGAGCAACCGCTGGCGACGCAGCAGCCGTTTCGGCGAAAGGCCGAAGTACTTGAGCGAGAACCGCTCAAGCTGGCGCGACGACAGCCCGAACGCGGCCGCCCAGTCGCTCACCGTCTGCACGCCCGGATCCTGCAGTGCAGCGTGGGCGGCGGCCACCAAGTCGGCCTCCGCGGCGTCCCGCAGGATCGATGAGAGCACCTCGTCCAGCACCGCGTAGAGCGCGTCGTCGCCACCCTCGCCCCCTTCATCATCCGCGGCGGCCGCCTGCAGCCTGCGGAAGAGGTCTTCGGCCACGGCCCGCCCGACCACCTCGGCCATCGGCGCCAGGCGGTTGGTGAAGGCCTCGGCCGGCTGGGTGGTCAGTCTGGGCCAACCCTGCGGCATCAGCCCGACGCCGACGATCAGCCCAGCCGATCCCTCTACCCACATTGAGCGCTCCAGCGCTCCGCTCATCCCGTTGGTCGGCAACCGTTCAGGCGCCTCTCCCGGGAACTCCGCGTCCCACCGGCCGGAGAGGATCATTCGGAAGTTCGGCCACTCGGGGAAGATCTGGTCGCGCACCGTCCCTGGCCCGGTGACCTTGACCAGGTAGTAAGAGGTGATCGCCTCGCGCAGCCGTTCGGCCGGCAAATGATAGGTGACCGACGCCAAGGTCGCGCCCGCAGGGCCGCCGCCAGCCGCCTCTTTTGGCTCCGCGCGCATCGGCTAGATAACCCTTGAACAGGGCGAAGGTTCGCTACTGTCGCGAAAATTTAGCCGAGGACGCGAAGTTTTCGCAGCGCCGATATCTCAGTGCGGTGGCTCGGCCAGGCCTTCCAGCTCGGCGACGTGACGCTGATAGGCGTCTTTCAGCGCCTGGGGCGAACGCCGCGCGGCCGCCTCGCGGGTGACCAGCCAGTCGACCTGATCGGGGTCGGCGCCCGCGTTGGCGGCCCGTTCGGCGGCCTTGCGAAGGTCGTGGTCGGCCGCGGTCAGGGCGGGATCGGCGCAGACCATCTGATCGGCCTTGCTGCCGCCCGGTGCACACGATGGCGCAACGGCGACCTTCGCCGTAGCCTTGGTCGCAGCCTTGTCAGCCGCCTTGGCTGGAGCCGGCGGCGGGTCGGCCGCGCGCCGCGGTGAGACCGGGGCTTCCACGGCGGCCGGCGAGGTCGTGATCTGCAAGGAGGCCGCGGCTGCCGTCTGCTTGGCGGGCGCCGGGGCGTCGATGGCCGAGGTGTCGATCTGCGGCGGCGCGAGCGTAAGGCTGGAGACCGCGACAGGCGCTGGAGGCGACGCGGCATGGCCGAGGGCCCGGTCCAGCGTCGGCCGCAGCCACAGGCCGAGCGCCAGCCCGGCCGCCAGGGTCCCGATGAGCAGCAGGATCAACGCCGGCGCGGACGATCCCTCTTCGTCCGCCTCGTCCAGGGGCGCGCCCTCGGCCCGGTCGGCGGCGGCCTGGGCCAGACGAGCCTTCACGGCCTCAGGGATCGGCCCGTTGTAAATCATGTAAGGGCCCTTGGCATCGCGCCGCGCCATATGCACTCCCCTAGCCCCGCCGGCGACTCCGACGGTGGGGACAACAGTACGGTGCGAATCAGGGTCCCGCGAAGCCCGCGCGGGGTGGCTCAGAGATGGTGCGTGCAAAACGCCAGGAGAAGGATCACCGGGATCGGAACGCCGAGCACGAGCAACAGGACGGAGCGCATGCGAGCCTCTTCTGTTTGACCAAGATAGCGCCCAGGCCTTGGGCCCCGCGAAAAACGCCGAACGACCAAGCTCGTTCCGCGCCAAACAGTCTGGGGGTCAGCCCGCGCTGGCGATCACCAATTGGGTGGTCTGTCTGACCGGCAGGAAGAAGGTGGCGCTGGTGCCCTGGCCGGGCGCGCTGCGCAGGTCGAGCAGCCCGCCGTGCATTTCCACCAGGGACTTGGTGAGGGCCAGGCCGAGGCCGGTGCCCTGCTGGGTCTTGGCGTGCTGGCTCTCGATCTGCTCGAAAGGCCGGGCCAGGCGCGCCAGGTCGTCGGCCGGGATACCGATGCCGGTGTCCTGGACGCTGATCCGCACCCGCTCGCCCAGCGGGTCCTGGCGGCGCTCGGCGTGGATGGTGATCAGGCCGCCGCGCGGGGTGAACTTGATGGCGTTGGAGAGCAGGTTCAGCAACACCTGCTTAATCGCCCGGTAGTCGGCCTCGACCTCCGGCAGATCGGAGAAATCCAGCCGCAGCGCCAGCCCGGCAGCCTCGGCCCGGTTGCGGACCAGGCGCAGCGCGTCCTCGGCCACGTCCTCCAGGCAAACCGGCTCGAAGCGCAGGTTCATCTTCCCGGCCTCGATCTTCGACATGTCGAGAATGTCGTTGATCAGAGCCAGCAGGTGCTGGCCGGAATTGAGGATGTCGCGGCAGTAGTCCTTGTATCGGGCGTCGCCGAGCGGGCCGTACATCTCGGCGATCATGATCTCGGAGAAGCCGTTGATGGCGTTCAACGGCGTGCGCAGCTCGTGGCTCATGTTGGCCAGGAACTCGCTCTTGGCCTGGTTGGCGCCCTCGGCGCGGACTTTCTCGGTCTCGTACTTGCGGGCCAGTTCCGAGAGCTGCTCCTGGCTGCGCTCCAGGTTCACCACCACGCGGCGCAGCTCGTCCTCGTTGACCCGGCGCGCTTCTTCCTGGGCCTTCAGCGCGGTGATGTCGGCCGCGGTGACCACCAGGCCGCCCTCAGCGGTGGTGCGTTCCGAGATCTGCACCCAGCGCCCGTCGACCAGCTCGGCCTCGCGCACGCCCTTGCGGCCGCCCAGCGCCGGGAACTCCTGGCGGATGGCCAGGCGCGCGTGGCTTTCCAGCTCCTCGCGCACGACGCCGGGCTTCAGCACCTGCGGCTCCAGGCGGAAGAAGGCGCGGTAGTTGCGGTTGCACATCAGCAGCCGGCCCTGGCGATCCCAGAGCACGAAGGCTTCCGACACGCTCTCGATGGCGTCGCGCAGGCGGGTCTCGGCGGCCTGGGCGCGGGCCTGGGCCAGGCGCTCCTCGGTCACGTCGAGGGCGACGCCGATGATCCGGGCGAAGCCGCCGTCGGGGCTCTTGCCGAAACCCTGGCCGCGGGCGTCGATCCAGATCGGCCGGCCGCCAGTCAGGCTGGGCACCCGGAACGAGACGTCGAAGCCGCCGTAGATGGCCGCGGTCGCCAGGGCCTCGCGCAGACCGTCGCGATGGCCCTCGGAGACCCGCTCCAACACCTCCTGGCCCGCCACCACGCCGCCGCGCCAGCCGAACAGGGCGGCGGTGACCTCGGACATGAAGATCTCGTCCTCGGCCAGGTCCCATTCCCAGATGCCGCAGCGGGCGGCCTCGACGGCCAGGCGGAAACGCTGCTCGCTGTCGGAATAGGCGGCGTGGGCCCGCTCGACCCGGCGGGATTCCAGGAACAGCAGACCGCCGAGCGCGAAGGCCATTAGCATCGGCACGACGAGGGTTACGATTTCCTCAGTGCGGCCGATCGGGCCCTGCATCAGCCGGATCACCGCCACGCCGGTATAGGCGGCCAGCAGCACGAGCGACGCCAGGATAGCCACGCGCGCGAACCGCTGGGTCGGCGGTTTGGCCAGGGCCAGATCGGCCAGCCGGGCCTGCGGCCGATCCTCGGCCGCGCTCTCGCCCTCGCGTGCCGTCACGACCGGCCGACCCTCCGCAAATCACCAAACCAGGCCGCGAAGTCTACCCGCGAACCGTTAACAGCGTCACCGCCATTCGAGACGAAAAGCGTTAAGCCGCCTCGTCGTCGCCAAGCGCGCGGCTGACCAGTTCGAAGACGTTCTTCGACAGGCCCGGATGCGCCAGGATCCGTTCCAGTTCAGCCTTCATCAGCTTCCCCAGCTCAGGTTTGTAGCGCCGCCAGCCGCCGAGCGGCTCGACGAACCGGGCCGCGGTCATCGGGTTGAAGCCGTCGGTGGCCAGGATCTGGTCGGCGAGGAAGCGGTAGCCCGCGCCGCTCGGATCATGGAAGCGCACGGGATTGAAGCTGGCGAAGGTCGAGACCAGGGCCCGCAGGCGATTGGGGTTCTTGGCCTCGAACGCCGGATGGGCGGTCAGGCCCATGACGCGGCCCAGCGCGCCCTCGTCGGGATCGCGGGCCTGGACAGCGAACCATTTGTCGATGACCAGCGGCTCGCCCTTCCAGCGTTCGTAGAAGTCGGCCAGCGCCTTCTCGTAGAGCTCGCCGCCGATGACGGTGAGCGCGTTCAGCCCGCCGATCGCGTCGGTCATGTTGGCGGCGGCCTCGTAGTGGCCCCAGGCCAGCTCGCCCACCTCCGCGCGCGGATTGGCAGCCAGCAGATCGAGGGCGGCGTTGCGCAGCGCGCGCCGGCCCGCGCCGGCCGCGTCGGGCGAGAACTCACCGATCTCCTGCAGACCCACGTGCAGCCGCTTCAGCTCGTCAGAGAGATGCAGCGCCAGCCGCATGCGCAGCGCATCGCGCGCCTCATGGATCGCCGCCGGGTCAGCCGGGCTCATGGCCAGCGCAAGGTCGGGCTCGGACGGCAGGGCGAGCAGCAGGGCCTTGAAGGCCGGGTCGGCGGCCTGGTCGCCGAGCGCGCGGCCGACGGCCTCTGCGTAGCGTTCCTCGCCCACCTCATCGGCCATGTCGGTGGCCCGGCTGAGGATCAGGGCGCGGGCCAGTTCCTGGCCGGCTTCCCAGCGGTTGAACAGGTCCGGGTCGCCGGCCAGCAGCAGGTAGCGGTCGCGCGCCTCGGCGTCGCTGGTCAGCTTCACAGGGGCGGAGAAGCCGCGCAGGGCGGACACTATCGGCCGCTCGTCGATGTCGGTCAGGGTGACCTTGGTGGTCTTGCCCTCGAGCACCACCACGGTCTCGTCGAAGGCCTCGCCATTGCGCAGGAAGGCTTGGGTGCGGCCGTCGGAATCCAGCAGGCCGACGACCACCGGGATCGGCAGTGGGCGCTTGGTCGCCTGCCCCGGCGTCGGATCGGTCTCCTGGGTGAGCTCCAGGTGCAACTCGCGGCGCGTGGCATCGTAGGTGCTGGTCAGGCTGACCTTGGGGGTGCCGGCCTGCTCGTACCAGGCGAAGAAGTCGGTCAGGTCTTTGTCGGCTGCCTCGGCGAAGCACTTGATGAATTCCTCGACCGTGGTGGCGTGGCCATCCCAGCGCTGGAAGTAGAGGTCCATGCCGTCGCGGAAGGCCTCGGGCCCGATCAGGGTCTTCAGCATGCGGATAACTTCCGCGCCCTTTTCGTAGATCGTCGCGGTGTAGAAGTTGTCGATCTTCAGATAGCTCGACGGGCGGACCGGGTGGGCGAGTGGGCCCTGGTCCTCGGAGAACTGCCTCGCACGAAGCGCCTTGACGTCCTTGATGCGCTGGACGGCGTGGCCGCGCATGTCGGCCGAGAAACTCTGGTCGCGGAAGACCGTCAGGCCCTCCTTGAGGCAGAGCTGGAACCAGTCGCGGCAGGTGATCCGGTCGCCGGTCCAGTTGTGGAAATACTCGTGCGCCACGACGCTCTCGATGCGCTCGAAGTCCATGTCGGTGGCGGTCGCCGGGTCAGCCAGCAGGAGCGAGGAGTTGAAGATGTTCAACCCCTTGTTCTCCATGGCCCCGAAGTTGAAATCCCGCACGGCGACGATCATGAACAGGTCGAGGTCGTATTCGCGGCCGAAGGTGTCCTCGTCCCACTTCATCGAGCGCTTCAGCGCATCCATGGCGTAGGCCGCGCGTTGCGCCATGCCCGGGTCGACGTAGATTCGCAGATCGACGGTCCGGCCGGTCATGGTGACAAGCTTGTCTTCCAGCACGTCCAGTTCGCCGGCCACCAGGGCGAACAGGTAGCAGGGCTTCAGGAACGGATCGTTCCAGATCGCGAAGTGGCGCCCGCCCGGCAGGTCGCCGGCCTCCATCAGGTTGCCGTTGGAGAGCAGGCGGTGGAAACCCTTGTCGGCCTCGACGCGGACGGTGAAGCGCGACAGCACATCGGGGCGGTCCGGCCAGAAGGTAATCTTGCGGAAGCCCTCGGCCTCGCACTGGGTGCAGAAGCGGCCCGCCGACATGTAGAGCCCGTCGAGCGCCTTGTTGGCCTCCGGGTCGACCTCCACCTCGGTCTCCAAGGTGAAGGCGTCCGGCGCGTTCGGGATGGTGAGGTATTCGGCGTCGATGGTCCGCTCGGCCTCGGCCAGGACCCGCCCGTCGATGGCCACCGAGATCGCCGTCAGTCGCTCGCCGTTGAACTGCAGCGGCTCGGTGTGCTCGCCGTTTCGGCGGACGCTCAGCCTGGCCTTCACGCGGGTGGCGTTGGGTTTCAGGTCGAAGGTGAGGTGGACCTCGTCCACGAGAAAGGCCGGGGGCCGGTAATCGACGAGCCGGATCGGCTGGGGAGTGTCTGTGCGCATGTGAGAGAATTAGCGCCCCGACGCGCGTCTCGCCAGACGCAGTGTTCTCACCGAACGCGTTCGCCGAGCCGCGACCTTTCGTCCCCCTGGCCTTTTTCTGCCGCGGGTCAGGTAGGCGACAGACGTTATGCAGCGTAACGCTACAAGCTTGACCGCGCCGGGGGGAGCGATCGCGAGTGAAGGCTTACCGCATCTACATCGTCGACCCGGACGGCCGGCTGCAGCTCGGCCAGGCGTTCGAGGCGACAGACGACGAGGCTGCCGCCGAGCGGGCGCTCACCGCGGCGTCGAAAGGCCGGATCGCTGAGCTCTGGGAAGGCGGCCGCATTGTCGGGCGGGTGACCGAAGGCGGCGTGTTCGAGGCCGGCGCCGGGTCCTGAGGCCGCGGCCGCGGCCGCTGACGCGAGGTCACGCTTTTTTCCGCATCCCGCCCGCGTATGGTGATCCCAAGAGGAAACCTTGCACGCCGGGACAACCGGGGATGGGCCGCGATGAACTTTGATTTTTCCGACGACCAGAAGTTCCTGAAATCCGAGGCGCGGAAGTTCCTCGACGCCAATTGCGGGGCCGCCAAGGTCCGCGCCGTCCTCGACGCGGAGGGCATGGCGTTCGACCAGGGCCTATGGCAGGCGGTGGCCGGCCAAGGCTGGCTGGGCGCGGCGATCCCCGAGGAGCATGGCGGCCTGGGCCTGGGCCACCTGGAGCTCTGCGTGATCGCCGAGGAGCTGGGCCGCGCCGTCGCGCCGATCCCGTTCGCCTCGACGGTCTATTTCCTGGCCGAGGCGGTGATGCTGGCCGGCGACGACAAGCAGAAGGCCGCGATCCTGCCGAAGATCGCCACTGGCGAGTTGATCGGGGCGATCGCGACCTCCGAGGGCCCCGGCGTGCTGACCCCGGGCTCGGTCAAGACTACGGTCTCCGGCGGCAAGCTGAGCGGCGTGAAGATCCCGGTGACCGACGGCGACATCGCCGACCTGTGCCTGGTGATCGCCAAGGAGAACGGCAAACCCGGCCTCTATCTTGTCGACCTGAACGGCGCCGGCGTCACCCGCGAGGCGGTGAAGACCCTGGACCCGACCCGCGACGCGGCGCGGCTGGTGTTCAAGGACGCCCCGGCCGAACGGCTCGGACCGGCCGGCGAGGGCTTCGCCCTGCTGGAACAGATCAACGACCGCGCCGCGATCCTCTTGTCGTTCGAACAGTGCGGCGGGGCCGACAAGTGCCTGGAGATGGCCAAGGCCTATGCGCTGGAGCGCTATGCGTTCGGCCGGGTGATCGCCTCCTACCAAGCGATCAAGCACAAGCTGGCCGACATGTACGTGAAGAACGAGATCGCGCGGTCCAACTCCTACTACGGGGCCTGGGCGCTCAACACCAACGCCGCCGAGATGCCGATCGCAGCCAGCGCGGCGCGGATCGCGGCGTCGGAAGCCTTCTGGTTCGCGTCGAAGGAAAACATCCAGACGCACGGCGGCATCGGCTTCACCTGGGAAATGGACTGCCACCTCTACTACCGGCGCTCGCGCCAGCTCTCCCTCGTGGCCGGCGCGCCGCGGGTCTGGAAGGAGCGGCTGGTCAGCCACCTCGAACGCCGTAACGCGGCCTAAGGAGCGGACAGATGGACTTCAACGACACCTCCGAAGAAGCCGCCTATCGCGCTCAGGTTCGCACCTGGCTCGAATCCAACGCGCCCAAGCAATCGGCGGGCGCCGATGATGGCGAAGGCGGCGGGACGATGGCGGCTTCGAAGGCCTGGCAGGCCAGGAAGGCCGCGGCCGGCTACGCCCAGATCACCTGGCCCAAGGAATGGGGCGGCCAGGGCGGCAACCCGATCCAGCAGGTGATCTTCAGCCAGGAGGAAGCCAAGTATCCGATCCCCGGCAACCCGTTCCAGATCGGCCTGGGCATGTGCGTGCCGACCGTGATGACCTTCGCCGACGAAGCCACCAAGGCCCGGTTCGTGGGCCCGGCGCTGCGCGGCGAGGAGATCTGGTGCCAGCTGTTCTCCGAGCCCTCCGGCGGGTCGGACGTGGCGGCGGCCAGGACCAAGGCGGTGCGGGCCGACGACGGCTCCGGGGACTGGATTATCAATGGCCAGAAAGTGTGGACAACCGGCGCTCAGTTCTCGGACTTCGGCATCGTGGTCTGCCGGACCAACCCGGATGCGCCCAAGCACAAGGGCCTGACCATGTTCTGGCTCGACATGCATGACCCGGGCGTCGAGGTGAAGCCGATCCACCAGATGTCCGGCGGCTCGGGGTTCAACGAGGTGTTCTTCACCGACGTGCGCGTGAAGGACAGCCAGCGGGTCGGGCCGATCGACGACGGCTGGAAGGTCAGTCTGGTCACCCTGATGAACGAGCGGCTTGCGGTCGGCGGGGCGTCTGGCGCGGGCTGGGCGGAGTTCATGGAGGTGGCGCGCAGCGTCGAGGGCTACGATGGCCAGGCGGCGATCAAGGACCATGCGATCCGCGAGAAGCTGGCCGACTGGTACGTGCAGGCCGAGGGGCTGAAGCACACCCGCAACCGCACCATGACCGCCCTGTCGCGCGGCCAGACGCCGGGGCCGGAGAGCTCGATCGGCAAGATCGTCTCGGCGGGCCAGATGCAGGAGCTGGGCAATGCGGCGCTGGAGATGCTCGATCAGTTCGGGATCATTGACGATCCTGAGCTGGCGCCGCTGCACGCGGCCTTCCACAGCTCGGTAATGTTCGCCCCGGGCCTACGCATCGCCGGCGGTACCGACGAGATCCTGAAGAACATCATCGCCGAGCGGGTGCTGGGTCTGCCCGGCGACATACGCGTCGACAAGGACGTGGCGTTCAAGGACATGCCGACCGGTCGCTGAGCGTGAGGAGCCGGAGCAGCGAGAGCCACTCCGGTCCCAGGCCGGCGATCAGGCGGGCTGCGTGCGCCGCCGGCGCAACAAGGCGCCCATGCCGGCAAAGCCGGTCAGCATCATCGCCCAGGTCGCCGGCTCCGGCACGCTGTTGCCGCCGCCATTGAACGTGAAGTCGTCATAGCCCAGGCCGGCGGCGTCGACGTTGTTGACGATCTCGATCCGGGTCACGTTGGAGAACGCCGACAGATCAATGCTGATCGGTACGAACGGGCTGGCGTTGCCGGTCAGGTTCACCGTGCTGTTGAATGCGCCGTTGGTGAACACATTGATGTTGGCCACCGTGCCGGTGTTGTTCGAGCCGACGGCGAGGAACGACAGGCTGTCAACGCCCGTCCCGGCGAAGTCTACGAACACGCTGTGGGTGCAATCGAGGCCGGTGCTGGAAGGCGCCGTGCAGATGAAGTTCGGAAGCGACGAGCCGAGGCTCTGAGCCGTCGTCACCATTACCTCACCCGGGTCGGACGAGAACGTCACTCCCGCATACTGGTTGGACACCACCACCCCGTTGCCGAGGTTGTCGAAGTTGATGATGGTGGCTGACGCCGGCGCGGCCAGCAACGCCATCGCGGTGCAGGCGGCGCCCGCCAACAGAAGACGGAATGAGGACATGCAACCCTCCAGGACATGATCTCGGCGGGGGCCGAGCTCAATGTATTTCCCATGGGCGCCCGTATGCGCATTTGCACAACCCTGTTCGCCTAACGGGCGAAACGAAGCCGCCCCCAGTTCAGCTCTGTGCGGCGTTGCTGGTCCTCAGGGCCTCGAGAAGCCCCGCTTCGCGCGTCGGCGTGAGCCCTGAGCGCAGCTTCGCCTGGCGTTCCGCGGGCTGCTTGCGGAACCAGGCCAGGGTGTCGGCCGCGGTGACCGGCAAGGGCCGATAGGTCAGGCCGGCGGCGAGCGCGCGGCGGATGTCGCGGCGGTGGAAGCCGAGGGTGTCGCCCTGGCCCGGAATCCACACCGGCATATCGCCCCAGGCGGAGACCTTCTCGGCCTGGAGGAAGGGCGTCGGCGCCCAGACCAGATGCGGATGGGTCGCGACGCCCTTGGCCACACCGTCGAGCATCCCGCATGGTCTGGCGTGAGGCCGGGCCGGTGGCGTTGAAGGTCCCGAAAGTGCGCGCCTCGGCCATGCGGATGATCCATTCGGCCAGGTCGCGGGCGTCGATGAACTGCACGGGATCGTTCCCGTCGCCGGGCGCGAGCACAGTCTCGCCCCAGCGCTTGCCGTCGTTGGCCAGGCGCACGGGCCAGTAGCTGAAGCGGTCGGTCTCGTCGCCGGGGCCGACAATCAGGCCGGGGCGGATGACGGTCACGGCCTGGCCGAACTGCTTGCTGGCCTCCAGCTCGCTGGCGGCCTTCAGCGGGCCGTAGAGCTCCCCATGGGCGCGGAAGCTTTCCGCGGTCTCGGCCAAAGGGTCGGCGCCCGTGTAGGCTGCCAGCGCGGCGGTCTCGTCCGCCGGCTTGTCGCTGGCCGCATAGACCGAGATCGTCGAGATGAAGATGTACTGCTTGACCTTGCCGGCCAGCACCCGGCCGACATCGCGCACCCAGACCGGCAAGGTGGTGGGATTGTCGATGCAGACATCCCACTCGCGGCCCGCCAGCCCCTTCAGGTCGCCGTTGCGGTCGCCGATCAGCTCCTCGACGTGGCCGGGCCATTCCTCGGCCTGGCGGCCACGGTTGAACAGGGTCACCTGGTGGCCGCGGGCGAGCGCGTAGCGGACCTGATGCGGTCCGATGAAACCCGTCCCGCCGAGGATGAGGATGCGCAATGGCTTTCCCGCCTGAGATGGGCCCGCCCGTGTAGGTCCGGCCAGCGCAAGCCCGCCCAGCGCCAGGGCGGAAGCCTCCAGCATCCGGCGACGCGTCGGGCCGGCCATCCTAGGCGCTGAGCCGCAGGGGCGCGCGCCGGGTGTGGTTGTTCAGCAGCCGCTGGTAGAGGCGGGTCAGGCCGCCGAAGGTGTTGTCCCAGCTGTGCCGGGTCTCGGCCCGTTGGCGGGCGGCGAGTTTCAACGCATCCATGTCCCGGGCGAAGAGGGCTTCGACGGCTTCGGCCAGGCTGGCCGGATCGACCCCTGCGGCCAGCTGCCCCACCTCGGCATCGAGCAGTTCGCCGACACCGCCCTTGTCTGGGCCGACCACCGGCAGGCCGGCGGCCATGGCCTCCAGCACCACCAGGCCGAACATCTCGTTCTCGTTGGCGTGGATGAAGGCGTCACAGCTGGCGATCACCCCGGCCAGCTTCTGCGGCTCGCGCTCGAAATCGAGGCTGGCCACGCGGCTGGAGGAGCGCTGGTCCTTGCCGGCGCCGATCAGCACCAGGCGGTAGGGATCGCCGAGCTTCTCGATGGCGGCGACCATGTTGTCGATGTTCTTCTCCCGCGCCGGGCGGCCGGCGAAGACCACCAGGCGGGTGTCGGCGCCGTAGCCGAGGCGTTTGAGCAGCTTGGCGCGGTCGCCACGGCTCGGCTGGAACAGGTCGAGGTCGACGCCCAGGGGGTGGACGCTGACTCGGTCGACGCCGGCGTCGGCCAGGCGCGTGGCGGTGTGCTGGCTCGGCGCCACCACATGGTCGAAGCGCTGGTAGGCCTGGGCCCAGAAGTTGAAGGTCGGCTGCTCGGCCCAGTCGCCCAGGTGCAGAGCGGCCAGCGTCGGGGCGTCGGTGTGGCAGAATCCGACCACCGGCACGCCCAGCGCGTCGCCGGCGTCCATGGCCGCGTGGCCGGGCACGAAGACGTCGCCGGCCTCGATGATGTCGGGCTCCAGGGTGCGAAGGACCGCGTCCCATTTGATCGGACTGGCCGGCATCCGGTAGCCGTCGCCGAACGGCAGCTTGGCCGCGCCGACCGTGACCAGGCCGGGGTTCTCGGTACGGGTCTGGGCGCCGGGCACCACCAGGGTGTGGCGGATGTCGGGCCGGTGGCTCTCGAGCCAGGCGCGCTTGGCGGTAAGGTAGCGCTTCACCCCGCCGGAGCGGGGCGCGTACATCATCGTCGTGTCGATCAGGTGATAGGCCGGGACCGAACAGTCGCCGGCGCGCGGCGGGGCGTCCGGCCGGGGCCAAGTGACATCGATCACGCGCTGAGCACTCCCCGGTCCCGCCGAAGCCTCAACGAATACCCTACCCGAATGACCCGCGCCCAGCCGTTTTGCGGCGCGCGCCCTGGCCACAGCGGCCCGGTTCGACGATTTTTTCCACAATCTGGCCAGCTGACCGCACCCCGATTTCTACGCCTAAGCTACGCCCTCAAATTGGCGCGATGCACCCCAGGAACAACCCCCTTACCGCGGATCGTAGGCCTTGGCGTACTCCGGGCGGGCCTGGAGGTTGGGCAGGAACAAGGGGTCGATGCGGGCCTTGGTGGCCTGTTCGAAGGCGTAGCCGAGGGCCAACAGGCGAGCGTCGGACCAGGCCGGGCCGATGATCGAGAGGTTCACCGGCAGGCCCGAAACATTGCCCATGGGCAGGGTCAGGTGCGGGTAGCCGGAGACCGCCGGCAGGGTGGAATAGGACCCCAGACTGCGGCTGCCGTTGATCGGATCGACCAGCGAAGCTGGGCCGGTCGAGGCGCCGACCAGCGCCTCAACGTTGGCGTCGGTCAGCATCTTGTCCAGCGCCGCCTTGGCCAGCGAGGTCGCCTTGGCGCGCTTGTCCTTGTAGCCCTGGTCGGTGATCGGCGGGGCATCCAGGGACTGCTCGAACACCTCCTGGCCGAACAACGAGGTCTCGCGGCCCTCCTTCTTGTTGAAGGCGATCAGATCGGTGAGCGAGCGCGCGGTCACCGCCTTGGGCGTGGTCGCCAGGTAGGTGTTCAGCGCCGCCTTGAACTCGATGCGCAGCGCCTCGCCCTCGTTGGCGGAGATGGCGTTCATCGCCGCATCGTCCGGCCCCTTCACCTCGACCAGAACGGCGCCGGCGCGGCGTAGGGCCGACAGGGCTACCTCGAACACCTGGTCGGTCTGCGGCGAACGCCCCTGGGTCATGCGCAGGACGCCGATCCGCGCGCCCTTTAGACCGTCGAGCTTCAGGCCGGCCAGATAGTCGACCTTGTGGGCGTCGGCCTCGGCGGTCAGGGGGTCGGCGGGATCGGAGCCGGCGATCGCGTTCAGCACGGCGGCGGCGTCAGAGACGGTGCGGGTCATCGGCCCGGGCGTGTCCTGGGCCGGAGAGATCGGCACCACGAACGTGCGCGAGACCAGGCCCGTGGTGGGCTTCAGGCCGACGATGCCATTGGCCGCCGCCGGGCAGGTGATCGAGCCGTCGGTCTCGGTTCCGATGGCGAGGGTGACCAGGCCCGCGGCGACGGCCACGCCGGACCCGGCGCTGGAGCCGCAGGCGGTGCGGTCGAGCGAATAGGGGTTGCGAACCAGCCCCGCTATGCCGGTCCAACCGCTGATCGAGCGGGTGGAGCGGAAGTTGGCCCACTCCGACAGGTTGGCTTTGCCGAGGATCACCATGCCGGCGTCGGTAAGCCGCCGCGTAATGATCGCGTCACGACCGGTGACATTGTCCTTCAGCGCCAGCGATCCGGCGGTGGTGGCCGTTCCGTCATCCGACTCGATGTTGTCCTTCAGCAGGATCGGGATGCCGTGCAGCGGGCCGCGCACCCGGCCGGCCTTGCGCTCCGCGTCCAGTTTGCGGGCGTCGGCCAGGGCGTGGGGGTTGAGCGCTATGACGGCGTTGAGCTTAGGCCCGGTGCGGTCGAGGGTGGCGATGCGGGCCAGGTAGGCCTTGATCAGGGCCTCGGAGGTCAGCGTCCCGGCCTTCATCGCGGCAGCCTGATCCTTGCCAGAGGCGAAGGGGCTGGGCGGGGCGGGTTCCTGGGCCATTGCCTTTGTGAGGGACGCTACGCTGGCCAGCGTAGCGAGCGCCACAGCGAAGGTGAGTGTCCTGATCATTCGCATTCCCCGACTCTGACACCGCCATTGGAGCCGAGCCGCAGCAAAAACGCCAGTCGGGGGGCGGACGGTCTCCCGGTGGGCCGCTGTGCGGTTTTGTCCCCGGTCCGTAGGGCACTTGGTTAAGCATGAACGGCGCAAGGTGCGTCCTCGCGATCCCGCAGGAAAATCGAGATGGACGTCACATCGACGGCCCCCCTCCGGACGGGGGCCGCGCGCGCCGCCGCCGTGGACGGATCTGCGCTCGCCGTTAACCTGAGCCGCCTTCATGGACTTGCCAGCATGGTGCTCGACACCAGCGGCAAGGCCTCCGACGGCGTGCGCCTGCAGGCCTACAAGGCGCTCCACGCCATGGGTGTGAGCGGACAGCTGCATGGCATGAGCCGCAGTGACGCCCAGCTTTTCCACCAGGCCACCGGCGCCAGCGACGTCGGCCAGAAGGCGACCGAGCTTCAGCGATCCTATGTCTCCGCCGCGAAGGCCGGGGCCCAAGCCGGCGGTGCGGCCGTCGCGATCAAGGCCGCCGTCGCCCACTTCGACGCCCTACCCGCCGGCGACCAGGACCTGCTCTTCCTGACCGGGATCAACGCCGTCGACCGCGGCGGCGCCAAGCCGTTCGAGGACGTGCAGGGCTGGCGCGACAACATGGCCGCCCAGCATCAGATGGTCGGCTACATGCAGGCGAGCGGTGCGGTGGGCGCGAACGGCGCGCTCGACCTGAAGGTCGCGGCGACCAAGGCCGGCGATCCGAAGTTCGCCGCGGCGCTAGACCTGTCCCTCGACCGAAACAACCACTCCGCCTCATGGACGGCGAAGGTCACCCAACTGCTCGGTGGCGGGAGCCCGACCGACGCGGTCGACCTGTCCGACGCGGCCAAGATGCTGGTCGCCGGCCTGCCGAGTTCGCCGTCGCCCTACGCGCCGCCTGCGCCCTATCGGCAGGGTTCGCTGGTCTCGACCACCGCCTGACCCGGCGACGCCGGCGCCCAGAAATTCATTCGGCGGGGGTGCGCGCGGCCAGGGTCTTGAGGGTCGCGGCGTGGCTGTCGCGGGTGATGGCGTAGGCGCCGATCATCGCCACCATGGTCATCCACAGCCCGATGATCGTCGGCACGTAGATCTCGCCCAGCCGCCAGAGCGAGGCATGGGTCACATGGCTTGCGTCCGCCCCGGTCTTGATCCCGGCCAGCGTCAGCACGAAGCCGGCTATCATCAAGCCGACCCCGTTGACGACCTTCTCGGTGAAGGTGATCGCCGCGGCGAACACGCCTTCGGAGCGCCGGCCGGTCTTCACCTCCGACTGCTCCACCAGGTCGGCGAACATCGAATAGGAAAGAATCTGGTAGCAGATGATCAGCGCCACATCGAACATGTTGGTCAGGAACACGAACCAGAAGATCAACGGCGAATGGTTGTCCGGCAGGATGCCGGTGAGCCTGAGCACGATCGGCATGGGCGAGCCCAGGAAGGCGATCAGCCCGATGATGATCGCGCCGCGCTTCTTGCCCAGCCGGCGGCTGACCAGGGGCGCCAGCCCCGAGCCCAGGAAGGCCGAGACGAACACCCCCATGATGACAAAGCTGCTCTGCTGGGCGGTGAAGTGCCAGAAGTAGGTCAGCCAGTAGAAGGCCAGCGGCGCGGAAAGCCCCGCCGCCACGGTGCCGAAGGCGGTGGCGATGAACAGGGCGAGGAAGTTCTTGTTGGCCAGCGTTTCGAAGATCTCGCCGAAGATGCTGGGGATGGTCAGATTGCGTTGCGCCGGCGGCGCCTTTAGGTGGGGGATGCGGCGGTGGGTGCCGAGCGCTGAGATCATCACGGTGGCGAACAGCAGACCGGACGCGATCAGGCCGTAGACCCGGTAGGACTCGCGGTTGAACTGGCCGTTGTGGATCGCTGACGTGACGAACAGCGGGAAGAGCACAGCGAACATCAAGACCGACATCGAATTGCAGGTGAACCAGGCGAAGAACGAACGGAAGGCGAGCAGCGTGCTGCGCTCGTCGTAATCCTGGGTCAGTTCGGCGGCGAGCGCGTTGCTGGGCACCTGGTAGATCGAGACGACGAGTCGGATCGAAATCGCCATGCCGAGCAGGAAGGCGAACAGCAGCGAGGGCGAAAGCCCCGCAGGCGGGTTCCAGAGCATGAAGTAGAGCCCGGCCAGTGGCAGGGCGGCCGCGTACATGAACGGGTGACGGCGGCCCCATCGCGAGCGAACATTGTCCGACCAGTAGCCGACCATCGGGTCGACGAAGGCGTCGATGACCAGGGCGGCGGTCAGCGCCAGCCCCACCAGCCGCGCGTCAAGGCCGATCACCTGGCTGTAGAACATCAGCAGGAAGAAGGAGAAGCCGTTGTCCTTGACGCCAATCGCGCCACTGCCCAGGCCATAGGCCAGTCGGGTCCACAGCGAGGTCGGCGGCGGGGCCGTCGCGGGCTTCGCCAGGACGCCGTCCGGCATGCCGGGAACCGGGATCGCCGTCATCTTACATCCTCCCTGCCCGACCGCGGCCGCGCATAGGCTCTATTCCGAGCCCGTGTTATAAGCCCTACCGTTCACTCGAACGATGGGCCGATCGAAACCTTGCACGCCGCATTCCACGGTGACAAGCGCGGCCGGAGACAGACCGAACACTCAAAAGCGAAGCGGGACCGACATTCCTACGGCCTGAACCCCATCCCGCGCGGGCCGAGGCGCCCCGGCTGGCTGACAACGCGCCAGGCGTCCTGCACCCACTCGCAAACCCAGCCGCGGGTGTCGCGCGGGTCGATCATCTCCTCCATCTGGAAGCGGTTGAGCGGGCCGAGCGGGCCGCGGACGCTTTCGATACGGGCCTCGATCTCGGCGCGCAGGGCCACGGGGTCTTCGGCTTCGGCGAGCTGGCGCTTGTAGGCCGCCTCGATGCCGCCCTCCGGCGGGATGCCGCCGACGTCGGCGGCGGGCCAGACCACGCGCGGCGTCACCTCGGCGCGCGGGGTGGCGTAGTTGTTGCCGGCCACGCCGAAGCTGCGGCGCATGATCACCGTGAAAATCGGGACCTTGGCCTGGGCAGAGGCGATCATCCACTCGCCGCCCTTGCGGATCGTGCCGGCGATCTCGTGCTCCAGACCCACGGCGAAGCCCGGGTTGTCGACCAGGTTCAGGAGCGGGATGTGGAACAGGTCGCAGAGGTCGAGGTGGCGGCGCAGCTTGTCGCAGCCGTCGGCGGTCAGCGCGCCGCCATTCTCGTGGCGGCTGTCCGAGGCCATGACGCCCACCGGATAGCCGTTGAAGCGGGCGAGGCCGACGATCTGGTCGGTCCCCCACAGCGGCCCGATCTCGAAGAACGAGCCCGTGTCGGCCATCAGCCGGATGGCGCGGCGCATGTCGAAGGTGGTGGTGCGCTTGCGCGGGATGATGGTCGCGAGCTCGTCCTCGCGCCGGTCGAAGGGATCGGCCGGGTCGGGCTCGAGGCGCGGCGGCGGCTCGTAGACGCTGGCCGGCAGGTAGGCGAGGAACCGCTTGGCCTGGGCGAGCGCATCGGCCTCGGTCTCGGCGATGTTGTCCACCGAGCCGTTGCGGGCATGAACCCGCCAGTCGCCCAGGTCCTCCTTGGTGATCTCGTAGCCCATGGCGTGGCTGACCACCGGTGGGCCGGCGACGAACAGCTGGGCGATGTCGCGCACCATCACCGAGAAGTGGCCGAGCACCGCCTTGGCCGCGCCAATGCCGACCACGCTGCCCAAGAGGACATTGACCACCGGAACGGTGGCGAGCTGTTCGGCGTAGAGGGTCGAGCCCAGGTGGCCCGGCAAGAACGAGCCGCCGCCGCCGGAGACCCGCGGGCGGCCCGCGGTGATGGCGCCGGAGCTTTCCTTGGCCGCGCTCTCGCTGGAGGTCTCCTGCTTGGGCACCATGGCCGCGACGCTACCCCCGCCGGAGGAGCCGTCGAGCAAGCGCACCGAGGGGCACTTCATCTCCAGTGAATATTCGTCGAGGTAGAGGCTTTTCTGGCCGATCGCGCCGTCGGCGTGGCCGCCGCGGGAGGTGAAGTCGTCGGCGCAGACCACGGCGCGACGGCCCTCGATGGCGCCCCAGCCGCCGACGTGATTGGCCGGCGTGAAGTCGGCGACCTGGCCGTCCTCGTCGTAGCTGGCGAAGCCCGCGAGGCTGCCGACTTCGCGGAAGCTGCCGTCGTCGAGCAGCAGATCGATGCGCTCGCGGCAGGTGAGCTTGCCGCGGCCGCGCTGGCGCACCACGCCGGGGTCGGCGCTGCCATCGGCGAAGCGGGCATGGGCGATGTCCTGCAACGCCTTCACCCGTTCCAGCATCGGCGCCCAGCCGTTCTCGCGAGACGTTGCGGCAGCTCCCGCCATCGGCGCGATGGCAGCCACCATCTGGCCGGCGGCGACGCTCGCGCCGACCTCCAGCTCAGCCAGCGCGGTGACCTTGCCCCCACAGGGCGCGGTGACCGAGGTCTCCATCTTCATGGCGCTGATCACCATCAGGCTGTCGCCGGGCGCCAGGACGTCGCCGACCTTGGCGGTGAGTTCGATGACGGCGCCAGCCATCGGACTCTCGACGCCCTCCTCGCCGTCGGGAATGGGCAGGTTGGGTGCGGAGGGCGCGGTGGGCGGCCGAGCGGGGCGGCCATCGCCGGGACTACGCTGCTGTTCGAACAGAGCCAGCGAGCCCGAAGGCGGTGCGGCCGGGCCCGCGGGCGAGGCCAGCTCAGGGTGCTCGGCCAGCAGGGTGGTGCGCGCGTCGCCGGCGCGGAGGCTGGGCTCGGCCAGGATGGCGCGGAGCTGGTCGAGGTTGGTGGGCAGGCCGGCGATGTGGAATTCGGCCAGGGCGCGGGCTGCGCGGTCCAGCGCCGAGGCCAGCGAGCCGGAGGAGTTCGAGGTCGCGATCAGTTTGGCGAACATCGGATCGAACTGCGGCGGCGGGCTGAGGCCCTGGTAGCCGCAGGAATCCACCCGCAGGCCGGGGCCGGTGGGCTCCTTGTAGGCGCTGAGCGTTCCCGCGCCCGTGGCGACGATCCGGGTCTGCACGGCGTGGCCGCGCGCGGGCGGCGGGGCGGTCAGGCCAAGGTCGGCCAGGGTCTCGCCGGCGGCGATCCGGAACTGGGCCTCCACCAAGTCGGCGCCGGTGACCGCCTCGGTGACCGTGTGCTCCACCTGAATGCGTGGGTTGCACTCGATGAAGAAGTGTTCGCCGCGCTCCGGGCTGACCAGGAATTCCACGGTGCCGGCGTTCAGGTAGGCGCCGGCCTTAGCGAGCTTCAGGGCGTCGGCGAGGATGGCCTCGCGGAGCGCCGGGTTCAGGCCGCTGGCCGGCGCGATCTCCACGACCTTCTGGTTGCGCAGCTGCACGGAGCAATCGCGTTCCCACAGGTGGATGATGCCGCCTTTGGCGTCGGCCAGGACCTGAACCTCGATGTGTCGCGGGCGGTCCACGAGCTTTTCGAGAAACACCGTGCCGTCGCCGAACGCCGCCAGCGCCTCGCCGGAGCAGCGGGCGAAGGCCTCGGCCATGTCGCCCGAGTTATCGACGCGCCGCATGCCGCGCCCACCGCCGCCGGCCGAGGCTTTCAGCATCACCGGATAGCCGATGGCGTCGGCCGCCTTGGCCGCGTCCTTGGCGGAAGGCAGCGCCGGGCTGCCGGGGACGGTGGGGATGTCCAGCGACTGGGCGAGCTTTCGGGCCGCCACCTTGTCGCCGAACAGTTCCAGGGTCTCAGGTTTCGGGCCGATGAAGGCCAGGCCTTCCGCCAGGCAGCGGCGGGCGAAGGCGGCGTTCTCGGAAAGGAAACCGTAGCCGGGGTGGACGCTGTCGCAGCCGGCGTTCTTGGCCACCGTGATCAAGGCGTCGATGTCGAGGTAGGCCGCCACGGGGTCGCCGCCGGATGCACCGATGGGCCGGGTGTTGGTGCTGGCGCGGGTGTGCAGGCCGAGCGCGTCGGCCGGCGCGAAGACGCTCACCGACTCCACGCCAAGGCCCGCCGCCGCCCGGGCGATGCGGATCGCGATCTCGCCGCGGTTAGCGATCAGAACTCTCTTGAACACCCGCGCTCCCCCAACCTGCCGCTTTAGGGCCTGCCCGCTTCTTCCGAGCGGCCGGCCCACTCCATCACACGATGGGGGCCCCTGCTAGGTAAGGGGGGCTAGAACGCGACCTGGGCGCCGAGCTCGACCACGCGCGACGGCGGGATCTGGAAGAAGTCGGCGGTGCGCACCGCGTTGCGGGTCAGGAACACGAACAGCAGGTCGAGCAGGTGGCCCAGGCCACCGGCCTTGCGCGGCAACAGGGTTCGCCGCGAGAGGAAGAACGAGGTCCGCATGATGTCGAGCTTCAGGCCCTTGGCGCGGGCCAGCGCCATGCCCTTGGCGACATTGGGGGTCTCCATGAAACCGAAGCTCAGCGTCATGGTCTTGAAGCCCGGCGCGATCTCGGTGACCACGACGCGCTCGTCGTCCGGTACGCGGGGACGGCGCGCGACCTTCACGGTCAGCAGGACGACCTGCTCGTGCAGCACCTGATTGTGCTTGAGGTTGTGCATCAGGGCGGCTGGCGCGGCGGTGGGGTCGGAGGTCAGGAAGACCGCGGCGCCGCGGGCCTTCAGCGGCGGGCGCTGGACCAGCATGGGCACGATATCAGTGAGCTTGAGGTCGCTCGCCTCGGCGCGGGCGACGCGGGTCGTGCCACGCATCCAGGACCACATGATCACGATCAGGCCCGCGGCGATGATCAGCGGGATGTAGCCGCCGTGGGCGACCTTGGTCAGATTGGACGCCAGGAACGCCGTCTCGACGACCAGGAACGGCGAGAAGGCCAGCAGCGCCAGCCAGATCGGCCGGGCCTTCAGGCGGTGGATGGCGACCACCGCCAGCACCGATGATGTGATCATCGCCCCGACCACCGAGACGCCATAGGCGCTGGCCAGGCCGCTGGAAGAGCGGAACCCGAGCACCAGGGCGGCGACGCCGATCATCAGGATCCAGTTGATCTGCGGCGCATAGATCTGGCCCGCGTGGGCTTCGGACGTCGGGCGCAGGGTCAGGCGCGGCAGCAGGCCGAGTTGCACCGCCTGCTGGGTCATGGAGAAGGCGCCGGAGATCACCGCCTGGCTGGCAATCACGGTAGCCGCCGTCGCCAGCGCCACCAGCGGCAGCTGGAACCAGGCCGGGGCCAGGCGGAAGAACGGATTGTCGATGGCGGCGGGGTCGCTGATCACCAGGGCGCCCTGGCCCAGGTAGTTGGCGATCAGGCAGGGGAAGACCAGCGCCAGCCAGGTCACCTGGATCGGCTTGCGCCCGAAGTGGCCCATGTCGGCGTAGAGCGCCTCGGCGCCGGTCACCGTCAGAAATACCGAGCCCAGGATCACCGGGGCGATCTTCGGGTGATGGATGAGCAGCGCCAGGCCCGGGATCGGGTTCAGCGCCGCCAGCACCTGCGGGGCGCGGGTCAGCGCCATCAGACCCAGCACCGCGATGGTGGCGAACCAGGCCAGGCAGACCGGCCCGAACCAGCGGCCGATGCCGCCGGTGCCGCGCTTCTGGACCGCGAACAGGGCGATGAGCAGGCCCAGCGCGATGGGCACTTCGTAGGGTTCGATCCGGCCTGAAAGGCTCTCGACAACACCCAACCCCTCCACCGCCGAGAGCACCGAGATGGCCGGCGTCAGGATGGCGTCGCCGAAGAACATGCCGGCGCCGATCATGGCGATCAGGATCAACAGTTTGCCGCCGCGCCCGCCGGCCTTCTGCACCAAGGCCATCAGCGAGAGCGTGCCGCCCTCGCCGCGGTTGTCGAAGCGCATCAGGATGGAGACGTACTTCAGCGTGACGATGACCATCAGGGTCCAGAGCATCAGCGACAGCACGCCGATGACCTCGGTCGCCCCGGCCTTGCCGAAATGCGAGATGGATTCCTTGAAGGCGTAGAGCGGGCTGGTGCCGATGTCGCCGTAGACGACGCCGGCCGAACCGAGGGCCAGGGTCAGGAAACCGCGCAAGCTGGGCGCGGGCGCGTCCCCGGTGTCGGAGGCGGCCTCAGCGGCGACGATGGGGGTGGAGTCGTTCATACGAAAACGGGCAGGGCCGCCTCACTAGCAAGGACAGGTTCTCGCGCTGCTCGACATAAAGATCCCATGTGGTTGTGGGGAGTTGCGAGCGTTGGAGCCTTGCGCCGAGGGTCGGTAAGGGCCTCTTTTGGGCCAGTTCACCCAGTATTGGGGGAGCTGCGCTTGGAGGCGCGCCATGAGCCAATCCACGACATCCGACATCGGACCGAGCGACGGCCTGGCGCGTCTCGACCGCCTGCATCCAGCGGCGGGCTACGCCCTGTCCGTGGCCATGGTCGCGGCGGCGACGCTCGCCGCCCTGCTGGTCGACCATGTGCAGCCGGCGCCGAACCTGTCGCTGATCTTCGTGCTGCCGGTGGTGATAGCCGCCGTCAGCTTCGGCTGGGGCCCGGCCATTGCGTCGGCGGTGCTGGGCGCGCTGGCGTTCAACTTCTTCCTGATCGCGCCGCGCTACAGCCTGAACGTCGCCGACCCGGCGAACCTATGGGCGCTCGCCCTGCTGCTGATAACCGCGGGTATCGTCAGCGCCGTTGCAGCCCACTCGCGGCGCCGAGCGCTGGAGGCCCTGCGGGCGGTGGAGCAAGCCAGGGCTCTGCAGACGCTCGCCCGCACCCTGGTGGCGGCGACCGGGCGTGAAGGCGTGGCCCAGGCCGCGGCCCAGGCCCTCTATCAGCTCTTCGGCGCGCCGGCGGTGGTGTTCCTACAGGAGGGCGACGCCCTGGTTCCTTCGCCGGCAGGAGACATGACGCTGTCGGCGGCGGACGAGGAGGCGGCGCGCTGGGCGCTGGCCTCGCGCATCCCGACCCGCGGCGGCGCCTATCCGGTGGAAGCCGCGATCTATGACTTCTGGCCGGTGGTCACCCCGCAGCGGCAGCAGGCGGTGATCGGGGTGGAAATCTCCGGCGGCGAAGCCGGGCGTCCCGACAACCCCGAGCGGCTGGTGGAGATCGTCGGCGGCTATGTGGCCGTGGCGCTCGACCGCGAGGCCTACGCCGCCCAGGTAGCCGACAGCCGGGTTGAGGTGGAGGGAGAACGGCTGAAGGCCGATCTGCTGGCCGCGGTGAGCCACGACCTGAAGACGCCGCTGTCGACGGTGCTGTTTACGCTCCAGAGCCTGAAGAAGTTCGCCAAGACCCACGACGCCAAGACCCGCACCGAGCTGCTGAACCTCGCTGAGACCGAGACCGCGCGGCTGTCGGTCATGGTCGCAAACCTGCTGGACATGAACCGGCTCGACGCCGGCGCCGTAGTGGTGCGCAAAGCGCCGACCGCGCCGGCCGCCATGGTGCTGGAGGCGCTGAAGCGCGCCGCCCCCGCGCTTGATGGCCGCAAGGTGGTCAATGCGGTCGAGCCCGCCGCGCCCGACCTGCTGGTCGACGCCACCTTATTCGAGACCGCGCTGGCCAACATCCTGGAGAACGCCGGAAAATACGCCCCGGCCGGCACGACGATCGAGGTGCGCGCCGGCGCCGACGCGCGGACCGGCTGGATCGAAGTCACCGATCAGGGTCCCGGCTTCCCCGGCTCGGTCGAGCCCTTGTTCGAGAAGTTCTCGCGCGGCGTCTCCGGTGACGGCCGACCGCCCGGCACCGGGCTGGGGCTTTCCATCGCCCGCGGCTTCCTTGAGGCCCAGGGCGGGCGCGTCGAGGCCGAGAACCTGCCGGAGGGCAAGGGCGCGCGGGTGCGGTTGTCAGCGCCGCTGGCCGCCCCGATGGCAACGGTCGCCGTGCCGGCATGAGCGAGACCGCAGCCGATCCCGCCACAGTGCTGGTCGTCGAGGACGACGCGAGCCTCAACGCGGCGCTGGTGACGACCCTGAAGGCCGCGGGCCTCCGGCCGGTCGCGGCGCGGACCGCGGCGGAGGGTATGCGCTGGTTCGCCCACTACGCGCCGGACCTGGTGCTGCTGGACCTGGGCCTGCCGGACCGCGATGGGCTGACCGTGATCACCGACATCCGCGCCCGAAAGCAACAGGACGGGGGGCAGACGCCGATCGTGGTGCTGTCGGCGCGCGACACCGAGGCGATGAAGGTCGAGGCGCTCGACCTGGGCGCCGACGACTATGTGCAAAAGCCGTTCGGGGTGGAGGAATTGCTGGCCCGTCTGCGCGCCGGGCTGCGCCACGCCGTGCAGGCCCGCGGCTCCGCGCCGGTGGTGCGAACCGGCGACGTGGAGATCGATCTCGGGCGCCGGACCGTGTGCAAGGGCGCCGAGACGCTGAAGCTGTCGCCGAAGGAATACGACCTGCTGGCGGAGCTGGCGGTCAACCTCGGGCGTACGGTGGTCCACAAGGACCTGCTGCGCGCCGTCTGGGGCGACGAGCGGGCCGACATCCAGTACTTGCGGGTCTACGTCGGCCAACTTCGCCAGAAGCTCGGCCTGTTCGACGACGACCCGCTGCTGATCAGCGAGCCCGGCGTCGGCTACCGCTTGGCCGAGGCCGCGCCGCTCTGAACGACCCGGTCGGCGATCAGGCCGATGGTCCGGTGCGCCGAGGCGACCGCACCCTCCTGCCAGCCCGGCATCTGGCTGAGGTGAGCCCCGCTGAAATAGGCCCGGCCATGCGGCTGGTTCAGCAGACGGTGCGAGGGGTGGTCGATATGCCCCTCCTCCCAGACGCCGCGGCCGCTGTAGTTCGGCCACGATCCGAGATTGAACGGGATCTTGCTCCAGTTGATCACCGCCGGCTTCTCCAGGTCCTGACCGTGGCCGGGATGCAGGGTCTCGACTGCGCCGCGGGCCATCGCGATCTGTTCAGCGATCGGCCGCGCCGCGAAATCCTTGCCGCGCGCGCCCGAGATGAAGGCGCCCAGCAGCATGCCGCGCTCCGAGTGCATCCCGGCGCTTGGGTACCAGACCAGGTTGGTCTCGCCGCCGACGAAAGACATACCGCCATAGATCTGCTGCCGCTCCCAGAAGCGCGGCGCCTCGAAGGCGATCTTGTTGGAGAAATCGTAGTTCACCGCGGCGATCGCCTGCTGCACCTCCGGTGAGAAGTTGGTGTCGATCTTGGCCAGGACCACCAGCGGGATGGTGACGATCGAATAGTCCGCGGCCAGCACCTCGGTCTTGCCGGTCGTCCGGTCCCGCCAGGTGACCGTCACACTCGTCTCGTCCTGGCGGATCTGGGTCACCTCGGCGTTGCGGATCATCGGGCTGACAATAGCGCGCTCGAAGCCGGCGGGAATGCGGTCCATGCCGCCGACGGGCTGAAACATCGTCGCCTGCTGATAGACGCTCTCGTCATAGAGCGTCTGTCCGGGCTGGGCGTTGCCGAGCAGGTCGTGGAACGCCACCGGTGGCCGCGCGATCGCAAGCTGGCCGGCGGTCCCGGGGATCTGGCTGAAGCCTGAGCGTTCGGAGCCCTTGAAGGTCATGTCGGTCGCCAGGTCGCCGTAGCTCTTCAGGAACGGCAGCAGGCGCTGACGATCCTCCGCCGAGAGCTCCTGGTCGAGCGCGCCCTTGTTGATCGCCTTGGCCAGCAGTTCGGAGACGTAGCCGCGCGTGTCGTTGATCGCCTGGCGCATCTGCACGGGCTTGCCGCCGTTGGCGGCCTTGTCCCAGATCATGGCGCTGCGGCTGGCGTTGACCTCGACCTCCAGCGCCACCCCCAGCTTGCGGCAGTAGGCCAGCACGCCCTCGTGGTGGCTGGGGATGCGGGCCGGGCCGGCATTCATGTAGACGTCGTCGGAGAATTGCACGGTCTGGTCGGCCTCGCCGATCATCTCGATCTTCGACCCGCCGCGCAGCGTCCAGTTTCGGCCCCCCAGGCGGTTGCGCGCCTCGAGTAGGGTGACCTTGAACCCGGCGCGCTCCAACTCATAGGCGTTGACCAGGCCGGCGACCCCGCCGCCCAAGATCACCACGTGTTTGCCGCGGCCCACGGTGGGGGACAGCTGTGGCAGGGTTGCGGCGGCGGCCGGCGTGGCCATGAGGCCCATCGTCACCATGGCGGAATAGGCCGCGCCATAGCCGCCGACGGCGGCGACCCGGTGCAGGAACGATCGGCGGCTGACAGGCATCGAAGCACTCCGGTTGGGGAGGCGTCAGAAGCCTGGGTAATGGGCAGCCAACCAGTGGCGAACCGGCCAAAAAGGGGGGGTGATCGGTCAAAACGCCAAAAGGCCGCGCCCTGCGGCGCGGCCTCCGGCTTGGACAGTCGTCCGGTCGGATGGTCAGTTCTTCAGAGCGGCGCGCGCGGCGTCCTTGAGCGAGCCGACGCCCTTCTGGACCTTGCCCTCGACGCGTTCGGCGGCGCCCTCGGCGGCCAGTCGATCGTTGCCGGTCGCTTTGCCGACACCCTCTTTGACCGAGCCGGCCGCGTCCTTGGCGGCGCCCTTGATCTGATCCTTGTGCATGGGTCTCTCCTCTGCGCGTCACGGGCGGCGCCCGCCTGGGCCAGGAGTACGCCGAAACCCCGCCTGGAGTTCCGTGCGCTCCGTCTCATTTCGGGAGCCCATTGGGACAGAAGGGTCTGTTGAACGGGCCAGCGACCGTTGCGCCAGACCGCACCTACGGCTATCTGCACGCCTCGAATTCCCAATCTTTTCGATCGAGCGGTGCGGACGCCCATGGCGCAGCAATACATTTATCAGATGCAGGGCCTGACCAAGGCCTTCCCGGGCGCACCGAAGAAGACCTTCTCGGACATCTGGCTGTCGTTCTACCCGGACGCCAAGATCGGCGTGGTCGGGGTCAACGGCTCGGGCAAGTCGACGCTGCTGAAGATCATGGCCGGGATCGACAAGGACTTCACCGGCGAGGCCTTCGCCGCCGAGGGCGTCAAGCGCGGCTACCTGGAGCAGGAGCCGCACCTCGACGAGGCGCTCGACGTCTGGGGCAACGTGATCTCCTGGTGCGAGGAGAAGAAGCTCTTCGACGCGTACAACGCCGTCGCCGCCAGGCTGGGCGAGGACTACACTGAAGAGTTGATGGAGGAGATGACCGCGCTGCAGGAAAAGCTGGACGCCGGCGACCTCTGGGACATCGACAGCCGCATCGAAATGGCCATGGACGCCCTGCGTTGCCCGCCCAACGACTGGCCCGTGGACAAGCTGTCGGGCGGCGAGCGGCGGCGCGTGGCCCTGGCCCGGCTCCTGCTGTCAAAGCCCGACATGCTGCTGCTCGACGAGCCCACCAACCACCTGGATGCTGAAAGCGTAGCGTGGCTGCAGCATCACCTGGAGAACTTCCCGGGCTGCATCATCCTGGTGACCCACGACCGCTACTTCCTGGACCAGGTGACCAAGTGGACGCTGGAGCTCGACCGCGGCAAGGGCCTGCCCTACGAGGGCGCCTACTCGTCGTGGCTGGAGCAGAAGACCAAGCGGATCGCTCAGGAAGAGCGCGAAGAGGCCGGCAAGAAGCGGGCGATCGACCGCGAGCTGGCCTGGGTGCGCTCTTCACCCAGCGCCCGCCGCACCAAGTCCAAGGCCCGCCTGGCCGCCTTCCACGACCTGCAGAACGAGGCGGAGAACGCCAAGCAGACCTTCGCCCAGATCCAGATCCCGCCGGGCCCGCGCCTGGGCAGCCAGGTGATCGAGGTGGAGAACCTCGAGAAAGAATACGGCGACAAGATCCTGTTCAAGGGCCTGACGTTCAAGCTGCCACCCGGCGGCATCGTCGGTGTGATCGGCCCGAACGGGGCCGGCAAGTCGACGCTGTTCAAGATCATCACTGGCCAGGAGACCCCCGACCAGGGCAGCGTGAAGCTGGGCGAGACCGTCAAGCTCGCCTACGTCGACCAGAGCCGTGACAGCCTGGACCCCAAGAAGAACGTCTGGGAGGAGATCTCCGGCGGCCTGGACATCATGAAGGTGGGCGGCCGCGAAATCCCCAGCCGCGGCTATGTGGGCGCGTTCAACTTCAAGGGCGGCGACCAGCAGAAGAAGGTCGGCCTGCTGTCCGGCGGTGAGCGCAACCGCGTGCACCTGGCCAAGACGCTGAGCGCCGGCGGCAACGTCATCCTGCTCGACGAACCGACCAACGACCTGGACGTGGAAACCCTGGGCGCCCTGGAAAGCGCCCTCGAGGACTTCCCGGGCTGCGCTGTGGTGATCAGCCACGACCGCTTCTTCCTCGATCGGCTGTGCACCCACATCCTGGCCTTCGAGGGCGACAGCCGGGTCGACTGGTTCGAGGGCAACTTCGAGGCCTACGAAGAAGACAAGAAGCGCCGCCTGGGCGCCGACAGCCTGATCCCCCACCGCATCAAGTTCCAGAAGTTCACGCGGTAGGCGACTGCCTAGGCCGACGGCATCTCCTTCACCGCGCGTAGGGGGGAGAACATCCCTGCAATCGGACCGATGAGCAGGCCGGCGATGGCCATCAACAGGGTCTGGCGCAGGCCGAACGCCTGGCCGAGCGCGCCGCCCACCAGGGCGCCCACCACTGCCGCGCCGCCGCCCGCCACGCGGAACGTCGCGCCGACCCGGCCCAGCAGGTTCTGCGGCAGGATCGTCTGGCGCAGGCTGCTCACCAGGATCAGCGGGATTATGCCGAAGACGTCGCCGATGATTTGCGAGACCACCAGCATGACCGTGCCGCCGACGCGGGTCGCCGGCGCCAGCAGCACGATCATGGTACCCATCGCCGAGAGCACGCCGGTCAGGCAGATCGTCGGGCCGACACCCAGCCATCGGGCCATCGGCTGGGCCAGGAGGGCTCCGACAAGGGCTCCGCCGCCGCCGGCCGCGATCCCCAGGCCAAGCAGGGCGGGGCTCAGCCCCAGGGTGCGCAGGACGAAGGCGATGTAGAGCGCGGCGAAGAAGCCGCCGAACAGGGCGCCCGTGCCGGTCATGATCAACAGCATACGCACGCGCGGCTCTTCCCAGGAGGTCCGCGCGCCAGTGACCACGCCGTCGACCCAGCCGCGGCGCTGCGCGGTGTGGCTGATCGGTGGCTCTGGGGTGCGGATCCTCGCCAGCAGCAGGGCCGACAGCAAATAGGTCGCTGCGTTCACGGCCACGGCGATGGGCGCCGTCAGCCATTGGAAGAGGATACCCGCAACCGCCGGGCCGCTCATCTCGGCGAGCGACTCGGTGAGGCTCAACTTGGCGTTGGCGTCCAAGATCAGCGGCTTGCCGACCAGCCCCGGCAGATAGGCGTGGTCCGCGATGTCGAATAGCACGCTGGCCGCAGCCACCAGGGCGGCGGCGGCATAGACCTCAACGATATTCAGCAAGCCCAGCCAAGCGGCGACCGGCAGGACGATAAGGATCAGCGCGCGGGCGATATCCATGGCGATCAGAATCTGACGACGCCCGGTGTGATCGACAAAGTCTCCGGCGGTAAGACCGACGAGCAGCGCAGCGCCGCTGGACATCGCGGCTAAGAGGCCAAGCTGGACGGGCGAGGCGGCGAGCGCCAACACCGCCATCATCGGCAGGCCCGTGCGGGTGATCCACGCGCCGAAGTCGGACACCGACTGGGCGGACCACAGGCGCAGGAAATCGCCGTGGCGCCAGAGCGCGCTCGCGGGCGCCCTTTGGCGCGGGGTAGATTGGGTCATGTGATCTGCAAACGGCTGGGCGTGCGGCCACGCGACCGCGGGTGCGCTGCCGCGGGGCGACAGCCGGGTGTCGATGAGCGTGTATTTTTTAGGCCGCCGCGCCGCTCACCGTGCGCGGGCTTTTGCCCAGCGCCGCCCCGCAAGTCAAGCTTGGGCGCCCCGGCGTTCGGCGGCTATGAGTGCCGGGAGTCTGAGGGGTCTTCCATGTCCGAGCCGTTGGCGTTGATCGTCGTGCCGTTCCTGACCGTGCTGGAGCCGGCGTTCAAAGCGGGCGGCCTGGCCACGGCGCGAGCCTGGGAACTGACCGACGAACAGCGCTCGCGCGTGCGGGCCATCGTCCATGCCGGTGAGGTGGCGCTGAGCGCTGAGTTCCTGGAGAGCCTGCCGGCGCTGGGCCTGATCGCCAATGTCAGCGTCGGCTACGACGGGATCGACGTCGCCTGGTGCCGGGCGCGCGGCATTGAGGTCACCCACGCCCGCGGGCTCAACGCGGAAGATGTGGCCGACCACGCGATCGGCCTGCTGCTGGCCGCCTGGCGCAACATCCCGGCGCTCGATCGGACCGTTCATGAGGGCCGCTGGCGTCAGGAGGAGCGCATCGGAGGCCAGCCCAGCCTGGGCGGGCGGACCCTGGGCGTCGTCGGCCTGGGCCACATCGGCGCCGCTGTAGCCCGGCGGGCCGAGGCGCTGCGCCTGAACGTCCAGTGGTGGGGCCCCCGCGAGAAGGACGCGCCCTGGCCGCGGGCGGAGAGCGTGCTGGAGTTGGCGCGGGCCAGCGACATCCTGGTCGTCGCCTGTCGCGCCGAGCCCGCCAACCGCGGCCTGATCTCGGCAGAGGTTCTCGAGGCGGTGGGTCCGGCGGGCCTGATCGTCAACGTCTCGCGCGGGTCGCTGATCGACGAGCCGGCGCTGCGCGCGGCGCTGAAGGACGGCAAGCTCTGGCGCGCGGCCCTCGACGTCTTCGCCGAGGAGCCGACGCCGGGCGATCTGTGGGCCGATATCCCCAATGCGGTGCTGACGCCGCACACCGCCGGCTCGAGCAATGAGGCCGTGCCCTTGATGGTGGCCCAGGCGGTGGACAATGTGCGACGCTTCCTGGCGGGCGAGCCCCTGGCGAGCCCGGTTCCGGACTAGGAGATCGCTATGGCCAGGGTGCTCGGCATTGGGGGCGTGTTCTTCAAGGCGGACGACCCGCAGGCGGTGCGCGACTGGTATGCCCGCGTGCTGGGCGTGGAGCTGACCGAATGGGGCGGGGCGATGTTTCCGCACCCGGCGGCCGGGAACACCAACTGGAGCGTCTTCCCGGCTGAGTCCGACTACTTCGATCCCTCGCCCGCACCCTTCATGGTCAACTACATCGTCGACCATCTGGGCGGTGTGCTGGCGCGCGCCAAGGCGGAAGGCGCCGAGCCGGTGGGCGAGCCGATCAACAACGCCTACGGCAAGTTCGGCTGGCTGATGGATCCCGCGGGGGTGAAAATCGAGCTCTGGGAGCCGCCTGCAGACCCGCCCCAATAACCGTCGATGACTTGACATAATCACATAAAGATATCTTTATATCAGCCTATGACACTCTCGGCGGTCCAGGCTGTGGAAGTGCTGCGTGCAGCGGGCGAGCCGTCACGCCTGCGCATCCTGGCGCTTTTGGCGCGCGAGGAATTGGCGGTGCTGGAGCTGTGCCGGGTGCTGGACCAGAGCCAGCCGCGGGTGTCTCGCCATCTGAAGCTGCTGACCGAGGCCGGGTTGGTGGAGCGGTTTCCGGACGGCGCCTGGGTGTTCTATCGCCTGACCGGCGCCGGCAAGGGCGGCGAGCTGGTGGCCGAAGTCCTGGCGCGCATCGATCCGGCCGATCCGGTGCTGCAGCGCGATGGCGAGCGGCTGCAGGCGGTGTGGGCCGAGCGAGCCGACTCCGCCGGGGAGTACTTCGCCCGCAACGCCGCGCGCTGGGATGAGATCCGCTCGCTCCACGTCTCCGACGCCGACGTTGAGGCTGCGATCCTGACGGCCACCGGCGCCGGGCCGTTCAAGCGGCTGGTGGACCTGGGCTCCGGCACCGGGCGGATGCTGACCCTGCTGGCGCCGCACGCGGAGTCGGCGCTGGGTCTCGACCTGTCGCAGCAGATGCTCAATCTCGCGAGGAACCGGGTGACCGAGGCCGGGCTGGCGCGTTGCGAGCTGCGCCACGGCGACATCTTCGGCACCCGCCTCCCCGACGAGAGCGCCGACCTGGTGGTGGTCCACCAGGTGCTGCACTACCTAGCCGACCCGGCCGCGGCGGTGAAGGAAGCCGCACGGATCGTGGCGACCGGCGGCAAGCTGATCATCGCCGACTTCGCGCCCCACGGGCTCGAGTTCCTGCGCGAGCAGCACCAGCACCGCCGTCTGGGTTTCCCTGAGCCCGAGATGGCCCGCTGGCTGGCCGACGCGGGGCTGTCGAATGTTCGCGTTTCGGCGCTGCCGCCCGCCGATAATGCCGGCCTGACTGTCAAGATCTGGACCGCCGAGCGCGGCCGCGAGCGGCAGTCGAGGGCGGCATGAGCCCATCTTCAGCAAAAAGGCATGATTCCAGCCTCGGCCCGATCGCGCGCGCCGGCCACGGCGGCGCGCCGCGCCCGAACGTCTCGTTCGAGTTCTCGCCGCCGAAGACACCGGAAGCGGAGGAGACCCTGTGGGAGGCGATCCGCCGGCTGGAGCCGCTCAACCCGTCGTTCGTCTCGGTGACCTACGGCGCCGGCGGTTCGACCCGCGACCGCACCCACCGCACGGTGCTTCGGATGCTGAAGGAGACCACCCTTCGGCCGGCCGCGCACCTGACATGCGTCGAGGCCAGCCGCGGCGACGTCGATGAGGTGATCCGCGACTACTGGGACGCGGGCATCCGCCACATCGTGGCTCTGCGCGGCGACCCGCCGGGGCAGATCGGCGGCGCCTACACGCCCCGCACCGATGGCTACGCCAACGCCACGGAGCTGACCGCCGGCATCCGCGCCGTCGGCGACTTCGAGGTGAGCGTCGGGCTCTATCCGCACGTCCACCCGGAGAGTCCCTCGATCAGCCACGACATCGACGTGCTGAAGGCCAAGGTCGACGCCGGCGCGACGCGGGCGATCACCCAATTCTTCTTTGATCTCGACGGCTTCCTTAGGTTCATGGATCGGGTCAGGAAGGCCGGCGTGACCATTCCAATATCGCCGGGGATCATGCCGGTTACAAATTTTAAGGGCCTAAAGAAGATGGCGGGGCCGATCGGGATTCAGTTGCCCGGCTGGCTCGGCAACCTGTTTGACGGGCTCGACAAGGACCCCGAGACGCGGCGGCTGCTGGCCTGCTCGGTGGCCACCGAGATGTGCGCCCGGCTGGCCGAGGAGGGCTTCGGCGACTTCCACTTCTACACGCTCAACCGCGCCGACCTGACCT
The DNA here is from genome assembly GCA_038213205.1 of Caulobacterales bacterium. Lineage (GTDB taxonomy): Bacteria > Pseudomonadota > Alphaproteobacteria > Caulobacterales > Caulobacteraceae > Phenylobacterium. Next base: position 34,883 of record JBBQTP010000016.1, read on the forward strand.
ACGCGATCTGCCGGGTGCTGGGCGTGCGCGAACCGCACCAGACGAAGGAGGCCGCGGCATGACGCGGGCTGAACGCATCGCGGCGCTGAAGGCCGCGGCGAAGCAACGCATCCTGATCCTCGACGGCGCGTGGGGGGTGATGATCCAGCGCCAGGACCTGGATGAGGCCGATTACCGCGGTGATAGGTTCGCCGACACACCGGGCCTGCTGAAGGGCAACACCGACATCCTTTGCCTGACGCGGCCGGACATCATCTCCGGCCTGCACGACGCCTATTTCGCCGCCGGCGCCGACATCAGCGAGACCAACACCTTTTCGGCGACCTCGATCGGCCAGGGTGAGTATGCGACCCAGGCCGCGGTCTGGGACATCAACTTCGAAGGCGCCCAACTGGCCCGCGCCAGCGCCGACGCCTGGACGGCGAAGGAGCCGGACAAGCCGCGCTTCGTGGCGGGCTCGGTCGGCCCCCTGCCCGTCATGCTGTCGATGAGTTCGGACGTGAACGATCCGGGCGCGCGCAAGGTCACCTTCGACCAGGTCTATGAGGCCTACACCGAACAGCTCCGCGCGCTGCACGAGGGCGGGGTCGACCTGTTCCTGATCGAGACCATCACCGACACGCTGAACTGCAAGGCCGCGATCAAGGCGATCCTCGACATGGAGGAGCAGGGCTACGAGCCGCTGCCGATCTGGATCTCCGGCACCATCACCGACCGCTCCGGCCGCACGCTCTCGGGCCAGACGGTGGAGGCATTCTGGAACTCAGTGCGCCACGCCAAGCCGTTCGCCATCGGGCTGAACTGCGCGCTGGGCGCGGACCTGATGGCGCCCTACATCGCCGAACTCTCCCGGGTGGCGGACACACTGGTGTCTGCCTATCCCAACGCCGGCCTGCCCAACGCCATGGGCCAGTACGACGAGACGCCCGACGAGACCGGCCACGCCCTGCACGAATGGGCCGAGCGCGGCATCGTCAACATCCTGGGCGGCTGCTGCGGCACCACGCCGGAGCACATCAAGCATGTGGCCGATGCGGTGCGCGGCCTGAAGCCACGGGTTCCGCCGGAACGGGCGGTGGCCATGCGGCTGGCGGGGCTGGAACCGTTTGAGCTTGCCTAGGTCTTCCTTCTCCCTTGTGGGAGAAGGTGGCCGGCGAAGCTGGTCGGATGAGGGGTCGAAAGGCCTCTCCGCTACGGCCCAAGTGTTGAACCGGATAGATTTGAGCGACCCCTCATCCGTCGTGCAGCCGCACGACATCTTCTCCCGCAGGGGGAGAAGGGACGCGGTGGTCAACGAGTGGAACTGAATGCGACCCATCTTCATCAACGTCGGCGAGCGGACCAACGTCACCGGCTCGGCGAAATTCCGGAAGCTGATCGAGGACGGGGACTATCCGGCCGCGCTGTCGGTGGCGCGCCAGCAGGTGGAGTCCGGCGCGCAGATCATCGATGTTAATATGGACGCAGGCCTGTTGGACTCCGTCCAGGCCATGCGGACCTACCTCAACCTGATCGCCGCCGAGCCGGACATCGCGCGCGTGCCGGTGATGATCGATTCATCGAAGTGGGAGGTGATCGAGGCCGGGCTGCGCTGCGTGCAGGGCAAGGCGATCGTCAACTCGATCTCGATGAAAGAGGGCGAGGCCAAGTTCATCGAGCAGGCCAAGGCATGCCTGAGATATGGCGCCGCCGTCGTGGTGATGGCCTTCGACGAGGTCGGCCAGGCCGACACCGCCAAGCGCAAGATCGAGATCTGCACGCGGGCCTACCGGCTGCTGGTCGACCAGGTGGGCTTCCCCGCCGAGGACATCATCTTCGACCCGAACATCTTCGCGGTGGCGACCGGGATCGACGAGCACAACAACTATGCGGTCGACTTCATCGAGGCGACGGCGGCGATCAAGGCCACCCTGCCCCACGCCCGCGTCTCGGGCGGCGTCTCCAACGTCAGCTTCAGCTTCCGCGGCAACGAGCCGGTGCGCCGCGCGATCCACTCGGTGTTCCTCTACCACGCGATCGCGGCGGGCATGGACATGGGCATCGTCAACGCCGGCGAGCTGCCGGTCTATGACGACATTCCCGAAGAGCTGCGCGAAGCCGTCGAGGACGTGATCCAGAACCGGCCGCAGCGGGACCCGGTGCTGACCAACACCGAGCGTCTGGTCGAGCTGGCGCCCAAGTACAAGGGCGGAAAATCCGAAGCCAAGGGGCCGGACCTGACCTGGCGCGAGGGCACCGTCGGCGCGCGGATCACGCATGCGCTGGTCAACGGCGTCACCGACTTCATCGAGGCCGACGCTGAGGAGGCCCGCGCCCAGGCGATGCGGCCGCTGCACGTCATCGAAGGCCCGCTGATGGACGGCATGAACGTGGTCGGCGACCTGTTCGGCTCGGGCAAGATGTTCCTGCCGCAGGTGGTGAAATCCGCGCGCGTGATGAAGCAGGCCGTCGCCTACCTGCTGCCGTTCATGGAGGCCGAGAAGGAAGGCAAGCCGCGGCAGGCGGCGGGCAAGATCCTGATGGCCACCGTCAAGGGTGACGTCCACGACATCGGCAAGAACATCGTCGGCGTGGTCCTGCAGTGCAACAACTACGAGGTCATCGACCTGGGCGTGATGGTCCCGGCCGACCGCATCCTGGACGAGGCCAAGGCGCACGATGTCGACATGGTCGGGCTCTCGGGCCTGATCACGCCCAGCCTCGACGAGATGGCTTATGTGGCCGGCGAGATGCAGCGGCGCGGCTTCACCATCCCGCTGCTGATCGGCGGCGCCACCACCAGCAAGACCCACACCGCGGTAAAGATCGAGCCGCAGTACAAGGGCGGCCAGACCACCTATGTGCTCGACGCCAGCCGCGCGGTCGGCGTGGTCTCCGGCCTGCTGTCGCCCACCGAGCGCGACCGGCTGCAGGCCGAGACCAAGGCCGAGTACGTCAAGGTGCGCGAGGCGTTTGCGCGCGGCCAGGACAAGCGGGCGCGGTCGACGCTCGCCGAGGCGCGCGACAATGCGTTCACGCCGGACTGGACCACCTACGACCCGCCCAAGCCGGCGTTCACCGGGACCAAGACGTTCGAGGCCTCCGACCTGGCCGACCTGGCGCGGCACATCGACTGGTCGCCGTTCTTCGCCAGCTGGGAGCTGATCGGGCGATATCCGCAGATCCTTGAGGACGACGTGGTCGGCGAGGCCGCCAAGGACCTGTTCAAGGACGCCCAGGTGATGCTGCAGCGGATCATCGGCGAGCAGTGGTTTGAGGCGCGCGGCGTGGTCGGATTCTGGCCGGCCAATTCCGACGGCGACGATATCGTTCTGTACACGGACGAAACCCGGACGACCGAGCTCGCGCGGCTGCACACGCTTCGCCAGCAGATGGCGAAAAACACCAGGCAGGAAGACGGCGGCCGGGCCAACGTGGCGCTGGCCGACTTCATCGCCCCGGTGGGCACGAAGCCCGACTGGATCGGCGGTTTCGCGGTCACCGCCGGCCACGGCGAGGCCGAGATCGCCAAGGCCTTCAAGGACAAGGGCGACGACTATTCGGCGATCATGGCCGCGGCCCTGGCCGACCGCCTGGCCGAAGCCTTCGCCGAAGCATTGCACCGGCGCGTGCGCACGGAATTCTGGGGCTATGCGCCCGACGAGCCGTGGGACGTGGCCGCGATGATCGCCGAGCAATACCGCGGCATCCGCCCGGCGGCCGGCTATCCCGCGCAGCCCGACCACACGGAAAAGGGTGTGCTGTTCGAGCTGCTGGGCGCGGAGGCGGCGACCGGGCTGATGCTCACCGAGAGCTACGCCATGTACCCGACGGCGGCGGTCAGCGGCCTCTACTTCTCACACCCGGAAAGCCACTACTTCGGCGTCGGCCGCATCGAGCGCGACCAGGTGGCGGACTATGCGCGGCGCAAGGGCTGGGACGTGAAGACCGCCGAGCGGTGGCTGGGGCCGATCTTGAATTATGATGCGGGGTAGGGAATGCCCTCGATTCGATCCATCCCGGCTCCTAGAGTGCTCCGTATTTCCTCAACAATTTCAGCTGACACTCAAGTTTATCCGTGTCCAGACTAGACTCGAGCGACACGGTTACATTGAAGACTGCCTTCCGCGGGGGCGCATTGTTCGGAGCACCTAACCCAACTCCGATCCCTCGAAGTCTGGATCGACGCTTCGCGTTGAACGCCCTGTCACCGCAACGGCGTGACATATCCGGCCCGGGCGGCGCAGGATTGGGTTCCTGAGGAGGAGGCCGCCCATGCCCGCGCTCGTTCACCTGCCGGCCGACGCGCCCGCCGCCGATATCGGGGGAATCCGGGGACGCAGTACCTAATTCGCGGACCGGTAGTTCTGCGCCGCCGCTCGGCATGGGCTTAGGGACGGGCGCGGATCGCCTGCGATTGGGGCGTGGGGTCGGTTGTCGGGACGACGTTCATCGAACGTATTTACTAAACCTACACGTCATGGTTTATTCTCGCTTAGGGGGCACATCATGAGAATACCACTTATAGCCGTGGCGCTGTCCACGTTGCTGTCCGGTTGTGCAAATCTGGACGCCAACCGCGACTTCGTACGAGCGCAAAGCGAGTCCAATCCAGCCGGCGTAAAAGGTCTTATTCGGGGCAATGAACTCCGCGCACTTAACGTCGCGAACTTAGTAGGATCGTTCGAGACCGGTTGGGTTCCAGTGGCCGCGTCCACGGACCCTGCCGTAGAGCAACAGGCTACGGACAAGGCAATCGCCGTTTTTTACCAGTCCGTGCCCGACGGCAGGCAGGCGAACTACCGCAACGAGATCCAGGACCGGATAATTGCAGCGGCGAACCAGCGCTGCCATCTCTGGAAGAATTACTTCGCCACGGCCTCGTCGACGGTCGGATTCTGGTCCGGCGTAACCGGCGCAGCGACGGGAGCGGCATCGCTCGCCTTCAAGCCGCCAGCCACAAAAGCAGCGCTGACTGCGCTCTCCACTACGTCAACGTCGGTTGGAACCCAATTCGAGAAATCGTACCTATTCAGCCTGACCATGCAGGTGATTTTCCAGGGCGTCGAAAGTCGCCGGGCTGACATCCTGCACAGCGTGGTAGAAAAGCGGTCACTTGGGGATCGCCAACTAACGCCGATCGGTCGCTATTCACTCTCCGCTGCGATCGCCGACGCCCTCGAGTATCACGCAGCCTGCTCCGTCGCCTCGGGCCTGCAACAGGCGTCCGAGAAGCTCTCTGACGCCCGACCGGACAACGGCAAACCCGGGACGGACACAACTACTCCGCCGTCTGGTAACGCGACGCCGCAGGCGAACTCTTCGACCTCTCCATCTACGGCGGATGGCAAGAAGACATCGTCTCCGGCCTCGGTCCCGCTTACCTAGGGTGGGAAACGTGGAATGCGGTGGATGCGGAGACACCGTATGATACCACGCCATCGAAGCGCCACCGCGGCGGAGGGGCTATGCCGTATCACGGCAACCCCCAACTAACCGCATGCTGAAGCTTCAATGTTTTGTCGTGGCGTTGGCATTCGCCGCTGGCCAGGCGCTCGCTGGGCCGACGCCCGCGCCGACGTTGTTGGCCGAGGGCCTAGCTCACTATGAAGCACTTTTGGCGACGCCGCCCAAGACGGGCGGAATGGTGGCAGGGCGTTTTCTGCTGATCGACTATTCGCTGCCCTCGAACACGGAGCGGCTCTATTTTGTCGAGCGCACGGGTGGGACGTGGGTCGTGACCGCCGCCGTCTACGTGGCGCACGGATCGGGATCCAACACATCGTCCGGCTATTCGATTCCGCAATCGTTCAGCGACAAGCCAGGGTCGAAGGCCTCCACGCTGGGAGAATTTCGAGTATCGGATTCAAGCCAGCAGACACCGTGCAGCACGGTGGGAAGGTGTATTCATCTGGATGGTTTGGAAGCGCAGAACCATAACGCCTACGCACGCGCTGTCGTGATGCACTCCAACGAACGGCGCATTGGCTTGATCAGTGCCTCAAATCCAAAGGGGAAATACTTCGTCCCGAGCAAGGACCTTTTCGGGCGTAGTAATGGATGCCCGGTCGTCGCCGACGAGGAGATGGAGAAACTCTTGGTTTTCGCCACGCCCGACGTGTTTCTCTATGTCGGTCGTTCGTCAGCTCCTTGACCCGGCCCGGCGCCTGAGCTTGGGGCTTGGCATGGACATATGGGTGGGCGAAATGGGACATGGGCACCTGCCACCGCCCTCAACTGGTCAAGCCTCCACGAACGCCTGGCGGTGCCGTTGGGTTAACGGGGTTAACGGTGACAGTGCATTGACCCAACTCCGACCCCTCGAAACCTGATCCACGCTTCGCGTTGAACGCCCTGTCGCCGCACGGGCGTGACACATCCGGCCCTGGCGGCGCAGGATTGGGTTTTTAGGAGGAGGCCGCCCATGTCCGCGCTGGTTCACCTGCCGGCCCTTGTTCACCTGCCGGCCGATGCGCCGGCCGCCGAGATTGTCGCCGTGCTGGCGCGCGACGGGGCGCTGGTGCTTGACGACGCCTTGCCGGCGGCGGCGGTCGAGGCGCTGGTCGCCGAACTGCGGCCCTGGGTGGAGGCGACGTCGCCAGGCCGGGATGCCTTTACCGGCGCCCAGACCACGCGCACCGGCGCGCTGGTCGCCCGCTCGCCGCTTTGCCGGCCGCTGGTGATGGATGCCCGCATCCTGGCGCTCTGCGAGGCGGTGCTTAGGCCCAACTGCCACCGCTACCAACTGCACCTCGCGCAGCTGATCCGCATCATGCCGGGCCAAGCCGCCCAGGCGATCCACCGCGACCGCTGGGCCTGGGGCCGGCAGATGCCGGGCGTGGAGCCGCAGCTCAACACGATCTGGGCGCTGAGCGACTTCACCGCGCAGAACGGCGCCACCCAGGTGGTCCCGGGCTCCTCGTCCTGGCCTGACGACCGCAAGGCCGAGCCGGGCGAGATCGCCCGCGCGGAGATGCGGTCGGGATCCGTGCTGATCTATACCGGTACGGTCTTCCACAGCGGCGGCGCCAACAGCAGCGATCAGGACCGCTGGGGCCTCAACATCACCTATGCGCTGGGGTGGCTCCGGCAGGAGGAGAACCAGTACCTCTCCTGCCCGCCGCAGATCGCGCGGACGCTGCAGCCCGACCTGCAGGCGCTGCTGGGATACGCCATGAGCAACTATGCGCTGGGCTACTATACCCCGCCGCTGGCGCCGGGCGAGGGACCCGAGACCGTGCCGCCCGAATACGCCCTGGGGGCCGGGGGCGCCGACGCACAGGGCAGCCTGGGCGGCGCCGACCTGCTGGAGGAGGTCATCGCCCGGGCGCGACGGGGGCCCGCAGCCTGACCTCGTCCGCCCGGGCGCGGCGATGCAGGAGGCTGGCCAGAGCGAGGCCGGCGGCCTGCAGGGCGGCGGCCAGGATCAGCACGCCGTGGACGTTGCGCTCGCTGACCGCGAAGGCTGCCAGCAGGGGGCCGAAGGCGCCGGCGAGAAGCTGGACCGCGCCGCTCTGCTTGGCGGCGCGGCGGGAGGGGTCGGCACATCCACGGTCATCGGCACCAGGAACGGTCCGGCCACGAAGGCCGCGGCGCCGGCGAGGCCGGTCATGGCGATGAACAGCCAGGCCGGCGCGTGCACGGCATAGGCCCCCCAGGTCGCCGCGAACACCGCCGCG
>JBBQTP010000017.1:0-40578 GCA_038213205.1 Caulobacterales bacterium
GCAGCTCTGCTCCCAGGCGCGCAAGGTGCGGATGGACGACGGCCCGCGCGCCCTGCGCCTGTTCAGATCCAACAGCTGGGCGGGCCTGATCCTGTTCCTGGCGATCTTCGTCGGCACGCGCTGGGTGGCGAACCCGTTCTGACGCCGGTGTGACGCACCGTCATCCTGTTTTCGCGCGGCGTCAGGCGCTACAATGGCGCCATGGCCGTCGCCGCCCGAGTTGATCCAAAGAGCTATTTCGCGCCCGACGAGTGGGCGCCGATGGCGCGTCGGTCCCGCTGGAGGGGCCTAGCGCTGCTGGCCCATGCGTGGATCGTCATCGGCTTGGCCATGGCGATGGCGGCGCTCTCGCCCTGGTGGCTGATGCCACTGACCATCCCGCTGGCGATCGCGATCATCGGCGGCCGGCAGCTCGGCGTCTCGATCCTGATGCACGACGCGGCGCACGCGGCCCTGCACCCGAACCTGAAGGTCAACGACTGGGTCGGCAACCACCTGACCACCGGCGGGCTGATCGACTATCGGAACTACCACCTGGCGCATCACAAGTTCGCCCAGCAGGCCGAGGATCCGGACCTGGCGCTATCGGCGCCGTTCCCGATCACGCGAACCTCGCTGCGCCGCAAGCTGGCGCGCGACCTGACCGGCCAGACCTATTGGAAGCAGCGCTGGTCAGGGTTGGTGAAACGCGTTGTCGAGCGCCAGCCGGGCGAGCCGCTGTGGCCGCTGATCAAGGCGGCGATCTATGGCCGCCGCAGGTTCCTGATCGGCATGGTGGTCACCGTTGGCTTTACCGCGCCGGTTGGCTATTGGTGGGTGTGGCCGGTGCTGTGGCTGGTCCCGCAGGCCACCTGGCTGCCGATGATCACCCGGCTGCGCAACATCGCCGAGCACGCCTGCGTGGCCAAGAACGAGCCCGACCCGCTGCGCCACGCGCGCACGACCAGCGCCAACTTCATCGAGCGGGCGTTCATCGCGCCCTACTTCGTGAACTATCACTGCGAGCACCACATGTTCATGCATGTGCCCTGCTACAACCTGCCCCGCGCTCACCGCCTGCTGAAGAAGAAGGGCGTGATGGAGCGGATGCTGACCGCGCCGGGCTATCTCAGCCTATTGAAGGTGGCGACGGCGAAAATCCCGCTCATCCCGGCGGGATGAGCGGAGCTAGTCCTTGTAGTCGAGGCTCGCGTACCAGTCCGGCGCCCGCGGCTCCGGCGTCATGTCCAGCACGTTCCACAGCGGCGCCAGTTCGGGCGCGCCGCGCGGGTCCTGGCCGGGATCGCCCTCGGTCATCTCGCCGGACCAGAAGTGGCGAATGGTCCCGTCGCGCCGGGTGAAGACATTGATCTCCGGGATCTCCGAGCCGTCCGGGAGGAGGCCGTGGTAGTCGCGCGAATAGTTGTCGTTGAGGTCGGTGTAGAGTGGCAGGGCGGCCTGCCAGCCGCGCTCCGCCTTGAACGCGATCAGGCGTTCGATCGGCGAGCGGGCGACGACGGCCAGCGCGGCGTTCTGGCGGATGTCCGCGGCGTTGGCGGCGAGCGGGCCCAAGAGGTTGGTGCACATCGGGCAAGGCCGCTCACGCTGCGGGCCGAACATGAAGCTGTAGACCACCAGGCTCGGCTTATCGCCGAACAGGCCGGCGAAGTCGGTCTTCCCGTGCTCGCCTTCGAACTGGTAGTCGCCTTCGACCATGCCGCCGGGCGGCAGCGCGCGGCGTTGCTCCGCCACGCGTTCGATGTGGCGGCGAAGCTCGATCTCTTCGGCCAGTAGGGCGGTGCGCGCCCTTCGGTAGTCGGCGCTCTCGTTTTTGATCCGCACTGGGCTGCGCGCGGCCATCTCGATAGCCGGCGTCAGTGTCGTGGTTTGGGCGTCCATCGCGGGGCTCCGGGTCAGCTGTCTTCAGCCTAACCCCTCAGCCGCCATGATGGGTCCTCCAAATCGTCGTTCTGATCTAGGCCCGGACGCGGAGCGGCTGCATCCGGCGTTGCCGGCGCAGCATCGAGCCCATAGCGCCGAAGCCGACGATGGACAGCGCCCACATGGAAGGCTCCGGCACCGCGCCGCCGCGATTGGAGACCGTGATGTCGTGCGCGCTCCAGCCCTCGTCGCCGATGCCCTGCCAGCCGGCATGGCCGCTGGTCAGCGAATGGTAGTTGAAGCTCAGCGTGTTGGACCCGGCCGCAAGCGTCAGCGGCGAGGCGATGTTCACGTGACCGCCGGCCCAGGTGATGTTGGTCCCATTGCCGGAGGTGTTGTTGAAGGTCGCGCCGAGCGGCGAACTGTAGACGACGTCCGGGCCGCCACCGCCGAGGTTGAAGGTGGCCAGCATGATCTGCGCGCCGTTCAGGCTGAGGCTGAAATCGTCCTCGTACCAGTTCTGGCCGTCGAGGCTGGCGTAGCCGTCCAGCACGAAGCTAAGCTGGGCGGCGCCCGCCGGGGCGTTGAAGGTGACGTCGAAGCCGTTGTCGGCAGCGCGCTCCGGCATGGACGAGGGGCCCGCATAGAGGGTGGCCGCCTGAGCGCCCGCCGCCGTGAGGGTCATGATCGCCGCGGTCGCCGCCGCCAGCTTCAGTCGCAGTTGCATCGTTCGCTCCGTCCCAGATCGAGCCACCGGGCCCCCCGTTGCGGGTTGCATTGCAAAACAAAGGCCGATGAGCGCCCCGGTTGACAGCTGAGACTACGGGTGTAATTTCATTTGGAGTTTACAAATGTCATCTGGAGGAAAGCCCATGCTCATCGCCCCGCCCGACGCCGTCCTCGCGGTCGTCGCAGAACGCCTGACCTTCATCGGCATCGTCGCCCATGCGAAGCCGGTTGTGATGCTGGTCCTGGCTGGACTCGCGGTTTCGACTGTCATCGCGAGCCTGGTCTGGATCGGTGAACTTGCCGGCCGCACCGCTGGGCGGGGCGGCCGGACCTTTCTTCACACCCTTGCCGGCGCGGGCCCGCTGATCGGCCTGTTCGGCGCGTCCTACGGCCTGATGGACATGTTCATCGGCATTTCCAACGTCCGCCCGACCCCGGCGCTGGGCATCCTGGCGCCCGGCTTCGCCGAGGCCATGCTGTCGGTCACGCTCGGCCTGCTGGCCGGCGCCATCGCGATGACCGGCCACCGGCATCTGACCGCCAGGCTACAGGCCGCTGACGTCAAGTCCGCGCGCGTCAGCCCTGAGCCCGGCGTCCACGCGGCGCGCGCCCTCGCCTAGGCAAGGCGCACGCCGCCGATTGAGCATCCGGAGCCACCTCCTCCGGCTTCGGATGCTCGCGGACGCTAGGACCCGGCCGTTGCGCGCCGCGCCGTAAACAGCACCTCGAGTTCGTCCGGACGCGCATTGTTGAAGTCGAGGCGGGTGCGGCCGTCGTCAGTGCGGCTGACCACCACCGGGGTCGAGGAATTGGTCAGCACCCAGCCGGCCGGCAGGACCACGGCGTTCAGCGCGCGGCCGAAGCTGCGGTCGAACACCAACTCATCGCCGACCAGCTTGTAGCGGCCGGGGTCGGTGTAGGTTTCGCTCATCCGTAGACGGATCGACTGGCCGGCTTTCAGCGGCTTGAAGTTGAACACCACCACCTCGGTGTCGGGCGCGATCTTCGGCAACTCCGGATCGGTGATCCCGGCCTTGGTAATCTCATCGCCCTTCAGGTGGACCGCGGGGATGGCCTCGCCGGTGTCGAGGTTGCGGGCCGATGGGTTGGTCGCGGTCGAGCCGGTGCGCACCACATTGACGTAGCGCCCAGTCCCAGCCCGGTCCTCGGTGTAGTCGTGATAGAGGTCGAAGGCGTGGGTCGCGGGGTCGCGCAGGAAGTAGACGATGTCGCGCGTCTGCTTGGCCCGCTCCTGCAGCGCGGCGGCGATGCTGCTCGGGCCGGCGGCGAATTTCATCGGCGCCGCGCGCAGCTTCAGCGGCGCCTCGCCCTGCGTGATGTTGAGGAAGCTGATCCGCAGACGCCCATCGGCTTCCTGCGTCACCTGGCTCGGATAGTTGCAGGCCACCAGCGCATAGCCCGGCGGCAGGACCACGGCGTTGCGCTTGATGCCGAGGCCGCGGTCGAAGACGATTTCCTGGCCCTGGACGTAGTAGCTCTTGGCGTCCTCGTAGGTCTTCAGGATCCGCAAGCGCGACTCGCCGCCGTCGGCCGGCACCGGCCGCGGCAGGTCCACGCGGATATAGTCGGAGGCCGGATCGGCGTCGGGCAGGCCGGAGGTCCTGGCCGCCTCGCCACTCACCTGTCTGAAGGCCAGGGGCCGGCCGCTGGCGCTATCGATCACCTGCTCATCGGTGGCGAGCGAACCCTTGCGGATCGGGTTGAAGAAAGCGATCGCGCCGGGGCGCACGGCGGTGATGTCGTAGATGATCCGGAACTTGCCGGACCCCGGCGCCAGAAGTTCGTAGCGGGTGTAGCCGTTGGCTTCTTGGGGGCCTTCCTGCGGCTGACGCTGTTGAGCCTGCGCGCCCCAGCCCGTCGCCAAGGCCGCAGCCAAAACCCACGCCCCGAATATCCGCATGTCCCACTCCCTAGCCGACCGGCCCCGACTATGCCGAATCAATCTCAGCCCGTCGTGCCCCACCATCTCCTCACCCATAGGGGGAGGAGATGCGCTAGACCGCGCCTTCCGCGATCAGGCTGCGGGCGCAATCGAGGATGGTCTCCTCGGTCGACCGGGGGGCCCAGCCGAGCACGGACTGGGCCTTGGCAGAGGTGTAGTCGTGCTTGCGGCCCAGGTTCGGGACCACCGAGCCCACCTCCTTGTCGAACATCGCGACCAGCCGGATCAGCAGGTCGGGCGCCTTGCGGGTCGGGACCTTGGCGGCGCCCTCGCCCAGCTTGGCGCGCAGCAGGTCGGCGATGTCGCCCATCCACGCGAACTGGCCCGCCGCGATGAACCGCTCGCCGGCGGCCTTAGGATCGGTCATTGCGCGGATGTGCAGGTCGGCCACGTCGCGCACGTCGACGACGTTGAAGCCCAGCCGCGGTACGCCGGGCACGCGGCCGGTCAGCAACCGCTCGACCACCTGAACCGACTCCGAGAAATCGCCGCCCATCACCGGGCCCAGCACCAGGGCCGGGTTGACGGTGGCCAGGGTGGTCTTGCCGCCGGCCGTGCCGATCAGTTCCCAGGCGGCGCGCTCGGCCAGGGTCTTGGACTGGGCATAGGCGCTGACCTTAGGGCCCTTGGGATCAGTCCAGACGGTCTCGTCGCAAACCCAGTCGCCGGACGCGCCCGAGTTGGTCGCCGCCACCGAGGAGGTCTGCACCACCCGCTTCACCCCGGCCTTGATCGCCGCGGCGATCGCCCGCTTGGCGCCTTCGCGGGCCGGGGTGATCAGTTCGTTGGGGTCCTTCGGCTCGGCGACGCCCAACGGCGAGGCCACGTGCAGGACGTAGTCGCAGCCCTCCGTGGCCGCGTCCCATCCGTCGTCGGACATCAGGTTGGCGGCGTGGAAACTCAGCCGGTTGCCTGGGTCGGTGACCGTGGCGATCGCCTTGCGGACCTGGTCTTCGCGCGCCAGGTCGCGGACCGTGGTGCGCACCACATAGCCCTGCTGCAACAGTCCCGCGACGCACCAGCCGCCGATATAGCCTGACCCGCCGGTCACCAACACCGTTTCGCCGCTCATCGCCCATCCCTCAAATGTTGACAGTGATAAGATAGACGGCTCTGCGGCTTTGAGGAACAGCGGATTCGAAAGCTCGGCGCGGGTTCGCTAGGCTCGGACTTGACGATTCCGATGCGAGGGGCGGCGGCCATGTTCAAGGCGATCACCGACTGGGCCGCCTGGCTCGACCAGTGGCTCGAGGTCAATCTCGGCCGGCCCTACAACACTGTGCTCAGCATCGGGCTGGTGCTGGAGATGGTGAACAAGATCCAGACGCTGCCCAGCACCATCGCCCACGGCGAGGGCCTGATCGGCATCCTGTTCGGCCTGGTGGTCGAGGCGGCCCTGTTGATCAACCAGCTCGGCGAGTTCTCGCACCGGCGTCACAAGCGCAAGGCGAAGAAGCTGGCGGTGGCCGGTGGCGCCCAAACGGCGGAGCCCGCCGCGCCTCCGCTGGAACGGCCCGACCCGATCGAACTGCCGCCGCGCCTGCTGAAGCTTACGGAGCGCATGCGCCGACGCTTTCGCCGCGAAGACTAGTGCTTGCTGGTCTTGCCGATGAAGGCCGCCACGTCGTCGTGCAGCGCCTTGGCCGAAGCCTCGTGGGCGTAGACCATGTGTCCGGACTGGTAATAGTGGTACTCGATATTGGCCTGCAGATTGTTGGGCATCGGCAGGTGGTGCATCTCGTACCAACCCTCGTAGAAGGGCGTGGCCAGGTCGTAGTAGCCGCCCAGCAGCAACACCTCCAGGCTCGGGTTGTACTTCATGGCCGTCGCCAGGTCGGGCATGACGTTGAGCATGGCGCGGGGCTTGAACTGCGCGCCCGGCGGGGTGTGCTCGTTGTCCCAGTATCGGAACACATTGACGCTCGGCTTGAAGGTCCTGCCCTTGCCGTAGCCCAGGGTCTGGCGGGCATATTCGTTGAAGCCTGAGACATAGGCCGAGCTCAGCGCCGCAGACTGCGGATCGTAGTCGGCCTCCTTGGACAGCGGGTCGAGATCGGGGCCCTCGAAGCGGGTGTCGAGCCGCCCGGTGGTCAGGCCGGCGGCCTCCTGCAAGGTCTTCTCGAACATGCCGCCGGTGATCCGCAGATCGGCGCGCAGCACGTAGCTGACCGGCAGGCCGGTATAGTGCGCCAGCTTCTCGGCGATCTGCTGCTTCCTGGCGGGCGTCAGTTCCGAGCCGGCCTGCAGGGCGACCGCATAGTCGCCGGTCACCCACTGCTCAACCTCCTTGAGATAGGTCTCCAGATCGGCGGGCGCGCCGGGCACCAGCTTGCGGGCCCAGGCGGTGGCGGCATAGGTCGGGACCGCGGTGATATAGGCCTGGTCGCTGCCCGGATTGTTCTCCGCGCCATCGACGCTGAGCGCGAAGTTGAGGATCTGCGAGAGCAGGATCACCCCGTTGAAGTCGATCAGTTCGCCGGTCTCCAGGTCGTTGATCAGCACCGCTGAGCGCGGCGTGCCGTAGCTCTCGCCGAACAGATATTTCGGCGAGTTCCAGCGGCCGTACTGCGACAGGAAACCCTTGATGAACTGGCTGAAGGCGTAGGCGTCCTGGTCGACACCCCAGAAGGCCTTTTCCTTGTCCTTGCCGGCGATCCGCGAGAAGCCCGCGCCCGGCGCGTCGATGAACACCAGGTCCGAGACATCCATCAGGGAGTAGGCGTTGTTGGTGAGCGTGTAAGGCGCGGCCGGCGTGTGCTGGCCGTTGTCGGCGGTGACGACGCGGCGGGGGCCAAAAGCGCCCATATGCAGCCACATCGTCGAGGAGCCTGGGCCGCCGTTGTAGACGAAGGTCACCGGCCGGTCGGCGCTCGGCGCGCCCTTCTTGAAGTAGGCAACGTAGAACATCGAGGCCTCGGCCTGCGGATTGGCCGGATCGCCGAGATCCTTGCCCTCGCCGCTCTTCTCTCGCTTCGCCGCGTCATCCCAGCCGCGCGGGTGGACAACGATCGTGCCGGCGATGGCGTGGTAGTCGATCCTCTGGCCGCCCACCGTCACCGAGCCTTCGCTGCCGACGCTCTCGGGCTGGAACAGCACGCCGGCGTTGGGATCGGCGGTTGCGGTGGCGTCCGGTTTCCGGCCGGTGGCGGCCTCGGGGTTCTTGCCGATGGCGTCGGACCGGGCCGGAGATTCCTGGGCCAGCGCCAAGCCCGCGACTAGCGACAGGGCGGCGCCCACGAACAGCGTTTTACGAAGCAATTTCATCTCCCCCCAAGACCGAAGCCGCGAAACTTATGCCCCGTGATCGGGATTTGGAAGGCCGTCTAGATATGGTTGAGACGACGGGGCGCGATCAGGCGATAGCTGGACAGTAGGCGGGCTTCCACCAGCGCCCAATCCACCTCGCCGCCCAGGTCGATGGCGATCCAGCCGGAGGGGCCGATGTAGGCCGGCCAGCTGTAGATCTCCGGCGCCGCCTCGATGAGCATGTCCTGCTCGTCCTTGCCGGTGGTCTTCACGCAGACGGCGGTGTCGTCGTCGCCGTGGTGGTTGTGGCTGAAGTAGGCGAAGAACTTGCCCTTCTCGATGAAGAAGCCGGGGCTGCCGTGGCTCAGCCGCTCGGCGGTTTGCGGCAAGGCCAGCGCCAGCTTGCGCAGCGTCTCCAGGACGGCGTCAGGGTGGGGGCTCAGCACGTTTCGCTCCTCGCACGTCCTTTGAAACGCGCAGACAGCGGCCAAGGCAAGACGTCAAACGGCCGGCTCACCGCTCGACTTGGCGACGGGTTGGGCTTCCCAGCGGGCTTTGCGGAACGGATGGATCAGCTGGCCGACATAATCCGGGGCGATCGGCGCCCCGATCCCGTAGCGTTCCGGCATGCCGCTCGGCAGGTTCAGCGTTCCGAACAGCCAGTCGAAGATGACCAACTGACCGCCGAAATTCTTGTCGTAGGCGTCGGCCTGATCGGCGTGGTGCCAGTGGTGGTAGTGCGGCGAGGCAACCAGCCACTTCAAGGGTCCGAAGTCCGCCCGGACGTTGCTGTGCAGGAACGTCGCATGCCAGCGGTAGAGGACAGCGTATGCCAGGATGATCGAAGGTGGAAACCCAAGGGCGACCGCTGGCGCTGCCATCAGGGTCCCATTGATGATCTGATCGACGGGATGCACCCGGTGTCCGGCGACCCAGTCGAGCTTGTGGCTCGAGTGATGCACCTCGTGGAAACGCCACAGCGCGGGGACGGCGTGGAACAGCCGGTGAGCCCAATAGAAGGCGAAGTCCGAGAGCAGCAGGAGTTCGGCGAACTGCAGCCATCCCGGCTGAGCGCGGACATGCTGACCGAGCGCCTGCGGGATCACCGACTGGACGCCTAGGGCGACGGCCGCCAACGCCGCGCCTGCGCCCCATCGGATGAGGTTACCGCCGACGAAGATGTGCAAGGCGTCGGTCCAAAGCCCCGGCCGGTCGAGCCCACCGGATCGGATCGGGTGCAGCCGCTCAAGCGGAGTGAACACCACCGCGAGCGCCAGCAACATTATGAGGTCGATGGGCGACATGCCGCCACGCATAGCGCACTGTGATGAGCAAAGGTCTAAGGCGGGCGACAATCGTCCGCACGGCCTTCGCCGACCGTCAGGCCTGATAGGAGGTCGCGCCGCCGACCACGGTGCGGACAATCTTGATGTCCTTGATCTTGTCCGGATCGACGGTGTGCGGATCGTCGGCCAGGACCACGAAGTCGGCCAGCTTGCCCGGCGTGATCGAGCCCTTGGTGGCCTCTTCGCGGGTGTCCCAGGCGCCGTTCAGGGTGTTGACCCTGAGCGCCTCAGCGACGGTGATCTTCTGGTTCGCGCCCCAGGTCTCGCCGTTCCAGCCCTTGCGGGTGACCATGCCCTGGATGGCCATCAGCGGCGCGAACGGGCCGGGGTCGAAATCGGAGCCGGCGCAGACCGGAATGCCGGCGTCGAGCATCGAGCGGAACGCCATCATCCGCTTCAGCATCTCCTCGCCGTAGAAGTGGAACTTGTCGGCGTTGTAGTAGGAATAGGTGCTGAACAGGGCAGGCGTGACGCCCAGCGCTTTCATCCGCGCGATCAGGTCGTCGTTGACCAGGGTGCAGTGGGTGATCTTCCAGCGCGCGTCCTTCACCGGGAACAGCTTCTGCGCCCGCTCGTAGGCGGTCAGCACGTGGCCGATGGCGACGTCGCCGTTGGCGTGGCAGTTCACCTGGATGCCGGCGCGATGCACCCGCTCGACCCACGCGTTCAGCACCTCCTGGGACTCGGTGATGTTGCCGTAGTAGGGCGGGTTGGAGCCCGCGAACGGTGTGCTCATGGCCATCGTCCGCTCGGAGAACGAGCCGTCGGCGAGGTGCTCCATGGTTGCGCCCAGCCGGATCCATTCGTCGCCGAGGCCGGTGCGGATGCCGCTCCTGATCATCGCCTCGAGGACCTCGCCGGTCGCCTCGTAGCTGACCCGGTGCTTGAGCTCGCCTGAGGCGCGTATCGCCTGCAGGGCGTCCAGGCTGCCGGACTGGTGGCAGACGCCCGTCAGGCCGTACTGGGCGAACTTCTTGGAGATGTGCGCCATGCCCTGGCGGTCGCGGCGAGCCTGCTCTTCCGGGCTGAACGTTGCGCGCTTGCCGACGTTGACCCCACCCGCGAATGGGCCACCGCCGAACACCGAGCGCGCCCGGTCGGTCACCCGCCCGTTGAGCTCGCCGTTCGGGAACTTGTCGTAGGTCCCACCCGGCACGTCAGGCGTGGCTTTGGTGACGCCGGCCATTGCAAGCGCCTTGGAATTGTAAAACGCCGTATGCCCGCCGCGGTGCTCGACCATCACCGGCTGGGTGGTCGACACCCGGTCGAGGTCGTGGACGTTGAGCGGCCGGCCGTCCTTCAGCTTGGTGTCGTCGAAGAAGAAGCCCTCGATCCAGGTGTCCGGCGGGAGCTGCCGCGCCTTGGCGCTGAGCTTCTCGACGATGGAATCGATGGTGACGAACTCGACCTCGAAAGGGTTGCCGGCCAGCACCTCGAACAGCAGCGTGTTGCCGCTGGCGTGGTTGTGGCAGTCGATGAAGCCTGGGACCACGGTCATGCTCTTGGCGTCGTGGACCTCGGTGCGCTTGCCGATCAGGCCCTTGATGTCCTCGTTCGAGCCGACCGCCATGAACCGCCCGGCCTTGATCGCGAAGGCCTGAGCCTTGGGCTGGCGGTCATCGACCGTGTAGACCCGGGCATTGGTGACGACGACGTCGGCCTCCTGGCTCTCCGCGCCGAACGCGCGCGTCGCCCATCCGCCGACTGCCAGACCCGCGCCCGCCAGCCCAAACAAGTCTCTGCGCCGGTGTCCAAGCTTGGTCACGTCTGCGATCCCCCTGCCCCGCGACCATCGGTACGCGAGGGCTCGGCGCCGTCAAGACGGTCGAGCGGAGCCCGCGGCGCGACGCCTACTTCGCCGTGACGTGGAACAGTCCGCCGGACGTGGCGTCTTCCAGCAGCCAGAGCGAACCGTCGGGCGCCTCTTCCACGTCGCGGATGCGGTGGCCGACAGGCCAGCGTTCGGCCGAGGTCGCGGTCGCGCCCGCAATGAGGATGCGGTTCAGCGATCGGGTGCTGAGCCCGCTGACCAGGGCCGAGCCCTTCCACTGCGGGAACATCTTGCCGTCGTAGAACATCAGGTTTCCCGGGGCGATGACCGGCGTCCAGTAGAGCACCGGCTTGGCCAGGTCGGGACGCGTATCCGGGCTGGGGACCGGCACGCCGTTGTAGTTGGGCGCATAGCCGACCACTGGCCAGCCGTAGTTCTTGCCGGGCTCGATCAGGTTCAGTTCGTCGCCGCCGCGCGGGCCATGTTCGACCTCCCACAGCCGGCCGTCCGGCGCGAAGGCCAGGCCGTAGGGGGTGCGGTGGCCGCTGCTCCAGGTCTCGGACGGGGTCAGGTTCCGGCCGGGGAAGGCGTAGGTGCGGACCACAGGCGCGGTCTTGGCCTTTTCGGTGTCGGCCGGCGGGTCGATTACCGGGACGGTGGCGGCGCCGGTCTTGCCGGCCATCGGATTGCCGGGCGCGGGTCTGCCGTCGAGGGTCAGGCGCAGGATCTTGCCCAGCGGCTGGTCGGGGTCCTGGGCGGGCGTCATGCGTTGGCGATCGCCGACCGCCAGGAACAGGTATTTGTGGTCAGGCGAAAAGGCGATCGCGGCGCCGAACTGGCCGCCCCTGCCGCGCTCGCCGTCGCGCCAGATGACCTTCAGGTCGTCCAGGCTGGCGGCGCCCTTGGCGAGCGTCAGCCTGGCCCTGGCCAGCGCCAGGCTTGAGCCGCCGGTGGCGGCGTCGCCGGGCTCGGCATAGGTCAGGTAGACGCTGTGGTCGCTCGCGTAGTGGGGCGAGAGATAGACGCCCAGCATGCCGCCCTGGCCCTGGACCAGCACCGGTGGGACATTGGCGACCGGCGTCTTCTCGCCGGCTTGCGCGACCAGCCAGATCGGCCCGGTCTTCTCGGTGACCAGCATGCGTCCGTCCGGCAGGAAGGCCAGGCGCCAGGGCAGGCTGAAGGTCGCCACCTGGGTCATCGCGAACGGGACGGTGGCCTCGGGCGCCTGGGCGCCGATATTGGTCTGGGCCTGGGCGCCACCCGATGTCAGGGCCGTCACCGCCAGGGCCGTCAGCACAGCCGTCTTCGCCAAATTCATACGCGCTCCTTCGCGGGTCGTTCGCCGGTCGCCCATCCAATATCGGCTAATGCGCCGCCGTCTGTCCGCTTCTTTCTGGCGCTGCGTTCAGGGGGCGATGCCAAGGGCCTCGTCGAGCTTCGGGTCGTTGACCGTCCTGGCCATGTCCCTGGCGGACCGGCCCGCGTGGTTCTCAAGGTCAAGGGCGGCGCCGCGGCGCAGGAGGAGGGCGGCTGCGACGGGACGGTCGGCCTGGACGGCCTTCATGAGGGCGGTGTTTCCGTCGGCGTCGGGCGCGTCGATGTCGAAGCCCTTGGCCAGCAGGGCCGTGAGCTCGGTGGTGCGGCCCGCCGCGGCGGCGGCGCGCAGCCTCGCGGCCTGGCCCGCCGCCTTTTCCGCATCGGCCTGTGTCCGCCGGCTCGACGTCACGACCATTTCCTCGATCACCGACGATGCTGCGGCGGGCGGCGCAGGTGGCGGGGCCGGGGCCGCGGCGCGGGCTGAAGCGGGCTCCGCGTTCTGTTGCAGCGGCGGCGGTGGCGGTGGCGCGGAGGACGACGCCTGCGCGTCGGGCGGCGAGAACCTCGCGGCCGGTGGGGCGACATCGGAAGGCTGCGCCGCCGGTCGAGGTGTCGGTGCGGGGACCTTCGTCGGCGGTGTCGGGGCGGCCGCGGGTCCGTCGAGCGCGGGCGCCGTCAAGGCCGTTGGGGCTGAAGCCGCCGGGGTCGCCGGCGCGGCCGGCTGCGGGATCGAGACCGGCGTGTAGGCCTGGAAGGCCAGGAACACGGCCAGCCCCGCCACGCCGGCCGCCGCCAGCCAGCGGCCGCGGCCCCAGGCGGTTCGCGGTAGCGGGGGTGAGGCCACGGCCGGGGGCGTCGCCGTCTCGCGTGCGACGGCGGCCAGGACCCGGGCGCGGCGTGCGGCGCGGGCGGCTTCGTCGCTCAGCATTGCTTCGGCCTCGCCATAGGCCTTGTCCATCGGATCGGGAGCGGCGTCGTGATCAGACATGGGCCGACCTTTCACCCGCGAGCTGTTCGCGAAGTTTGGCGCGGGCGTAGCGCAACCGGCTCTTGGCGGTCTCCACCGCGACGCCAGTGACATCTGCGATCTCTTCTAGCGAGAGCCCGGCCTGGGTGAACAGGACGAACACTCCGCGCTGCTCCAGGGGCAAGGCCTCGACCGCGGCGACGATCTCGCGGGCCAGTTCGCGCGACTGCACCTGCTCCAGCGGGCTCTGACCGGGGTCGGGGATCATCATCGCCGCGTCATCCTGCGCCGACGCCAGGACGGCGACCTTTTGCCGACGAAAGTGGTCGAACGCCTTGCGGCGCGCGATGGTGAAGAGCCAGGCGGGAAAGCCAGCTTTGCCGGCGTCGAACGTGGCGGCGTTCCTGGAGACCGCGATCCAGGTCTCCTGATGCAGGTCCTCGGCGGCATCGCCGTGCGCCGCGCCCAGCAACCGGCGAAGGAACAGAAAGCAGGGGCGGTCATAGCGGTCATAGAGCCGTGCGAAGGCATGCGGATCGCCGGCGCCGTGGGCGCGCAACAGGTCAGCGTCGTCCGCGGCGTCCGGCTCCATCAAGTCCAAGCCTAGCCCTTGAACGGCTGTGCGCGCAAAGGCCTAGGATCCGCCGGGCGGGTCGGGCACGTATCCCGCCCCGCCGTTCGACGGGAAGGGTCGTGGCTGATGGCCGCGATCCCAGGGCGGACGGATCACGCCGACCGCCACCAGATTGTCGAAGGTGTCGTATTCGATCCGGCGGACGACCAGCGGATAGGCCGTCGCCCGCTCGAACGCCACTTCGCTGGTCACCGACCATTCGCGCGCGCCGTGCGCGGTGCCGAGCTTCTCGGACCGACGCTGCTCGGCGACGGCTGTGTCGGAAGGCTCGGCCAGGCGTTGAGCCGGCGCCGCCTTTGCCGCAGGCGGCGGGGGCGCAGCGGCCTGGGCCCGGCGCGAGCCGGTGACGACCATTTCGTCAATCGTGTTGTCGGACCTGGGGGCGGCGTAGGGCCTGGGCTCGTAGGCGGGCGCGACAGGCTGGGGCGCGACGTAGGGCGCCGGGACCACCCGCTCCTTGAAGGCGGCGATGCCGATCACCCCGACATCGCCCGGCCGGCCCGTGCGCGCGGCGTAGGACTGCGCCAGCGAGGCGAAGGTGAAGGCCGAGACCTCGGTGTTGGACTTGCGCCAGCCGGTGATGTCGTAGGCCTCATAGGGGCTGAACACATAGCCCCTCTGGCCGTAGCCGGCCGTCTCACCGGTGAGGATGTTCACCCCGTCCACCGACATGACCACCAGCACGCGGGCGCCGGTGTGGTTGACCACCCGCAGGGCGTAGCGCGCGCCCGGCTGGCCGGCGACGAACAGGCGCCCGTCATGCCGCCAGACCCGCAGCGGCTGGCCTGTGTCACGATCCACCACCGTCATATCCACGAGGTCGGCGGGCGCCTGAGCTTTCGCCGGGCCGGCCAATCCGATCGCCGAGATCGCCATCGCCATCGCCATCGCCATCGCCAGAACCGTGCGACGTCGTAGCGACGTCATCGTTGTTTGCGTCATCGTCATGTGCGCCTCCCTTGGGCTTACACGACGGACTACGCAGGCGGCCGGCCGACGGGGTCAGCGGCGCGGCGTTTTTTTTGGACGGCTGGCTTGGGGTTCGCCGAACGCCCCCTTGACCCCGACGCGCGCACCGCCGACCTAGCGCGATGATCGCCGACACGCCGCAGGCCCGGCGCGACTTCATCGCGCAGAACACCCGCCTGCAGGCGCCGCCCCATGTGCCCGAACTCCGCTTGCATCTGGCCGACGAGATCACCCCGATCTGGAAGCTGACCGAGGAGGCCCTCGCGGAGATCGGCTTGCCGCCGCCGTTCTGGGCGTTCGCCTGGGCCGGCGGCCAGGCGCTGGCGCGCTATCTGATCGACAACCCGGACGTGGTCGCCGGCCGGCGGGTGATCGATTTCGCCAGCGGCTCGGGGATGGTGGCGATCGCGGCGATGAGGGTTGGGGCGGCCGACGTGCTGGCGGCCGACATCGACGTGTTCTGCGAGGCGGCCGTGGCGCTCAACGCCGAGGTCAACGGCGTGGTCTGCGGCTTCACCGGTGAGGACCTGCTGGATGGGCCTGCGCCCGCGTGGGCCGAGGTGATCCTGGCCGGCGACATCTGCTACGAGAAGCCGCTGGCCGAGCGGGTGCTGGCCTGGCTAGGCGAGGCCCGGGCGCGCGGCGCCAGCGTGCTGATCGGCGATCCAGGTCGCAGCTATTTTCCACGCACGGGCCTCACCCGGCTCGCCGAATATCAGGTGCCGACGACGCGGGAGCTGGAGGACATGGCCGTCAAGAAGACCGCCGTGTGGGCGTTACCTTGACCCCCTCGTTCTCCATGGGCGTGCCGCCGCTGATCCTGGCCCTGGTGCTGGGCGCGGCCCTGCTGCACGCCACCTGGAACGGGATGCTGCGCTCGGGCGCGGACCGGCTGTGGTCAATCAGCCTGATGTGCCTGGTCTCCGCGATCGTCGCCCTGCCCTTCGCCTTCATCCTGCCGGCCCCGGCGATGGCGAGCTGGCCGTATGCGGCGGGCTCCTCGGTGCTGCAAATCGGCTATTGCCTGTTCCTGGTGCGGGCCTACCGCGACGGCCAGCTCAGCCAGGTCTATCCGATCGCTCGCGGCTCGGCGCCGCTGCTGGTGGCGGTGGTCGCCGCGGTGGCCGCGCACGAGGAGCTGTCGGGCCGCGCGTGGGTGGGGCTGGCGATGGTCTCCGGCGGGATCATCGGGGTGGGCCTGGGCCGCGATCGGCCGGACATCCGCTCGACCGTCGCGGCGCTGATCTGCGGCGCCTTCATCGCCGGCTATATGGTCACCGACGGGATCGGCGTGCGGCTGGCCGGGCGGCCGACCTCCTATGTGGTCTGGATGACCATCGTGCAGGGGACGCCGATGCCGCTGGTCTATCTGGCGATCCGGCGGCGGTGGCCGGCGATCCGCAATGACCGCGAGACCTGGAAGGCGGTCGGGGGCGGGGTGATCTCGATGGTCGGCTACGGCGTGGTGGTCTGGGCGTTGTCGTTCACGGCGATGGCCAAGGTGTCGGGGCTGCGCGAGACCTCGATGCTGTTCGCGACGATCATCGGGGCGCTGTTCCTGAAGGAGCCGTTCACCGCGCGCCGCGCCGGCTGCGCGGTGCTGATCTCCGCCGGGGCGATGCTGCTGGCCAGTTGAGGTCTGGACTCGGACGCCGCAGCCACCTAGAACAAATACGGAACACTTATGGAGGCGACGCAATGCGCGAGGACGGCAAGATCGACTATGTGGAGTTCCCGGCGGGTGACCTGCCGGCGACCAAGGCGTTCTACGCCGCAGCCTTCGGCTGGAGCTTCACCGACTACGGCCCTGACTATGCGGCGATGACCGAAGGCCTGGACGGCGGCTTCAACGCCGACCCGGCCGACCAGGCCAAGACCCGCGTGCCGCTGGTCGTGCTGTTCGCCACCGACCTGGAGGCCATGCAGGCCAAGGTGATCGCCGCCGGCGGGACGATCACCCTGCAGATCTTCAGCTTCCCGGGCGGGCGCAGGTTCCACTTCCGCGACCCGAGTGGGAATGAGCTGGCGGTGTTCAGCGAGGGGTAGGCGGGCTGAGCGGCGAACTGGTAATCCGGAGCGGGTTTGATAGCGTCCAGGTTGTGGGGGGAAGCAGATGAGGCGGTGGACGTGGTTGGCCTTTGGCTTGGCGCTAGCGGCGACCGCGGCGCGTGGGGCAGATTACAAGACCCTGCGCAACCTGAATGCGGGACCACCCACACAGGTGGCGCCAGCCGGCGCTGCGTCGGTTCAGACTGTTCAATTCGCAAGGATCATCCTGCATCCGCGCGACGGCAAAGCCTGGGCCCTTGCCTATTCCTCGACCGGATTCCGATACGCCGAAGATGGTACGCCGAACTTCCGATTTCTTACTTGGCAGAACGGCGCTGCGGAAGCTGATCTCTCAGGGTTTCAACGGATATTCGACGAGGAATTAAAAAAGGCCGGCTTCAAGTCGGATAGCGGCGACAGCTTGTTCGGGGAGGGCGCGAGCTCGGCGAATCTGAAGGTCGGCGTTCTCGTCGATGACATCAGTGGCCGGTTCTGCCTTGACTGCCCCAACCCCTTCAACCGTCAAGGCATCCCGGCCACGGTGACAATGAACGCCAACTGGGAAATTTATTCGGCGCTCGATCGAAAAGTCGTCGCTCGGGTGGCGACGGTTGGCGGAGCCAACTACAATGGCAAGCTGCAAGACAGTGTCCTTCCGGCCGTGTTCGAAGGATTCCGGGAGAATGTTCGGCAGCTACTGGCGGGCGAAACCTTCCGCAAGGCCGTCGCCAAGGCGGACCCGGTGACCTTCGCGGCGGCGCCTCAAGCGTTGATGACCCCTATCCGGCTGGCGCCGGGCGCGGTGGTCGTTTCGCTAAGCGAGGCCACCAATTCGACGGCGGTAGTGTTCGCTTCAGACGGTTCCGGCAGTGGCTTTCTAATCTCCGGCGACGGCTACCTGCTCACCAACCACCATGTGGTCGGCGGATCGAAATACGTGAAAGTGAAGTGGAACGACGGCAGCGAAGCTGTCGGCGAGGTAGTCCGCTCGGACCCGCGCCGCGACGTGGCGCTGGTGAAGGTCGACGGCCATGGCCGGGGGCCGCTGTCCTTACGCCACGACCCGGCCCGCCAGGGCGAGGGCGTCTACGCCATCGGCTCACCGCTGGGCGAGACCTATCAGAACACCATGACCAAGGGCATCGTCTCCGCGACCCGCGTCGAGAACGGATTGCCGCTCATCCAGAGCGACGTCGCTATCACCCACGGCAATTCCGGGGGGCCGCTACTCGACGAAAAGGGCCAGGTGATCGGCCTGTCGGTGTCGGGCATGATGGTCAACGGGGCGCCGCTCAACCTCAACTTCTTCATCCCGATCGAAGACGCCCTGCGCGCGCTTGCGCTGACGCCCGCGCCCGCCGACAGTCCGCAAGTCGCGGCGGCGCCTCCCAAGGCGCCGGCAGCCCGCAAACGCTGACGCCCGCAGGAGCGCCCATGCATCGCCGCCATTTCCTTTCCGCCGCGGGTGCCGCAGGCGCAGCCTCGGCGCTGATCCCGGCGGCGGCGCGGGCGCTGGTGGGGCCGCCCGACGCGCGGCCGATGACGGCGGGGGCCAAGCCGATCACGCCGGACGAGCGGCGCAGGCGGATCGCCAAGCTGCAGAAGCTGATGGTCGACCAGGGCGTCGGCGCGCTGATCTGCGAGTCGGGGTCGAGCCTGGACTACTTCACCGGCATCCAGTGGTGGCGCTCGGAGCGGACCACGGCGGCGGTGATCCCGGCGCGGGGGGCGGTGGTCATCGTCACGCCGGCCTTCGAGGAGCCTTCGGTGCGCGAGACCCTGGCGGTCGGCGACGACGTGCGGCCGTGGAACGAGCACGAGAGCCCGTTCGAGCGGATCGTCGGCGCGCTGAAGGATCGCGGCGTGACTTCCGGGCCGATCGCGTTCGAGGCCACGACGCGACTGTTCATCGTCGACGGGGTGCGCCAGGCGGGCGGCGGGGCCTACAGCGTGGTCTCCGGCGACGGACTGGTGCGGGCCTGCCGGATGGTGAAGTCCCCGGCCGAGCTGGCCCTGCTGGAGACCGCCAATGCGATCACCCTGGCCGCCATCCGCTACGTCCACGCCAACACCAAGCCCGGCATGGCGCCCGGCGAGATCGGCGCCCTGATCGGGGCGGCGACCACCAAGGCCGGCGGCGGCTGGGACGGCGGGCTGATCCTGCTGAACGAGGCCAGCGCCTATCCGCACGGCTCGCACCAGACCCAGGCGGTGCGCGAGGGCTCGGTGGTGCTGGTCGACGTAGGCTGCACCGTGCACGGCTATACCTCCGACATCAGCCGCACCTGGATCGTCGGCGCCCCGTCGCCCAAGCAGCGCAAGGTCTGGGCGACCGTGAAGCGCGGCCAGGAGATCGCGCTCGAGACCGCCAGGCTGGGCGTGCCCGTGGGGACCCTCGATGACGCGGTGCGCGGCTACTACGAGAAGGAAGGCTGGGGCCCCGGCTATCACCTGCCCGGCCTATCGCACCGCACCGGCCACGGGATCGGGCTGGACGGCCACGAGTCGCCCTATCTGGTGCACGGCGACACAACGCCGCTGGCGGCGGGCATGTGCTTCTCCGACGAGCCGGGCCTCTACATCCCCGGAGAGTTCGGCATCCGCCTCGAGGATTGCTGGCACATGACCGAGGCGGGCCCGAAGACCTTCACGCCCCTGGCGCGGTCGATCGAAGACCCGATCTGACGCCAATTTGAAACTTGGGTATGGCGGCGAAACATTGCTGCAACGCGATGCTGCTTTTAAACTGCCCGCATTGAAACCGCCGTCAGAGCGGCCCTTTGAACATTTGGAGCCCGCTTTGAAACGCGCCCTCATTCTTGCCCTTGGCGCCGCCCTGGTCGCCGTTCCGATGGCCGCCCTCGCCGCAGAGGCTAAAGTCCCGGCCAAGGCCGCGCCCTACAAGACCCCGCGCCTGTCGATCGGCCAGCCGGACCTGGAAGGCTACTGGTCGAACGCCACCCTGACGCCGATGAGCCGGCCCGCCTCGTTCGGGACCCGCGGCGTCTACACCCCCGACGAGGTGAAGAAGCTCGAAGGCGCGGCGGTGCAGGAAGTGGCCGACGGCAACAAGCCCACCGACCCCAACGCCCCCGCCGCGGCCCCCGCGAACCCCGCCAACATCCGTCCCGAGTTCGCCGCCGCCGGCGGTGTAGTGGGCGGCTACAACCGCGGCTGGCTGGATCCGGGCGCCTCGGTGATGCGGGTGGGCGGCGAGCCGCGCACCTCGATCCTCACCACGCCGAACGGCCAACCGCCGGCCCGCAAGGCCGGCGCGCCGGCCCAGGCCGGCTTCGGGCGCGGCATGGGTTCCTTCGACAATGCGGAGAACCGGTCGCTGGGCGAGCGCTGCATCATCGGCTTCGGCCGCAATGGCGGCCCGCCGATGCTGTCCAACGGCTTCTACAACAACGACTACCGCATCCTGCAGACCCCGGACACGGTGACGATCCAGGTCGAGATGAACCACGACACGCGGATCGTCCACCTGAACGCCAAGCATGCCGACAACGACGTGCGCCCCTACTTCGGCGACTCGATCGGTTGGTGGGAGGGCGACACCCTGGTGGTCGAGACCGTCAACCTCCCGCAGGCGCAGAACTTCATGGGCTCATGGAAGAACCTGAAGGTCACCGAGCGCTTCACTCGCGTGGGCAAGCAGCGGCTGCGTTACGCCTTCACGGTCGACGATTCGACGATGTGGGACAAGCCCTGGGGCGGCGAATACGAGTTCGGCCCGATGCCCGGCATCATCTACGAATACGCCTGCCACGAGGGCAACTATGCGCTGCCGGGCATGCTGGCCGGCGCGCGGCACCAGGAGCAGGACGCGGCGGCGGCCAAGAAGGCGACCTCCGCGGGCGGCGCGCAGTAGCGCCACCGCTTTACGGCAGAATGATCAAGGCCCTCTCCGGCGACGGGGAGGGCCTTCCGATTCAGGCTTTCGGCATTCAGGGCTTCGGCTTGTCGACTGCCGGTGCGGCGGCGTCCGGCGCGGCAGCCGCCACCGGATGCGGGATCACGCCGGCCCAGGCCCAGCTGGTGATCTTCCAGGCGTCGCCGTCCTTCTTCAGCGAATAGACCATCTTGGCCGACTCGGTCATCGCCACGCCCTTTTCCTTGTAGGAATAGGTCGCCGGGAAGACGACATAGGCCGTGTCGCCGTCGATCTGCTGGCGCGACAGCTTGCCCAAGGTGGCCTTGTTGCCGCTCTGCCCGTGGGCCATGGCGTCCTTCTGCAGGTCGCCGGCCCAGGCCGTGAAGGCGCCGGGCCCGCTCCACAGGTGCGGCGGCGGCTCGTCGAGGATCGACGGGGCGGCGACGTGGGTCGCCTCCGCCGCCTTCATGTCACCCTTGTCGAAGGCGTCGATGAACTGTTTGACCGTCGCCGCAGGTCCCTTGGCGGCCATAGCCTTGGCCGCGGGCGCCGCGTGGCTCGCCCCGGCGCCGAGCGCCAGGCCGCACAGAGCGGCGGATGCGATGACGGCCAGGCGGAATCGCCCGTGAGTCTTCAACATTGGATATCCTTCCGATCAGACTTGCGGAGCGCCATTGTCGGCACGGCTCCAGCCCGCTCGCGTCCGCACCGCGAGACCTGGATCACAGGTTTAAGAACGTTGTCGTCCGAGTCAAACGGGGGAGTCAAATGGGGGGCTTGCGCCAAGCCAAGCCGTGTAGGCTCGCCAATACACCGGAGCCGACAAACCATGATCATTTGCAAAGCCTGGCTCGCGCTGGCCGCCGCCCTATCCCTCCCGGGCGCGGCGCGAGCCGCCGATGCTCCCAAGCCCGGCGTGCCGGCGGTGCAGCGGCCGATGAGCGAGCTGAAGCCGTTGGCGGTGCTGAGGATCGGCAAGACCGCCGACTGGGTGAGCATTGCCGGCGGCTCGGTCTGGGTGGGCTCGACCGGCCCCAACGCGGTCACCCGCATCGACGCCAGGCACAACGCCATCAATGCCGTGGTCGCCCTGCCCGGCGAGCCCTGCGCCGGCCTGGCCCAGGGGCTGGGCTACCTGTGGGTCCCGCTTTGCGCGGACAAGGCGGGGGGGAAAGCCGGTCTGGCCAAAATCGACCTCAAGACCGGCAAGCTCGCCAAGGTCTTCCCCATCGCCCCGGCCGGCGCCGAGGGCGGCGCCGCGGTAAGCGGCGACAGCGTCTGGATGGTCACCGACGCCAAGGGCGCGCTGGCCCGCATCGAGCCTGCGACCGGCAAGGTGCGCCAGACGACAGCTGTGCCGCCGGGCTCGTTCAACGTCGCCTACGCCGCGGGCCGCCTCTTTGTGAGACAGGCCACCGGCGCGCAGGTCACCGCGCTGGATGCGCGCACCGGAAAGCTCCTGGGCGCGACGCCGACCGGCCCCAATCCGCGGTTCCTGTTCGCCGGCGCCGGTGCGGCCTGGACGCTGAATCAGGGCGACGGTTCGATCAGCCGCGTCGACGCGCGCGCCGGCAAGCCTGGACCGACCGTGGCGCTCGGCGAGCCCGGCCACGGCGGCGACATCGCCTACCGCGACGGCCGCATCTGGACGACCATGAACACCCTGCCCCTGACGCTGACCGACGCGCGCAGCAGCAAGGTGATCCGCCAGTGGACCGGGGCCGGCGGCGATTCCCTGGGCGTCAGCGCCGACGCCATCTGGCTCACCGACTATCGCGGCGGGACGATCTCGCGCTACGCCATCGCCGACGCCCTGGCCCGCTAGCAGTTGGCGGCGCGGGCCGCAGCGGCTAGCGTCACGGGCAACGATAGCTTGCGGCGATAGGGCGGGTCAGACCGCGTCCCACGACCGCGCGGAGGAGCGCCTGACATGAAACTCTATTCCGGGGATCTCAGCCCCTATTCGGCGCGCGTGCGCATGCAGATCTACGCCAAGGGGATCACCGACATCACGCTCGAGCGGCCGGCGACATTCGGCACGCCGGAGTTCCGCAAGGAATTCCCGATCGGCCGCATCCCGGTGCTGGATATCGACGGCGACATGATGCCGGAATCCGAGGTGATCGCGGAATATCTGGAGGAGATCTATCCCAAGCCGTCGATGCTGGGCGCGACGCCGCGCGAGACCGCCCACATCCGCACCCTCGCCCGCCTGGGCGACATCTACATCATGAACAACATGTTCATGCTCTCGCCGCAGAGCCGCGCGGCCAGCCGCAACCAGGGGATCGTCGACCTGCTGGGCGGCCAGGTGACCCGCAACGTCAAGGCCTTGGACAAGCTTATTGGCCCCCAAGCCGGGGCGGACGGCTTCGCCTGCTGCGGCCGTCTCACCATGGCCGACTGCGCGCTCGTGCCGGCCCTGTTCCTGGTGGAGAACGTGCTGCCGGCGGTCGGCGTCGACGACCCGATCGCGGCCAACCCCAATGTCGCCGCCTACTGGGCCGCCATCCAGAAGAATGAGCACGCGGCGCGGACCCTGGTGGAGCTGCATCGCGGCCTGGAAGAACGCCGCGAGATGATCAGGAATGGCTCGTTCGAGAAGTACATGGCCAAGGCCGCGGCGGCGATGGCAGCGGCCGAGGTGGCGGAGGCATAGGGCTCGCGCACGGCGAAATTCTCCAGCAGCCCCTGCAACATCCGGTGGGCTCACGAGTTGGAGCCGTATGCGTAACCCCCAAGAGTACCGAGACCACGCGGACGCGGCCGAAGAGATGGCCACCCGCACCACCGACCACCTGCTGAAGACCAATTTCCTGCAGCTCGCCCGCCACTGGCGAGCGGCAGCGGAAGATGCCCAGCGCTCGGCGGCCAAGGCCCTCAACGCCGCGTAGGGATTCATCGCCAAAGGCCTGACCTTGTCGGCGCCCTATACGCGCGCGGCGCCGGCGGAGAAGCGGTGCGACGCAGCAGGCCTGAGGCCGTCGTCACCGCAGTGAAAGACGTGCTGGCGGAGGTCCGGCCTCGAGGCCGATGATGCCTCGGCCGGGGGCCATCGGGGAGGTCGGCGCCCACTCGCTCCGAACCCTGAGAGCGTCCGCTATGGGGCGGTAGTCCAATAGCCGCGTCAGACCCAAGTCGGACGCTCCGCAGGGTTCCAACCTCTGCAGGGATCGAAACTTGACCTTCCTTTTGGCTGCACTCACGCTCCCCGCTCCAAAAAGGGGAAATTCGCAGATGCTTCGATTTTCGGCTGGCATTAGCGCCCTTGCGCTTGTCCTGATAGCGGGCGTCGCACCATCCGCCCTAGCTGCGCCTGCCGCGACTACGCCGGTGGCGGCCCATGTCGTCTACGGCGCGAACCCGGCGGCGGGCGGATACTTCCAGCATGACGGGGTGAAGCTCTATTACGAGGTCTACGGCCACGGACCGCCGCTGCTGCTGATCCACGGCAACGGCGCCAGCATCTGGTCGATGAAGAACCAGATCGCCTTCTTCTCCAAACACTACCGCGTCATCGTCATGGACAGCCGCGACCACGGACGCTCGGGAGACGCTGGCGGCCCCCTGACTTTCGAGGCGATGACCGACGACCTCGCCGCCCTGTTGGATCATCTGCACCCCGGCCCGGTGCTGGTGCTGGGCTGGAGTGACGGCGGCATCGAGGCCCTGCTGCTTGGCATCCGCCACTCCGACAAGGTGACCAAGATCGCCGCCATGGCCGCCAACCTCTATCCCGAAGGTATCGCCGCGGAATTCCTTAAACTCGCAAGCCCGCCGCCGAAGACCGACCCCGGCCACAAGCCGACACGGGCCGAGCGGGTCGACGCCCTCGACAGCGACGAGCCGCACATCAAGCCCGACGCCCTGCAGGCGATCACCGTCCCCACCCTGGTGCTCGCCAGCGACCACGACGCCATCGCGGACGAACACACGCTGGAAATCTACCATCATCTCCCGAACGCCCAGCTGGTCATCTTCCCCGGCGCCACACACATGATCCCGGTCGACGACCCAGCCCTGTTCAACGCTACCGTCGGTCGCTTCTTCCGCACCCAATTCGTGAAGACCGACCGCGTCGACGGACTGATGAAGTCCAGCGCCCGCATGAAGGCGGAATACGCGAAGGAGCACGCGGCGGCGCCGGGGAATTGAACGGAGGATGGAGTCCGAGCGTCCGTTTTCGGGCGGGGCGTGAGCGACTAGGTTCCATCCATCGCTGACGTTAGGAGCGTCCGCTCATGGGCAGGCGCCGACGTCCGCAGCTTGCGCCAATCGCCCCCTCGCCTCCTGCGCTCCCTCTGCTAACACTACTGCTCCACCTCCCGGAGCCCTCCCCGCCCATGCGTCGCCGCACATTCCTCGCCGCCGTTCCTGCCGCTGCGCTGGCGGGGCGGGCCTTTGCCACCAGTCGGCAGGAGAATCCGAACCGCGACCGGCCGGACGTGCGCGGCGGGGACCGGATCGATGGGGCAACGTGGGCGGGGCGGAGTGCGGCCTGGGGCCTACACGGGGCGGCGGCGACGGCGCATCCGCTGGCGACCCTGGCGGCCATCGAGACGCTGAAGGCCGGCGGCTCGGCGGTGGATGCGGCGATCGCGGCCAATGCGGTGCTGGGCTTCGGGGAGCCGATCTCATGTGGGGTCGGCGGCGACTGTTTCGTGCTGCTGTGGGACCCCAAGGCCAAGAAGGTCATGGGCCTGAACGGCTCGGGCCGCAGCCCCAAGGGTCTGACGCTGGCGGAGCAGCGCACGCGGGCCAACGACAAGGGGCTGATCAATTCGTATGGGGCGGTCTCGGTGAGCGTGCCCGGCGCGGTCGACGCCTGGTGGACGCTGCACCAGCGCTACGGAAAGCTGCCGTGGAAGGACCTGTTCGCCCCGGCCATCCGCCACGCTGAGGAAGGCGCGCCGATCGTCCAGAACGTGGCCTACTACGTGGGCTCCTCGGAGCGGATCTTCACCAAGCCCGAGAACAGGATCGAGGAGGTGGAGAACTTCAAGTCGATCTGGGCGCCGAACGGCAAGACGCCGCGCGAGGGCGAGATCTTCCGCAATCCGCAGCTGGCCAAGACCTACCGGCTGATCGCCGAGGGCGGCGGCCGCGCCTTCTACGAGGGCGAGATCGCCGACAGGATCGAGGCCTATTTCAAGCGCATCGGCGGCTGGATGACCAAGGCGGACCTGGCCGCCCACCACACCGAATGGGTCGAGCCTCAGACTATAAATTATCGCGGCGTCGACGTCTGGGGCCTGCCGCCCAACAGCCAGGGCGTGGTGACGCTGCAGATCCTCAAGATGATGGAGCAGTTCGACATCAAGGGCATGGGCTTTCAGTCGGCCCAGGCGATCCATCACGAGGTGGAGGCCAAGCGCTTGGCCTTCGAGGACCGCGCCCGATACTACGCCGATCCGGCCTTCTACAAGCAGCCGACCGAGTGGCTGGTCTCCGCCGACTACGCCAAGCAGCGCGCCAAGCTGATCCGGCCGGACCGGATCCTCAATCCGGCCTACGCGGGCCAGGCGCCGGCCCACGGCGACACCACCTATTTCTGCGTCGCCGACGCCAACGGGATGATGGTCAGCCAGATCCAGTCCAACTACCGCGGCATGGGCTCAGGGCTGATGCCGGACGGGCTGGGCTTCATGTTCCAGAACCGCGGGGAGATGTTCGCGCTGAAGGACGGTCACCCGAATATCTATGCGCCGGGCAAGCGGCCGTTCCAGACGATCATCCCGGGCTTCGCCACCAAGGGCGGCGAGCCGATGCTGGCGTTCGGGGTGATGGGCGGAGACATGCAGCCGCAGGGCCAGGCGCAGATCATCTCCAACCTCGTCGACTTCGACCTGGGCTTGCAGGAGGCCGGCGACAGCCCGCGCTGGCATCACGACGGCGGCAATGAGCCGACCGGCGAGGCGCTCGAGCCGCTGGGCACGCTCAATCTGGAGACCGGGGTGCCGGACGCGACCAAGACGGCGCTGGCCAAGATCGGCTGGAAGCTGGGCCCCAGCCCCGGCGTCTACGGCGGCTACGAAGCCATCCAGCGCCACCCGGGCCGCTACGCCGCCGCCACCGAGATGCGCAAGGACGGCGCGGCGCTGGCCTACTGATGGCGCAGAAATCTCTTGAACATGCCTAAATAGGCAATTGAGTATTCTATCATTCGAGAGGCGATGTTCTCTTGTAAGTTGAATATGCCGATCTCGACTTATCTCGTGTTTACGTAACCTGAATCTCCGGTTTTAAGTCCTCACGACCGCTTAGCGCGGTCGAACGCCTGGACTGTTCCAGGCCGACAGCGTGGGGACTGACAAATGAAATCGCTTCTGGGCCTTTTGGGCCTCGCCATCGCCAGCGTTCTGGTGTTCGCCACGCCGGCCAGCGCGACGCACGTCGCGACCATCGACGGTTGCTACGACTGCCTCTACTTCGATACGCCGGCCCTGCGGATCAACAACTCCACCGGCGGGACCATGACCGGCGCCCAGATGGTGCTGCACGGCTACCAGGCGGACAATCTGGGCGTGACCCAGACCGTGGCCCTCGGGGATCTCGGAACCGGCACAACGGATTTCATCTGGGGCTTCCTGCCGGGTCACCACAATTGCTGCGGCGTCACGCCCCATGACCTGACGTCCTACGACTACGATGACGAGTTCATCGGCACAGCCCTGCAGATTCCGACGACCAACTGCGGCCAACCGGTGGTGGGCTGCGTGGCCGGCGGCGGGCCCGTCTGGTACGCCCAGACCGGCAACTTCGACGTGACCTTCACGGCGGTGATCTCCGGTGGGACGTTCAATGGCCAGTCGGTGTTCTCGGTATTCAGCCCGACGCACAACGCGACCGGCGGGTTCGTCGGCTGGCAAGGTCTCGATCAGCAGGGCTTCTCCGAGTCACCGTTCGACGTGCACAGCGACGTCATCACCGGCAACCTGGCCAATATCGACCTCGGCGTTCCGCCGGCGCCGGGCGTGCCGGAGCCGGGCGTGTGGGCGATGCTGCTGATCGGCTTCTTCGGCGCGGGGACAATGCTGCGCCGCCGGACCGTCGCTCTGGCCTAGCGCGCGACACCTGAGTCCAGCGGCAAACGGCGGTCCGATCGGGCCGCCGTTTTCTTTTGCGCCGGACGATGCGACGAAGCGATCATGGCCAAGCCGCCCGCCCCCACCTGCTTCGCCAAGATGGAGGATCAATGACCCAGGACGAGATGGAAGCCATCATCATGGCCTTTCCCGGGGTGGAAAAGGGCATGAGCTACGGGTCGCCGGCCTACAAGGTGAACGGCAAATTCTTCACCCGCCTGCGCCGCGACGACCAGTCCATGGTGCTGATGGAGGTCAGCCTCGATGAGCGCGAGATGCTGATGGAGGCCGAGCCGGGGACCTTCCATTTCACGGCGCATTACCGCGATTACCCCTGCGTGCTGGCGCGCATCGCCACCCTGCATCCCGGCTCGTTCCGGAACTTCCTCGAGCGGCGCTGGCGCAAGGTCGCGCCGAAGAAGCTGGTCAAGGAATGGGAGGCCTCTGCAGCCTCCCGCACCTGACCTACCGCTGCCCCTCCGGGAAGGTGGCGGGGTATTCCAGCTTGCTCATGTCGTAGCCGGTGGCCTTCAGGCGCGCATTGAGTTCGACCACACGGGCCGGTGAGGGCCTCGGGTCGCGGGTGTAGATGTTGACCATCGTCAGGTCCGGCGTGGACTGGATGAACCAGTCGTCGCCGTGGTCGACGATCCAGTAGATGCGTTTGACCGGGAAGACGCCGAACAGCCGGTAATCGACGCGGATTTTGGAGTTTTGACCGGGGTTGAGGATGGTCAGCGGGCCGCCGACGGTCTTTTCCTTCCCGGCCGGCGTGTCCGCGTGGCAGGCGTCGAGGTCGCGTAGCCGGCCGTGGTCGTCCTTCAGATAGTCGGTGGTCCCGGCGACGCAGCCATCGGTGAGCTTCATCGGCGTGCGGCCGATCTCATACCAGCGGCCGGTGTAGAAGCTCGCCGCGTCAACGGCCTTGGCGGGCTCGGGGGCGCGGGCCGCCACGGCTCCGGACATCGAGGCGCAGGCCGACATCAGGCTGGCCGCGGCCGCGAGGGCCAGGGATGCGGACTTCATTGGCGCGGCTCCTTGACCGGCGGAATGACCGGCAAACCCTGTACGCGGGCGTCCGCGGAATAGTTGCCTAGAACTCGTCTTCGATGCTGGCGCGGAACTGCTCGAAGATTTCCTTGGCGCATTCCTCGGGGGGCATTTCCGGCTCAGCCTCGGCGGGTTGGGGCTGCGGGCCACCGCCGGTCAGGCGGCCGACCACGGCGCCGCCCTGCACCAGCAGCACCTCTTCGCCAGCCTCGGCCCCGGTCAGCAGGGCGGCGAGCTTCGGCGGCAGATCGTCGAGGTCGATGCGCTTCATGGGGGGCATCCTAGACCGGGGCCGCCGCCCGCTCTAGGTTCCCCCGCTCTCGCCGAAGCGGCTTGGGGGGACGATGGCTTACCGGTCGATGCGCGAGTTCATGGCGAAGCTGGAGGCGGCGGGCGAGCTGGTGCGGGTCTCCGAGCCCGTGTCGTCCGTCCTGGAGATCACCGAAATCCACCGCCGGCTGTTGGCGGAAGGCGGGCCGGCGGTGCTGTTCGAGAACGTCATCCGGGCGGACGGCGCGCGCTCGTCCATGCCCTGCCTGGTCAATCTGTTCGGCACGGTGAAGCGGGTGGCGATGGGCGTGACGCTGGAGGGCCGCGAACGCGAGACCGCCGCGGACCTGCGCGAGGTCGGCGAACTGCTGGCCTTCCTGCGCGCGCCGGAGCCGCCGCGCGGCCTGAAGGACGCCTGGGACATGCTGCCGCTGGCCAAGACGGTGATGTCCATGCGGCCAGCTACCGTGAAGAAGGCGCCGGTGCAGGAGGTGGTCTGGACAGGCGCCGACATCGACCTGGGCAAGCTGCCGATCCAGACCTGCTGGCCGGGCGAGCCGGCGCCCCTGATCACCTGGCCGCTAGTGGTCACCAAGGGTCCCAGCGAGACCCGTGAGGACGACTACAACCTGGGCATCTACCGCATGCAGGTGACCGGCCCGGACCGCACCATCATGCGCTGGCTGGCCCACCGCGGCGGCGCCCAGCACCACCGCCGCTGGAAGGCGCAGGGCAAGCGCGAGCCCCTGCCCGCCTGCGCGGTAATCGGCGCCGATCCGGGCACCATCCTGGCCGCCGTGACGCCGGTGCCGGACACCCTCAGCGAGTACCAGTTCGCGGGGCTGTTGCGTGGCGCCAAGGTCGAGCTGGTCGCGGCCAAGACCGTGCCGCTGATGGTGCCGGCCAACGCCGAGATCGTCATCGAGGGCCACGTCCTGCTCGACGACTACGTCGACGAGGGGCCCTACGGCGATCATACCGGCTACTACAACAGTGTTGAAAAGTTTCCGGTTTTCCAGGTCAGCGCGATCACCATGCGCAAGGACCCGATCTATCTGACCACCTTCACGGGCCGCCCACCGGACGAACCCAGCGTGCTGGGCGAGGCGCTGAACGAGGTGTTCATTCCGCTCCTGCAGCAGCAGTTTCCGGAGATCGTCGACTTCTGGCTGCCGCCGGAGGGCTGCTCCTATCGCATCGCCGTGGTGTCGATGAAAAAGGCCTACGCCGGCCATGCCAAGCGGGTGATGATGGGCGTCTGGAGCTACCTGCGGCAGTTCATGTACACCAAGTGGGTGATCGTCGTGGACGACGACATCGACGCGCGGAGCTGGAAGGACGTCATGTGGGCGATGTCCACGCGCATGGAC
Organism: Caulobacterales bacterium; assembly: GCA_038213205.1. Classification (GTDB taxonomy): domain Bacteria; phylum Pseudomonadota; class Alphaproteobacteria; order Caulobacterales; family Caulobacteraceae; genus Phenylobacterium. The sequence goes on from JBBQTP010000017.1 coordinate 30,504, forward strand.
CCGGCGCGCGACATCACGGTCATCGAAAATACCCCGATCGACTACCTGGACTTCGCCTCGCCGGAGTCGGGGCTGGGTTCGAAGATCGGCCTGGACGCCACCAACAAATGGCCCCCGGAGACCCATCGCGAGTGGGGAACCCTGCTGGGCATGGACCAGGCGACCATCGAGGCGGTCACCGAAAAGTGGGCCAGGCTCGGCCTGCCTGGCTCAGGCAAGCCCATTTCTGATAAGGGGGGCAGCTAAGCGCCCTATGGAAATTACCCCGTCCGTCCACGCCGCGGCCCTCTGGGTCGGCCTGCACCTGATCCTGCTCCTGGCGCTGTCGGTGCTGGTGGTGCGTCAGCGCCGACGCCATCAGATCGAGCTGGGCCATGGCGACATCCCCGAGCTCGACCGGGCGATCCGCGCGTTCGGCAACGCGTCAGAATATGTGCCGGCGGGCATGGCCGCCATCATGGTCCTGGCCATGGCCAGCGCCCCGCCGCTGGTGGTCCACGCCATGGGCCTGACCCTGCTGACCGGCCGGATACTGCACGCCGTGGGCCTGTCGCGCAGCGGGGCCGCGTCCCTGCCCCGGGCGACCGGGGTGTTGATCACCTGGCTGGCCTACATCCTGGGCGGGGTGACGCTGATCTTCTACGCCATCCCGTAAGGCCGACCGAAGACCATTCCACCAATTTATGGTCGTCATGGCCCGGCTTGTCCGGGCCACCCATGATCTCCGCGAGCGCCGATGATAAACGGGGCCGCCGCGCGCTTCCTGCGCCATCAGCTGTTCATGGGTCGCCCGGACAAGCCGGGCGATGACGAAAGGAAAGTGGAGGATCGTCCCGGCGACCTGAGACACCGGGTCGCTTGTCCCGGCCTTCCGGGTCCGCCATATCCCCCGCATGGATGAGAACCTGCTGAACGAAGTCGTGGCCGCTGCCCTGGCCGCCGGCGCGGACGCCGCCGAGGCGGTGGGCGCGGAGCGCCGATCCCTGTCGATTTCCGTGCGGCAGGGCGAGCTGGAAGAGGTCGAGCGGGAGGAAAGCCGCGACCTGGGCCTCAGGGTCTTCATCGGCAAGCGGCAGGCCAGCGTCTCAGGGTCGGACATCAGCGGGGAAGCCCGCACGAAGCTGATCGACCGCTGCATCGCCATGGCGCGGCTCGCGCCGGAAGACCCCTATGCGGGCCTGGCCGATCCTGAGCGCCTGGCGCGAGGACCCTTGCCCGACCTCGACCTCTACGATCCCGCCGAGCCGGAGCCCGAGGCGCTGGAGGCCAAGGCCCGCGCCGCCGAGGCCGCCGCCCGCGCGGTCGCGAAGGTGACCAATTCCGATGGCGCCTCGGCCTCCTGGTCGGCCGGCCAGTGGCGGATGGTGACCAGCGCCGGTTTCTCCGGCCTGCACCGCGCCTCGTCCTTCTCGATCGGCGCCTCGGCCATCGCCGGCGACGAAAACGGCATGGAGACCGGCTACGACGGCCGCTCGGTGCGCTGGCAGGGAGATTTGCCGACGCCTGAGTCGCTTGGCGCCGAGGCCGGCCGCCGCGCCGCCGGCCGCCTCGGCGCGCGCAAGATCGCGTCCACCACCGCACCGGTGATCTTCGAGAACCGCCTGGCCGCCTCGCTGCTCAGCCCGCTGATCGGCGCCGTCTCCGGCCCGGCGATCGCGCGTGGAACCTCGTTCCTGAAGGACAAGCTGGGCCAGCCGGTGTTCGCCAAGCGCATCGCCGTCACCGACGATCCGCACCTCCGCCGCGGCCTTGGGTCCTCGCCCTTCGACGACGAGGGGGTGGAGAACGGCCCCACCACGCTGATTGATGACGGAGTGCTGACCACCTGGCTGCTGAACTCGTCCTCGGCGCGCCAGCTGGGCCTGGCCACCACCGGCCACGCCTCGCGCGGCCTCGCCGGCCCGCCGGGCGTCTCGACCTCCAACCTGACCCTGACGCCGGGGGCGCGGAACCAGGCCGAGCTGATGGCCGACGCGGGTTCGGGCCTGCTGGTCACCTCGATGTTCGGGCCCTCGCTCAACGGCAACACCGGCGACTGGTCGGTGGGCTGTTCGGGCTTCTGGTTCGAGAACGGCGAGATCGCCTACCCGGTGAACGAGATCACCGTGGCCGGCAATCTGATCGACATCTACGGCCGCCTGGTTCCCGGAGCCGACCTGGAGATTCGCGGTTCGTCCAACGCGCCTTCGATCCTGATCGACGCATTGGCCATCGCCGGTCTCTAGAGTCCATTGATCCCGGCGCGAGGGCGGCCTATCGCCTGCCGGCAGATCGTTTCATTCGTTACGAGACCCCTGAGCCATGCCTGACAAACAGCTTCTTCACCTCGTGATCGGGGGCGAATTGAAATCGCTCGAGGGACCGGCGGAATTCCGCGACCCTTCGAAGGTCGACATGGTCGGGGCCTATCCGAACTACCAGGCCGCGCTGGCCGCCTGGCGGGGCAAGGCCCAGTCGACGGTCGACAACGCCCTGATGCGCTATTTCATCATCCACGCCCACAAGCTGCTCGACCCGGAAGCCGACCACCCGGACGAGCACTAGGAAGCCGCTATTCGCGCCGCAACAGCTTCTCGGTAACCAGCGCCCCCAGCATGCCCGCCCGGAAGTCGGCTTTCATGCCGGCTGGGTCGTACATCGGGCTTTCCACCCACTCCAGGAACGACATGCCGGCCGGCTCGCCTTCCTGCAGATAGCGCTCGAAGACGTAGTCCAGCACCCCGGTCTTGCCCTGCTTGACGTGCAGGTACTTCAGGTCGAGCTGATCCATCGCCTCGCGGATCGTCTTGCCCTGGCGAAAATGCATGTAGAAGACGCTCATGATCCCGGCCCGGTCCGCGCCCGACTTGCAGTGGATCAGCGCCGGATAGGCGATGGTCTCGTAGAGCCGCTTGGCGCCGATGACCCGCTCGCGGATCGGCACCTCGCGCGAGGTGATGGTGAAGTCGACCAACTCCAGGCCCAGGCGGCGGCAGGCGTCCTTCTCCAGGGCGTGGAAGGAGGCGTCGAAGCCGCCCCGCAGATTGACGATGGTCTTGATCCCCTTGGCCTTCCAGGCGGCCAGCTGGTGCGGCCAGGGCTGGTTGGTGCGGACCAGTTCGTCGGAGATCCAATGGGCGTTCTGGAAGCCCAGCCGCAGGTAGGCGTGATCGTTCCACAGGTAGTCCAAATAGGTCTTGAACCGCCCCCCCGGCGTGGCGAGGTCGAATCCCGGATGGGTTGGCGCGGCGGTCATCGCGCCCTACCTAAGCCTTCGACGGCTGCGACGGAAGTTGCGCCAACGCCGCGGACCGAGCCCCTTACGACTTTGGGCCCGCCTTGACTTCAACCCCGCATCGGACGACCCCAAGACCTATGAGCGAGCGCGCCCCGCCTGAGCTTTCCGCCCGCGCCCTGATCGGCCGGGTGGCGAAAATCTATATGGCGCCGCGCTGGAAGGGCTGGCTGACCGCCTTCGTCGCCGCCATCGCCGTGGCCTATTTCTCGACCATGCTGGCCCAGATCCTGGAGCCGGCGACCAACGACCTGCTGGTCAACCACAAGGCCGGCCAGCTGGTCCGCATCCCGCTGTACATCGTCATCTATGCCGTGGGCCGCACCATCGCCCAGGTGATCCAGGCGGCCCTGGTCAACCGCATCGGCAACGCCGTGGTCGGCGACGTCCAGGTGCAGTTGTTCGGACGCCTTGTCCGAGCCGACCTGGCGCGGCTGCGCAGCCAGCACTCGGGCTCCTACGTTTCGTCCGTGCTCTATGACGCCGGTCTGATCCGCGAGGCGGCGACCTCCGGCGTGATCAACTACACCCAGAACCTGCTGATCGTGATCGGGGCGATCACCATCATGGTCTCCAACGATCTGTGGCTGTCGCTAATCGTGATCGTCGTCGCGCCGCTGGCCAGCGCGATCATGCGCCGGTTCTCGAAGCGCACCACGAAGGCCGCAAAGGGGGCGATGGCCGAGACCTCGGCGCTCTCCACCGCGATCATGGAGAGCCTGGACGGGGTGCGGATCGTCAAGATCGAGAACCGCGAGGACTATGAGGAGGCGCGCGTCGACGAGGTGGTTCGCCGACGCCAGGCCCATTTGATCAAGGGGGCCAACGCGCGGGCCTATGCCGCGCCCTCGACCGAACTGCTGATGACCCTGATCACCGCCGTGGTGCTGGCCTACGCCGGCTGGCGATCCGAACACCACCACATGACGGTCGGCGCCTTCGTGGCCTTCATGGCGGCGCTGATGATGGCCAGCCAGTCGCTGCGCCAGCTCGCCAACCTGCAGACGGTGTTCGCCGAGGGCATCTCGGCGGGGCGCAGGCTGTTCGCGGTGCTCGACGTGGAGCCGGAGGTGCGCGAGCGGCCCGGCGCCCATGCCCTGCCGCGCGGCGAGGGGGCCATCGGGTTCGATCACGTGGGCTTCGCCTATGACGGCCAGGGCCATCCGACGCTGACCGACGTGACGCTGGAGGCCCGCCGTGGCGAGACCGTCGCCCTGGTCGGCCCCTCCGGCGGCGGCAAGAGCACGATCCTCAACCTGATCCCGCGGTTCTATGACCCGACCTCCGGCCGCGTGCTGATCGACGGCCAGGACGTGCGCGGCGTGACGCTGAAGTCCCTGCGCAGCCAGATCGCCCTGGTCACCCAAGAGCCGTTCCTGTTCGACGACACCATCCGGGCCAACATCGCCTACGCCCATCCGGACGCCACCACCGCGCAGATCGAGCAGGCGGCGCGCGAGGCCGCGGCGCACGAGTTCATCGAGACCCTACCCCAGGGCTACGACACTTCGGTGGGCGAGGCCGGGGCCCGGCTGTCGGGCGGCCAGCGGCAACGGATCGCCATTGCGCGAGCGTTCCTGAAGGACGCCCCGATCCTGCTGCTCGACGAGGCGACCAGCGCGCTGGACACCGAGAGCGAGGCTCAGGTGCAGGCGGCGCTGAAGCGGCTGATGGCCGGCCGCGCAACGATCCTGATCGCCCACCGCCTGTCGACCGTGCGCGGCGCCGACCGGATCTATGTCATCGACAAGGGCCGGATCGTCGAGACCGGCGACCATGTGGGCCTGATCCGCAAGCGCGGCCTCTACGCCCGCTTGGCCAAGACCCAGGACCTGGACACCGAGTCAGTCGAGGCGGAGTCGGCAGCTTGAAGAAGCTGCTGCGCAGCAACGCGGTGCAGGCCTTCCTCGGCTGGCTGCTCGGGAGCTACATCCGGCTGATCCTCAACACAGTGCGCTGGAAGCACGAGAACGTCGAATGCGTCGAGCCGGTGCTGGCCGGCGAGAGCGGGGCCATCGCGCTATTCTGGCACGGCCGGGTGCCGCTTTGCCTGGCGACCGCCCCGCAGTGGTGGCGCAAGCGCACCCGGGCCTTCGTGTCGCCCTCCTCCGACGGCCAGTTCATCGCCACGGCCCTGGAGATGGCGGACTTCCCGGCTATCCGAGTCTCCTCGGCCAAGAAGGGCGACTCGGCCAAGGCGCGAGCCGCGGTGGCGGCGATCCGCGAGGCGGTGACCTGGGTGTCCGAGGGCGGCGCCCTGGTGATCACCCCCGACGGCCCCCGCGGCCCCAACGAGATCATCGCCCCGGGCGCAGCGCAGATCGCCAAGCGCTCCGGCCAACCGGTCTTCCTGATGGGCATCGCGGCCAACCCGGCGATGCAGGCGGACACCTGGGACAAGGTGATGTTCGCGCTGCCCTTCGGCCGCGGTTCGGTGGTGTGGGAGGGCCCGCTCTATGTGCCCGCCGACGCGGACGCCGACGCGGTGGAGGCTCTGCTGGCGGACTGGTCGGCCCGGCTTTCGGCGGCGACGCGCCGCGCCGAGGCCCTGGTCGGGCGGCCCGCCGCCGCAACGGCGCATTGATCCCGCCCTCGGGCGGTGAGACATAGGCGCACGATGGCCCACGCGCACGACCACCAGGATCACGACCACCATGACCATGATCACCACGATCACGGCGCGCGCGATCATGGGCACAGCCATAGCCACGGCCACCATCACCACGTCCCCACAGACATGGGCCGGGCCTTCGCCGTCGGCGTGGCCCTCAATACGGCGTTCGTCATCGTGGAGGCAGGCGCCGGGTTCTGGGCCGGGTCGATGGCCCTGGTGGCCGACGCCGGCCACAACCTCTCCGACGTGCTCGCCCTGGCCATGGCCTGGGGTGCGACGGTGCTGGCGCGGCGCGCGCCGACAGCGCGGCACACCTATGGCCTGCGCAAGGGCACGATCCTGGTCTCCCTGGCCAACGCGGTCTTCCTGCTGCTGGCGGTGGGCGCGATCGCCTCGGAATCCATCCAGCGCCTGACCGCACCTGGGCAGATCGCTACCAAGACCGTGATGCTGGTCGCCGCCCTCGGCGTGCTGATCAACGGCGCCACGGCGCTGCTGTTCATGCGCGGCAGCAAGGACGACCTGAACGCCCGCGGCGCCTTCCTGCACATGGCCAGCGACGCGGCGGTGTCGGTGGCGGTGATCATCGGGGCCGGCGTCATCGCGGTGACCGGCCTGAGCTGGATCGACCCGGCGCTCAGCCTAGCGATCGTCGTGGTCATCGTCTTGGGAACCTGGGGCCTGTTGCGCGACTCGGTGAACCTGGCGCTGGACGCCGCGCCGCGCGGGATCGACCCGGCCGCGGTGCGCGCCTGGCTGGGCGGTCTGCCCGGCGTCGAGGAGATCCACGACCTGCACATCTGGGCCATGAGCACCACGGAAACCGCGCTCACCGCCCACATCATCCGGCCCGCCGCCAAGCTTGAGAACGGGGCTGACGGCGACCACTTCCTGCACGAGGCCTGCGAGGGCCTGGCCCACCGGTTCAACATCGGCCACGCCACGCTGCAGGTGGAGACCAACGCCGACAGCGCCTGCCGGCTGGCGCCCGCCGAGGCGGTGTGAAACTGCGCACCGTGCCGCTGGCGATCTATGCCGCGGCGACCGGCCTGCTGGAGCCACTGGCGCCGATGCTGCTGCGCCGTCGCGCGCGGGCCGGGAAGGAAGACGCCGGACGCCTGCACGAACGCCTCGGCCGCCCGACCGCACCGCGCCCTGAGGGTCCGCTGGTCTGGCTGCACGGGGTCAGCGTCGGCGAGAGCCTGTCGCTGCTACCCCTGATCGATGCCCTCAAAGCCCTGCGGCCGGACCTGGCGATCCTGGTCACTTCCGGCACCGTCACCTCCGCCGAGGTGCTGGCCAAGCGCCTGCGCGAAGGCGTGATCCATCAGTTCGCGCCGGTCGATACGCCGGGCGCCGCCGCCCGCGTCCTCGACCACTGGAGGCCCGGCGCGATCCTGCTGGTCGAGAGCGAGCTGTGGCCCAACCTGATCGTCGCGGCCAAGGCGCGCGGCGTGAAGCTCGCCCTGCTCTCGGCGCGGATGACTGGGGACAGCGCCTCGGGCTGGCGCCAGGCCGCCGGAACCGCGCGGATCCTGCTGCAGGCCTTCGACCTGATCCTGCCGCAGGACGACGCTACCGAAGCGCGCCTGACCCGGCTGGGCGGCCGCGTCGGGCCGCACCTGAACCTGAAGCTGGCAGGCGCCGCGCCGCCGGTGGATGCGGCCACGCTCGCCGCCCTGCGGGCCGGGGCCGGCGCGCGCAAGGTGGTGCTGGCCGCCAGCACCCATCCGGGCGAGGAGACGCTGATCGCCCAGGCCTTCCGCGAGGCCACCGCGGACGGCCCACCCGCCCTGCTGATTGTCGCGCCTCGGCATCCCGACCGTGGGCCGCAGATCGCGGCGGCTCTGATGACGCTGGGCTTCACCACCGCGCGGCGCGCGGCCGGCGACGCACTGGGGCCCGACACCACAGCCTATGTCGCCGACACCCTGGGCGAGCTCGGCGCCTTCTACAGCCTGGCCGATGTGGTGGTGATGGCGGGCGGATTCGTCGATGGCGTCGGCGGGCACAATCCCATCGAGGCGGCGCAGCTGGCGCGGCCGCTGATCACCGGGCCGCACGTGTTCAACGCCGAGGCGATCTATGCCGAAATGCTGGCCGACGCGGCGGTGATCGAGGCCGCCGATGGGGCCGCGTTGGCCCGCCACATCCGCGGCCTGCTGGCCAATCCGGCAATCGCGCGGCGGACCGGTGAGGCGGCCCAGGCCTATGCGGCCCGGCAAGGCGCGGCGCTGGCCTCGGCGATGGTGCTGATCGCGCCGCTGTTGCCGGCATGAAGCTCGCCACGCCGCGCTGGTGGTACGTGCGCTACGATCGCCAGCGCGAGGGCGGTATGCCGGGGATCCGCACCCTGCTGACGCCGGTCTCGTGGATCTGGGCGGCGGTGACGGCGCGGCGGATCGCGCGGACGGTCCCCTTCGATCCCGGTGTGCCGGTGATCTGCGTCGGCAACCTCACGGTCGGCGGCGCCGGCAAGACCCCGGTGGTGCGCGCGCTCGCCGAGCGGCTGGCGGCGCGGGGCAAGGCCGTCCACCTGCTGTCACGCGGCTATGGCGGCTCGCTGGAGGGCCCGGTGCGGGTCGATCCCGAACGGCACACCAGCGCCGAGGTGGGCGACGAGCCCTTGATGCTGGCGCGCCACGCGACGGTCTGGGTGGCCCGCGACCGGGCCGCCGGAGCCAAGGCCGCCGCCGAGGCTGGCGCAGAGGTCATCGTCATGGACGACGGCCACCAGAACCCCTCGGTTAAGAAGGCCCTGTCGCTGGTGGTGGTCGACGGCGAGACGCGGGGCAACGAGTGGCCGTTCGGCGACGGGCGCGTGTTCCCCGCCGGGCCGATGCGCGAGCCGCTGGCGGTGGGCCTGGGCCGCGCGAGCGCGACCCTGGTCCTGCTGCCCGCCGATCTGGCCGAAGCTGAGGACGATCTGCTGGATTTGCTGAAGGGGCCACCGCTGTTTATGGCGCATCTGACAGCCGCCGAGCCGCCGCCGGCCGGCCCGCAAGTTGGCTTCGCCGGCATCGCCAAGCCCTGGAAGGTGGAGCGCGCGCTGAAGGCCGCCGGCTGCGAGGTGGCCGACTTCGCCGACTTCCCCGACCACGCGGCCTATGACGAGGCGACGCTGCGGCGCCTGGCCGACCGCGCCTCGGTGTTCGGCGCCGGCCTGGTGACCACCGAGAAAGACTGGGTGCGCCTGCCGCCGGCCTGGCGGGCCAAGGTCACGGCCTGGCCGGTCCGGGCGGTCTTCGACGACCCCGAGGCGCTCGACGCGCTGTTGGCTGAGATCGGCCTCTAAGACGCTGGTCCCAACGCTGCTCACCCCCGCGAAAGCGGGGACCCAGGTTTTGAACCACGGAAAACACGGAAAGACACGGAAAGTAGGCTCCTGCGCCTTCCGTGTCTTTCCGTGTTTTCCGTGGTTTGAACTGGGACCCTTCGCTGGCGCGAAGGCGGATAGGAAAAGCGCTTGAGTTCCCGCTTCCGCGGGGATGAGCGGTGAAGGCTACCCCGCCGCGCCCGCCTTCTGCGCGAACTTCCAGCTGGCCTGGGCGAGGCTGAGCACGCGGTCGGCCTGCTGGGCGGCGTGGGGGCTGTTGGCGGTGCCGTCGCGGACCCGGCCGACGATGCCCTGCAGGATGCCGGCCAGGCGGAAGGCATTGTAGCTGCAGAACCAGTCGAGATCGTGCAGGCCCTTCCGGCCGGTCAGGCTGCAGTAGTAGTCCACCGTCTCCTGGATGGTCGGCACGCCATGCGCCGTCTGGTCCTCGATCAGCGACAGCGAGCCGTTGATCCAGTTCATCAGCAGGTAGGTGAAGTCGGCCAGCGGGTCGCCGAGCGTCGACAGCTCCCAGTCGAGCACCGCGGTCACCCGGGGTTCGGTGGGGTGGAAGATCATGTTGTCGAGGCGGTAATCGCCGTGAACGATCGAGGTCTTCTCCTGCTCGGGCAGGGTCTTCGGCAGCCACTCGATGAGCTTGTCGATCTCCGGGATGTGGACAGTCTCCGAGGCCTTGTACTGCCGGGTCCAGCGCTCGACCTGGCGGCCCATGTAGTTGCCCGGGCGGCCGAAATCCTCGAGGCCGATCGCGGCGTAGTCTGTGTTGTGCAGCTCGGCGAGGACGCGGATCTTGTCCATGTAAATCGGCCGGCGTTCAGCCGGCGTATATTGCGGCAGGCTCTGGTCCCAG
>JBBQTP010000018.1:0-40433 GCA_038213205.1 Caulobacterales bacterium
CAGCCAGCCGATCCTGGCCGGCATCGGCCGCTTCGGGCCGTTCGTGCTGCACGCCGGAACCTACGCCAACCTGTCGGGCGCCGACGAGGTGTTCGACGTGGGGCTGAACCGCGCCGTCGACCTGCTGGCCCAGAAGCGGGCCGGCGGCGCCGGTCGTCGCGGCGAGGCCACGGCGCTGGCCGACCTGGGCGCCCACCCGACGGACGGCGCGCCGGTGCGCGTGCTCTCCGGCCGCTATGGCCCCTACATCAAACACGGCGCGACCAACGCCAACGTCCCACGCGGGACCGATCCGGCAGCGGTGACGATGGAGCAGGCCGTGGCCCTGCTGGCCGAGCGCGCGGCAAAAGGTGGCAGCGGCAAGCGCAAGCCGGCCCGGGCCGCGAAGGCCAAGGCCGAACCCAAGGCGGGCGCCAAGAAAGCCCCGGCCAAGAAAAAGCCCGCGGCCAAGAAGAAGCCGGCGCCGAAGGCCTAACCACCTTGTCCGCTCGTCCCGGCGAAGGTCGGGATCCAAGCGGGCTTGCGGAGGTCACTGGCCCCGAGGCAAACCACCCGACGCAGCTTGGGTGCCGGCTTTCGCCGGGATGAGCGGGGTTTTGGTATGCCATACGCGGAAGCCAACGGACTGAAGCTCCATTTCGAGCGCGCGGGCGCGGGTCAGCCCCTGCTGTTCATCTCCGGCAGCGGCGGCGACCTGCGCAACAAGCCCAATGTGTTCGAGGGGCCGCTTCCGAAGAGCTTCGACGTGCTGGCCTACGATCAACGGGGCCTCGGCCAGTCCGAGAAGCCCGACGTCGCCTATTCCATGGCCGACTATGCCGACGACGCCGCGGCGCTGATGACCGAACAGGGGCTGGAGTCGGCGCCGATCATCGGGGTCTCGTTCGGCGGCATGGTGGCGCTGGAACTGCTGCTGCGGCATCCGAAGCGCGTGACACGCGCGGTGCTGGCCTGCACCTCGCCAGGCGGCGCGGGCGGGGCCTCGTTTCCGTTCCACGAGATCGAGCACCTGAAGGGCGAGGCCCGTGCCCGCTACATGATCCCGATCAGCGATACGCGGCGGGACGATGCCTGGGCCAAGGCGCACCCGGAGCAGTACGCGCAGTTCGTGGCGCTAGGCGCGGACGACCCCTATGGCGACGAACCGGGACACGCTATGGGCGCGCGCCGCCAGTTCGAAGCCCGCGCGCACCACGACACCTGGGACCGGCTGCCGCAGATCGCCTGCCCGGTGATGATCGCCGCCGGGCGCTACGACGGTATCGCGCTGCCCGAAACCCAGGAGAAGATGGCGAGCCGCATACCGCGCGCGACGTTGCAGTTTTTCGAGGGCGGGCACCTGTTCATGATCCAGGACCGCACAGCGACCCCGGCAATGGCGGCGTTCCTGGCGGGTTGACGCCGCGGGGGGTGCAATCTTAACCGGGATGGCCTATATGAGCCCTGCGCATCGCTGGCCGGACAGGCCGCGACGGCCGCCTCGCTCCCGAAAATTTGCAAAGAATTTGAACGAGCATCGCCGGGGTTCGCGCACCCGAAATCCCATTCTCAAGAACACCAACGAAAGGTGCTAAGCACCGCATATGCCTAAGACTAGACAACCCAAATCCACTCGCTTTGCCAAAGGACTGCCCGACCGCGACGCGCTTCTGAAATACATCCGCGAGAGCGGCGAGACCGACAAGGCCGCCATCGCGCTCCACTACGGCCTGAAGGGCGAGGACCGCCGGGCGCTGCGCCACATGCTGCAGGCCATGGAGGCCGACGGCACGCTGGGCCGCCGCGGCCGCAGGGGCTTCGCCGAGGCCGGCGCCCTGCCCGAGGTCGGCGTCGTCGACGTCATCGAACGCGATAATGACGGCGAACTGCTGGTCCGCCTGACCAAGGGCGAGGACGCCCCGCTGGTAGTCCTGGCCGCCGCCCGCAAGGGCGACACCGGCCCCGCTCCCGGCCTCGGCGACCGCCTGCTGGTCCGCTTCGTCAAGCTGGAAAGCGGCGAGCACGAGGCCCGGCTGATCAAGTCGCTGGGCGCCGGCGCACAACGCATCCTGGGCGTGATCCGCAAGGCGCGTCACGAAGTGCGCGTCGAGCCCGTTGACCGGCGCTCCAAGGACAGCCTGGTGCTGACCGATCCCCAGGCCCAGGAACTGCGTGACGGCGACCTGGTGCTGGCCCAGGCGACCGCGGCCGAGACGCGCTTCGGGCCCAAGCGCGGCAAGCTGCTGGAAGTGATCGGCCGCGAGGATGAACCGCGCGCCGCCTCGCTGATCGCCATCTACGCCCACGGCATCCCGACCGGCTTCAGCGCCGCGGCGGAGGCGGAGGCCGCGGCGGCCCAGCCGCCCACTCTTGCGGGTCGCGAAGACCTCAGGGGTGTCCCCTTCATCACAATCGACCCGGCCGACGCCCGGGACCACGACGACGCGGTGTTCGCGCAAGCCGACGACGACCCGAAGAACCCCGGCGGCTGGATCGTCTGGGTGGCCATCGCCGATGTCGCGGCCTATGTGCGCCCGGGCTCGGCGCTGGACGAGACGGCCCGCGAGAAGGCCAACAGCGTCTACTTCCCCGACCGGGTGGAGCCGATGCTGCCCGAGGTGCTGTCCAACGGCCTCTGCTCCTTACGTGAAGGCGAGAACCGCGCCTGCATGGCCGTGCGGATGGTGTTCGACGCCGAGGGCCGCAAGCGCGGCCACAAGTTCGTGCGCGGCCTGATGCGCTCGGCCGCCAAGCTGTCCTACGAACAGGCCCAGGCCGCCGCCGACGGCCAGCCGGACGAGAAGACCCGGCCGATCCTGAAGACCATCATCGCCCCGCTATATGCGGCCTATGCGGTGATGCTGAAGGGCCGCACCGCGCGTTCGCCGCTGGCCATCGAGAGCATGGAGCGGCGGATCGTCATCAGCCAGGAGGGCGAGGTCGCCTCGATCACGCCCCGCGCCAGCCTCGAGGCTCACAAGCTGATCGAGGAGATGATGATCCAGGCCAACGTGTCGGCTGCCGAGACGCTGGAAGCCAAGCGAACGCCGCTGATCTACCGGATCCACGACACGCCGAGCCAGGAGAAGGTCCAGGCGCTGGTCGACTTCCTGCAGACCCTGGACATCGCCTGGTCGAAGGGCGAGGCGCCGCGCACCGACCGGTTCAATAAGCTGCTGGCTGAGACCCGCGAGGGCCCGAACGCCGAGATCGTCAACGAGGTGGTGCTGCGCAGCCAGATGCAGGCGATCTATTCGACGGAGAACATCGGCCACTTCGGGCTGAACCTGGCCAAGTACGCCCATTTTACCTCGCCGATCCGCCGCTACGCCGACCTGATCGTGCACCGCGGCCTGATCGCGGCCTTGGGGCTGGGCGCGGACGGCCTCAGTGACCGCGACATCCAGAAGCTGAAGGACACCGCCGAGAGCATCACCTTCGCCGAGCGGCGCGCCATGGCGGCCGAGCGCGACGCCACCGACCGCTATGTCGCGGCCTTCCTGGCGGATCGCGTGGGCGCGGAGTTCGACGGGCGGATCACCGGGGTGACCCGCTTCGGCCTGTTTATCCGCCTGCACGAGACCGGCGCCGACGGCCTGGTCCCGGTGTCGAAGCTGGGCTCCGAGTACTTCGTCCACGACGACCGGGCGCACGCCCTGGTGGGCGAGCGGACCGGCGGGCGCTGGCCACTGGGCATGCAGGTGCGCGTGAAGCTCGCCGAAGCGACGCCGATCACCGGCGGGCTGCTGTTCGAGATGCTGAGCGAGCCAGTGGCGGCCGATCCAACCGCGCCGCGGCCCCGGCTGGGGATGCGCGAGCGTAACGACCGCCGGCCTCATGGACCAGGTGGGGGCGGACCAGGTGGGGGCGGGCCCGGCGGGCCGGGTGGCGGCTTCCGGGGGCCCAAGCGCGGGCCTCAGGGCCGGCCGAAGAACATCCGCACCGGCAAGAAGGGCGGACCCCGGCGTTAGCAGTGGCGGCGACCGCGAGCCCGCGCCTTCCGCAAAGGCGCCCTTCCCTCGCACGGCCGGCCGGCCATACAGTTGTTTGATGAGTGAAACCGAAACCCAGTTCCGCAAGCCGGAGGGCCCGCCGCGGGTCCCCGGCGCGCGCGCCGTGCGCCCGAAGAACGCCGCCACCGTGATGATCATCCGGCGCGACGCCAGGAAGCCTCGGGTGCTGATGGGCAAGCGCCACGGGGGCCACAGCTTCATGCCCGACCGGTGGGTGTTCCCGGGCGGGCGGATCGACCGGGCCGACTACCGCGCCCCGTTCGCCACCGACCTGCGGCCGGCCGTGGCCGCCACCTTCGACGCCTACCTCCCGGCGGGCCGCGGCCGGGCCCTGGCCATGGCCGCGATCCGCGAGACCTGGGAAGAGGCCGGCCTGCTATTGGCCAAGGCCGCGCCCAGCCGGCCGGCCGTGGGCCCCTGGCGCGAGTTCGTGGCGCAGGGCGCGCTGGCTGACCTGGACGCGCTCGACGTAATCGCCCGCGCCGTCACCCCGCCCAGCGTCGGCAAGCGCTTCGACACCTGGTTCCTGCTGGCTGACGCCGAGCGGCTGACCAGCCTTGATCGCCAGCCCGACTGCGGCGAGCTGGAGGAGATCGCCTGGGTCGATTTCGACGAGGCCCAGGCCCTGCCCCTGCCCGCCGTCACCCGGATGATGCTGAAGGAGGCGGTGCTGCGGATGGACGATCCCAGCCGGCCAAAACCCTTCCTGCGCTTCCGCGACGGGGCCATGCGGCCGCAGCACCTCTAGGCGCCGCGTCAAGACGGCGCCTCTCCCGCGATGGTGGTGCGGTAGAGTTCGCGCCGGAAGCCGTCGTAGTCGTTGAACGCCTGGTGGACGCAGATGCGGTTGTCCCAGGCGACATAAGTCTTCGGCGCCCAGCGCAGGCGGCAGGTGAAGGCCGGCTGGGTGATGTGGCCGACCAGGAAGGCCAGCAGCGGCTCGGCCTCGGCCGGCGTCAGGCCTTCGATCCCGGTGGCGTAGGTCTCATCGCAGTAGAGCGCCTTCTCGCCGGTCACCGGATGGGTGCGGACCAGCGGGTGCACCGAGCCTTCGACCTTGCGGGCGATGTCGTCGGGAAGGCGCGGCAGACCCTTGGTGGCGGCCACGCGCCCCAGCGGGGTCTCGTCGGGCGCCTGGTAGGCGTGCGCCGTCTCCACGACCCGCGCCATCGACATGCGCACCTTCAGGGGCGCCAGCAGCGCCTTCATCGTGTCGCTGAGCGTGGCGTAGGCCAGGGCCGAGTTGGCCCAGATGGTGTCGCCGCCGTAGGGCGGGATGTCGACGCCGTAGAGCATGCTGATGGCCGGCGGTTCGGCCAGGAATGGCGAGTCGGTATGCCAGCCGGCTCCGAACACCACGCCAAGCGTCTGGGCGGCTTCCTTGATCAACGGCTGGACGTTGGGGTGACCCGGCGCCCCCTTGGTGTAGGCGTCCTCGGCGAAGGGGCCGAAGCGGGCGCTGAACGCCTCCTGCTGGCCGTGGGTGAGGTCCTGGTCGCGGAGGTAGATCATCTTGTGCCGGAACAGCGCCGCGCGGACCTCGGCAAAGGCCGCTTCGGAGAGGTCCGTGAGCGAGACCCCGCGGATCTCCGCGCCCATGGCGGCGGCCAGGGGGAGGACCTCGATGTGGTGATTGTCGGCGGGGCGATTGTCGAATCCACCGGTCGGATGAAGGTTCATACCGCACCCCTTAGCGCCGCCAGTTCCAGGCAGTCATTGACTTTAGGCTGCGGATTCGTATTTTCCGCGGCTCTTCGAACACCCGCCGTCGGCAACGCCGTCCGGCCCCGCCCAAGGACCTGCCATGGCGAAGCCCGCCTCAATCAAGATCCGCCTGAACTCCTCGGCGGACACCGGCTTCTTCTACGTGACCAAGAAGAACGCCCGCACCAAGACCGACAAGCTGGTCATGAAGAAGTACGATCCGGTCGTGCGCAAGCACGTGGAATTCCGCGAAGGCAAGATTAAGTAGCCCGCGCAAGCCACGGACTAGCAACGAAAACGCCCGGGTCAGCCCCGGGCGTTTTTCGTTTCTCATCAAGGAGCCTTGGATGGTGGAGACCCGCGGGGTCCTGACCCCGAGCCAGCGCGAAGACTACGCCCGCGACGGCGTCGTACGGTTGCCGAACGCTGTCCCCGCGCGTGACATCGAGGCCATGGCGGCAGCCTTGCGGCGCAAGGTGGAGGCCCGTCCCAAGCCCGGCGCCCGGCCTTCGCAACTCTCGTCCCGAACCGGCGAGTTCAACGCCATAGCCAGTCCGACGGTGCGCGCGATCCTCGACGAAATCCTCGGCGATTGGGAGGAGCCGGCCTCCTGGGGGATGCCACTGGTCAGTTTCCACACCGGCCAGCCGGCCTGGGACGTCCCCCACGAGCACTGGCACGTGGACCTGGGCGCCCCGCCAACCGACCGGCGCCTCGCGCGGGTCTTCGTGGTGCTGGCCCCGTCGCGGCCGGGCGGCGGCGGCACCGGCTATGTCGCGGGCTCCCACAGGCTGATCCAGGCCCTGGCGGACCGCGCCGGCCACGCCCTGCCCTCGGCCCAGGCGCGAAAGGCGCTGGCCGCGCGCTCGCCGTGGTTCGCAGCCCTGACCGCGCGGCCGACCGGAGAGGACCGCATCAAGCGCTTCATGCACGAGGGCGGCGAGTTGGACGGCGTCGAGGTCCGCATGTGCGAGATGCTGGGCGACCCGGGCGACGTGATCCTGATGCACCCGCTGATGATGCATGCGCCGACGCCGAACGTCCTGGCCACGCCGCGGATGATGCTGGCGCAATTCGTCTATGGCCGCCCCGAGACCACCTAGGGCTGGCGGGGCCGGATGGTCAGCTTGTAGGGCACGTAGAGCGCCAGCTCGAGCGGCCCGGACTGGTACCAGGAGACCGGCAGCTGCAGGCCCAGCACCTCGACGCCGTAGCCTTCGCCGAAGGCGGTCGCCGTCTTTCGCGCGTCGTCGGCCACCAGCTTGATCACCTCGAGTTTGTACTGGTTGGGATTGATCAGGGTCAGCTCCCAGCCGCTGTTCAGCAGGACCTCGGTGCGGCCTACCTTGGCCGTGCGCTTCACGAAGTCCTTGATGCGCCCGGTTGCGGCGTCGAAGCTGTCGCCGGGGGTGATCGCCGTCTTGACCAGCACCGTGGCGCGGCTGGTGTCGGCCTTGCCGTCAGGGACGATCACCTGGTCCAGCATGGTCTCGTCGAAGGCGCCCACGACCTCGTCGCCGACACCGAGCGCGATGCGTTTGTCCTGGGCGGCGGCCCGGATCATGTTGCGCAGGGTCGCGCGCAGCTCCTCCTTGCGTTGGCTGAGTTCGCGGGTGTCGCAGACCACCGTGACGTTGGTGATGAGGTTGTCGGCGCGCCGGTGCAGGACGGTCTGCGGCGTCTGTACCGGGTCATAGTCGGCCATACGGCCAGCGGTGACGACGATCTCTTCCACCCCTTGCGCGGGTGGCGGGCTGCTTGCGGCGGCGGCGGGGCCGGCCAGCAACAGGGCCGCGAGCGCGGCGGAAATCCAGCGATTTGTCATGTAAACCTCTCCGACTGACGAGAGGCTAGATCAGCCGGCGCAAGCCGTCACGCCGCCTTGGCGATGACCCGGTTGCGGCCGCCGACCTTGGCTTCGTACATGGCTTCGTCGGCGCGGCGGACCAGTTTGATCTGATCGTCGCCCTGGCCCAGGCTGGCGGCGACGCCGATCGAGATGGTCACCGTCAGCAGCTCCTCGCCGCCGAGGACCCGGAACGGCGAGCCGGCGACGTGCAGGCGTATGCGCTCGGCAATGCGGTGGGCGTGTTCGAGTTCGGTGTCGGGCATGACGACCACGAACTCCTCGCCGCCGAAGCGGACCGGGAGGTCGATGGCCCGGACGTTCGACGCCAGGCGCACGGCGAACTCGCGCAGCACCTCGTCGCCGACCGCATGGCCGAAGCCGTCGTTGATCTTCTTGAAGTGGTCGATGTCGATGACCAGCAGGGCCACCGGGTCGCCGCCGCCAACCACCGCGCGGCGGACCAGCGCGTCGAGCTGGCTCTCCATGTAGCGGCGGTTGTGCAGGCCGGTGAGTTGGTCGGTGACCGCCAACTCCAGCGAGTGGTCGAGGTTGTCACGCAGGTAGTCGGTGTAGCGCTTGCGGCGGATCTGGGTGCGCACCCGGGCCGAGAGCTCCTGCGGATCGATCGGCCGAGGCAGGATGTCGTTGACGCCGATCTCCAGCGCCTTGACCAGTCGCGCCCGGTCATCGTCATCGACGATGGCCAGGATCGGCAGGCCGCGCGTCACCTCGTCCGAGCGGATCTGAGCGGCGAAACGCAGGCCGTCGAAGCTCTTGGCAGTGGCGTTGACGATGATCAGGTCCACCGGGCCGTGGGCGGAGATCAGGGCGTTCTTGGGGTCAGTCTCGATGACCGGCCGATGCTCTATGGCCAGCTCGGCGCAGACCCGTTGGGCCTGGCGCTCGTGGTCGTCGACGATCAGGATGCGCCCGCCGGTCCCGCCCAGGCGCGCGGCCGCGGCGCCGGCGATGACGCCCATGCGCCGCCCGGACGCCTCGCGCTCGCGCAGCTCGTCGATCACCGACTTCAGCCGCGTCAGGCTGCGCACCCGGGCGAACAGCATGACGTCGTCGATCGGCTTGGTGAGGAATTCGTCGGCGCCGGCTTCCAGCCCCGCCACACGGTCGGAGCGGCCGTCCAGCGCGGTCAGCAGCACCACCGGCATGTGGCGCGTCTCCGGATCGTTCTTCAGCCGACGACAGACCGCGAAACCGTCCATGCCGGGCATCATCACGTCGAGCAGTACGATGTCGGGCTTTTCCGACGCGGCCATGGCCAGCGCCGTCGGGCCGTCCGACGCGGTCAGCACCTCGTAGTATTCGGCGGAGAGCTTGGCTTCGAGCAGGCGAACGTTCGCCTCAATGTCGTCGACCACCAGGATACGCGCGGTCATTGGGTCAGCCCATCAGGCGCTTGATGGTGTCGAGGAAGTGGGAGACCGAGATCGGCTTGGAGATATAGGCCTCGCAGCCGCCCTCCCGGATCCGCTCCTCATCGCCCTTCATGGCGAAGGCGGTGACCGCCACGACCGGGATCGAGGCCAGGTCGGCGTCTTCCTTCAGCCACTTGGTGACTTCCAGGCCGGAAATCTCCGGCAGCTGAATATCCATCAGGATCAGGTCAGGCCTGTGCTCACGGGCCAGCGCGAGCGCCTGGAGACCCTCACGGGTCTGCAGCGTCTCGTAGCCCTGAGCATCGAGCAGATCATGAAACAGCTTCATGTTCAGCTCGTTATCCTCGACGATGAGGACCTTCTTGGCCATTTAGGACCCGGTTTCGCTCTGGAGGCCCGCACGAAAGCGCGGACTGCCCCACGATGGTTTGTTCATCACACGGATATCCTTAAACTTCGTTAGCCTCAGGAGTTTCAGTGGCCGACCCGCTGCAGTCCCCGCCGCTGGTAATCCCCTCGCTGGAGCGCCTCGGCCTAAGGGGTGACCGGCCGTTGGTGATCGTCGACGTGGACGAGGTGCTGGGCCTGTTCATGGCCGGGTTCGGGAATTATGTGGCCGAGCGCGGCTACGAATTGCGGCTTGAGCGATTCGCTTTGTTCCAGAACCTGTTCCGGCCCGGCGCGACCGAGCATCTGGAGATGACGGAGGGGCGCCAGCTGTTCGACGACTATTTCCGCACCGAATGCGGGGCGATGGAGCCGGCCCCGGGCGCCGTCGACGCGCTCAACCGCCTGAAGCCCCGCGCCGAGCTCCTGATTCTCTCCAACGCGCCGGCCGACGCCGAGCGGCTGCGGGGTGACTGGCTCAAGCGCCACGGACTGCCGGAGGCCCTGATCCTGTCCAGCGGGCCGAAGGGGCCGATCACCGCAGGGATCGTGGCCCAGACGCAGGGCAAGACGGCCTTCATCGACGACCTGCTGTCGAACCTCGACTCTGTGGCCGAGCACGCGCCGGCGACGGCGAGGTTTCAGCATGTGGCCGACCTGCGGCTGCGCGCGCTCGCGCCACGCTCCGAGCAACACCCCAGGATCGACGACTGGGCCGAGTTGGGCGCGGCGATCGAAGAGGCGATCTCGAGCTAGTCGAGCGCTTGAGTCAGGTCGTCAATCAGGTCGCGGACGGCCTCGACCCCCACCGACAGACGGATCAGCGAATCGGAGATGCCGAGTTCGTCGCGCGACGCCGCCGGGATCGACGCGTGGGTCATGATCGCCGGATGCTCGATCAGGCTTTCCACCCCGCCCAGGCTTTCCGCCAGCGTGAAGAGCTGGGTGCGCTCCAGCACGCGGCGCGTCCCGGACAGGTCGCGGTCGAGGACCACGCTGATCATGCCGCCGAAGCCGTGCATCTGCCGCTTGGCGAGCGCATGCTGCGGGTGGCTGGCGAGGCCGGGGTAGATCACCTGCTTGACGGCCGGCTGGCTCTCCAGCCAGGCGGCGATCTCGGCGGCGTTGCTGCAGTGGCGCTCCATGCGCAGAGCCAGCGTCTTCAGACCCCGCAGCGCCAGGAAGCTGTCGAACGGGCTGGCGATTGAGCCGACGGCGTTGTGCAGGAAGGCCAGGCGCTCGGCGAGTTCGGTATCGGCGCCGGCCACCACCACGCCGCCGACCACGTCGGAGTGGCCGTTCAGGTATTTGGTGGTCGAGTGCATGACCATGTCGAAGCCGTGCTCCAGCGGCCGCTGGCAGTAGGGGCTGGCGAAGGTGTTGTCGGCGGCGATCCAGACGTCCCTGGCCTTGGCGAGTCGCGCCAGCGCCTCAAGGTCGGCCAGGCGCAGCATAGGGTTGGTGGGCGTCTCGACCCAGATCAGGCGGGTCTTCGGGGTAATGGCGGCCTCGACAGCCTTCACATCGGCCAGATCGACGAAGCTGAACTCCAGGGCGGCCGACTTGCGGCGCACCTTGTCGAACAGCCGGAAGCTGCCGCCGTAGAGGTCGGACGAGGCGATCACGTGGTCGCCGGCGTCCAGCATGTCGAGGATGGTGGCGATGGCCGCCAGGCCGCTGGAGAAGGCGTAGCCGCGGGTTCCGCTCTCCAGGTCGGCGACGCAGCGTTCGAAGGCGAAGCGGGTCGGGTTCTGGCTGCGGGAATATTCGAAGCCCTTGTGCACGCCCGGGCTCTCCTGGGCGTAGGTCGAGGTGGCGTAGATCGGCACCATTACCGCCCCGGTGGTCGGGTCAGGGTGCTGGCCGGCGTGGATGGCGCGGGTCTCGAAGGCGAGCCGGTTGGACCCCGGTCGATCAGAATTGGCGGTCATAAAGTCTCCGGGTCGCCGGGCTAGGCCAGGTCGCGCTCAAGAGCGGCGCAGGTGGTTGATCAGGTCGACGCGGGTGATCAGGCCGAGGAATTCGCGGCCGTCCAGCACGATGGCCACCTCGTCGCGCTCAAAGATCGGGATCAGGGCGTCGAGCGGCTCGTTGGCCTGGAGCGTATTGAGCTTGGCGACCATGGCGGTCGCCACCCTGTCGCTGAACCGGCCCCCTCCACCTTCTTTGGGGCCGCCCTCGACGGCCGTCAGCAGGTCGCTCTCGTCGAGCAAGCCGATCAGCCGTCCGTCATCCAGCACCGGCAGCTGGCTGACATCGGCGGTGCGCATGCGCTTGTACGCGGTGTCCAAGGTGTCGTCGGGACCGACCGTCTCCGCGCCGCCGCGCTGCGCGTCGCGGGCGACAAGGTCGCGCAGCGAGCCGGTGATCGTCCGGTCGGTGAGACCCTGGTCGGAGAGCCAGTGGTCGTTGAAGACCTTGGAGAGGTACTTGTTACCGCTGTCGCAGACGAAGGTGACGACGCGTTTCGGCGTGGTCTGGGCCTGGCAGTAGCGCAGGGCCGCGGCCAGCAGGGTGCCGGACGACGAGCCGCCGAGCACGCCGGCCTTGGACAGCAGCTCTCGGGCGGCGTGGACGCTCTCGCGGTCGGTGACGGCGAAGGCATTGCCCTTCTTGACCAGCGCCAGGTCGCAGTTGTCCGGCACGAAGTCCTCGCCGATGCCTTCGACGATCCAGGAACCCGGCTCGACCTTTTCGTTGCGGTTGACCAGCGGCTCGAGGATCGAGCCGGCGGGGTCGGCCAGCACCATCTCAGTCTTCGGGCTGACCTTTGCGAAGTAGTGACCGAGGCCGGAGAGCGTGCCACCTGAGCCGACGCCGACCACGATGGCGTCGATGTCGCCATCCAGCTGCTGGAAGAGCTCCGGGCCGGTGGTGGTCTCGTGCGCCAGGGGGTTCGAGGGGTTGGAGAACTGGTTCATGTAGACCGCGCCCGGCATGTCGTCGGCCAGGCGCTGGGCGATGTCCTGGTAGTAGTCCGGGTGGCCCTTGCCGACGTCGGAGCGGGTGATCCGCACGTCGACGCCCAGGCCGCGCAGGTGCTGGATCTTTTCGCGAGCCATCTTGTCGGGCACCACCAGCACCAGCTTGTAGCCCTTCAGGATGCCCACCTGGGCCAGGCCCAGGCCGGTGTTGCCGGCGGTGGCCTCGATGATCACCCCGCCGGGCTTCAGGCGGCCGTCGGCCTCGGCCGCCTCGATCATGGTGCGCGCGATGCGGTCCTTGATCGACCCGCCGGGATTGGCGCTCTCCAGCTTGGTGAACAGCCGGCAGGGGCCGGTGTCGAACATCGCGGTGAGCTCGAGCACGGGCGTGTTGCCGATCAGGTCCAGCGCCGAGGTCACCGGCGCCGGCGCCCGCGTCAGGGTCGTCGCGGCGGTCTCGGCCGCGCCTTGGGCGGCGGCGGGAATCGTCATGGTTCGCATCTCCTACCCCGGACCGATCAGTAACCCACCCGCGTCAAACGCGACACTGGAGACATCGGATGGTAGGGCACGTTCATGTCCGCCATCGTGAAAATCTGGGTCGAAGCTTCCTACAATGCGGCGTTCCGGTGCGGCGGCTGGGCCTTTGTCCGGCGCGACGGCGAAACCCTTGCCGGTTCCGCTGGCGGCGAACGATCGGTGACGGCGGAGCGCGCGGCCCTGGCGGCCCTGGCGGCGGCGCTCAAGGAGGTCCCAGCGGGCGCGCCGGTGGAGATCCTGAGCTCTGACAAGACGGTCCACAGCGCCTGGCGACGGCTGGCGGCGCTGCGGGCCGGCGGCGAGGCCCCGCAGGACGACCTCGATCTCTGGGCCCAGCTGCAGGCGGCGACCCAGGGCCGCGCGGTCCGGGTTGTTGCCATAGCCCCGACGGCCGGAACGCCTGGCGCCTTCGCCAAGGCGTGGGCGGACCAGGCCTATGAGAAGACCAAGGCTAGGGGCGCGTTCGCCGCGCCGATCCCCAAGGCAAACCTGGCGAAGGCCGGCGCCTGAACACCCGACGATAGCCAAGGCCTCGCGGTTGCGCCACTCTCGCCCATCGCGCAGGGGTCCGAACATGCGTTGGTGGATTGCGGCGCTGGCCGCGCCGGTCGTCGCTGCCGCCGCGTTCGCCGCCTGGGTCTATGTAAAATCCGAGGCGGTGCTGCATCACCGATATCCGCTCCCGCCGGCTGCTATGCTGGCGCGCCCCGGCCCGGCCGAGGCGGTCCGGAGCGCGCATCTGGCGGCGATCTATGGCTGCACCGACTGTCATGGCGACGACCTGCGCGGTCGACCCTACCCGCATCCTGATCCGTTCCGGCGGGTGACCTCGGCGAACCTTACCCTGAAGGCCAGGACCTATTCGGATGGCGACCTCGCCCGGGTGATCCGAATCGGCCTGACACCGCGCGGCGAGAGCGTCGAATTCATGCCCTCAAGCGCCTTCTCCCGGATGAGCGACCAGGACGTCGCCGCGATCATCGCCTACATCCGATCGCTGCCGCCGGGCGGCGCGGACGACCCGGCATGGGACCTGGGATGGAAGGCCCGCTGGCAGCTGGCGACGCGCAGGTTCGCGCCGGGCGTCGAATTCTTCGCCGACAGCCTGCGCCTGGCTCCGCGCGACCTGGGACCGGAAACCGCAGCGGGGCGTCGGATCGTCTCGGTCGCATGCACCGAGTGCCACGGCGGCGACTTGAAGGGTCAGAAGGGCGGCCCACCGGACCTGATCGTCGCCGGCGCCTATGACCCGACCGACTTCCGCCGGCTGATGCGCACGGGCGTGGCCGCCGGCGGACGACAGGTCGGCATGATGTCGGGGGTGGCCCGCAAGCGGTTCAGCCACCTCTCCGACGACGAGGTCGAGGCGGTTCGGCTCTACCTGGTCGCCCGGGCGACCGCGCCGCCGACCTAGTGGTCCGCCAGCGGCCGGGTCCGGGACACCGACAGGGGGTGATCGATCAACCGCTGGGCGGTCTCCAGGAAGCGCAGGGTATGCGGGAGCAGCGCGTGGGCCTCGAACGCCACCTCGTCGGTCCAGCGCGAGTGGATGTAGAAGAGGTCGGCGTCCTGGATCGACCGGTAGGCTTGAATGGCCAGGCAGCCGGGCTCCTCACGGGTCGGACGCCCGACGAAGCGGATGGCCTCGGCCAGCGCCTCGGCCTGCCCCGGCCGGGCGTGGAAGCGGCCGAAGATGGTCAGCTCCATGGAATTCCTCAGCGCGTGAACTCTTTCACCGGGAAAATTGAGCGATCCAGTTGGCTTCCCAGGTCTTGCCGCCGTCATCGGAGAAGGCCTGTTCCAGCTGGAAGGTATGGGCCGTGACGTCGGAGAAGATGAAACGCACCAGGATTGCGCGGTCGTTCAACGTGTCCTGATTGTAGAACTCGCCGCGCCCATTCTGGAAGCCGCCGATCATCGCGGACCCGACCTGACCCTGGGCGCTGTTGGCGAAGCTGATGCCCCACTGGTGGGTGGCGGGGTTGTAGACGCGGATGCTCATGCCTTCGATGCGGCCGGCGGCGCCATCGAGCTCGAGTTCCCCGACGTTGGCCTTTCCGTTCCACCAGGGGCGCACGATCGACGTCCCGTCGTACTGCACCCAGTCGTTGGAGCCGGTCAGCGGACGCAGCCTGCGCGATAGATGGCACTTCCAGTCGCCGAATTCGAAGTCGAAATCGTGCGGACCGCCGACCGTCGGCGGCGCAGCGCGAGGGGTGTGAGCCGGCGCGGCCAAGGGCGCGGCGCTGAGCAGACCGGCCAGGATCAGGCTCCAAAAGATCTTCGCTACCGGCATCACCCTATGATCGCTCCCGCGTTTGCCAGGCCCCACCGGGTAGACGATCCTCAAAGGCTCCACGAGAAGGCACGTCCAGGTACCCATGGCTCACGCCCGCAAGCTCAATCCGCTCAGCGATTGCCCGCTGACCGCCGCGCTCGCCGCTATGGGCGGCAAGTGGAAGCTGATCATCATCTACTGGCTGGCCGACGGGCCGAAGCACTTCGCCGCCTTGCGCCGCGAGATGTCGGCGATCTCGCAGAAGGTGCTGACCGAGCAGCTGCGCGAGCTGATCGACGACGGCATCGTCCTGCGCGAGGAGACCGGCCAAATCCCTGCCCCGGTGATCTACTCGCTCACCGACTATGGCCGTTCCGTGCTGCCGATCGCCGAGACGGTGCGGACCTGGGGCCGCGGCCACATCGAGCGGTTCGGCGGCTAGAGGCTATCTCTACCAGACCTTCACCCGCTTGGCCGGGGCCAGGTAGAGCTTCTCGCCCGGCTTCACATCGAAGGCCGCGTACCAGGCGTCCATGTTGCGCGCGGTGTCGGCGCGGTACTCGTCGGGCGCGTGGCCATCGGTGACGATGGCCTGGCGCTGGGCGGCTTCGCGGCGCTTCTCGCGCCAGCTTTGTGAAAAGGCGAGGAAGAACTGCTGGTCGCCGGTGAAGCCCTGCTGGCTCGGTCCTTCCTTGCCGCCGTTGGCCAGCCGATAGGCGTCGTAGGCGGCGTTGAGGCCGGCGATGTCGGCGATGTTCTCGGAGAGGATCTGCTCGCCGTTCAGGGCCAGGTCAGGGAACGGATGGTACTTCGAATATTGCTCCGCCAGCGCTTTGCCCGACCCCTGGAAGTGGGCCAGGTCGGTCGGCGTCCACCAGTTCCTTAAGCGCCCGTCGGCGTCGAACATCGCGCCCTGGTCGTCGAAGCTGTGGCTGATCTCATGGCCGATCGTGGCCCCGGTGGCGCCCAGGTTCATCGAGATCGGATTGCGCGGATCGAAATAGGGCGCCTGCAGGATGGCGGCGGGGAAGTTTAGCGCATTGCGCACCGGCAGGTTTACAGCGTTGACCAGCTGCGGGTTCATGACCCATTCGCCGCGGTCGACCGGCTTGCCGAACTTGCCGAGGTTGCGGCGCAGCTCGAAGGCCTCGGCGCGCTGGACATTGCCGAGCGCATCGCCGGGCACGACCTTCAGCGTCGAATAGTCGACCCAGTGGTCGGGATAGCCGACGCCGACCTTCAGGGTCGCCAGCTTGCGCTTGGCCTCGGCCTTGGTGGCCGGCGCCATCCAGTCCAGCTTGTCGATGCGCACGCGGAAGGCGGCGATCAGGTCGGCGACCATGGTCTGCACCTTGGCCTTGGACTCCGGCGGGAAATATTCGGCGACGTAGAGCTTGCCGACCGCCATGCCGAGCGCGTCGTTGGTGGCGTTGACCGCGCGCTTCCAGCGGACCTGCTGCTGCGGCGTGCCCGAGAGCGTCGTGCCGTAGAAAGCGAACCGCTCGTCGGCGAACGCCTTCGGCAGGACCTTCGAATAGTGGTTGATCTGCAGGTAGGTCAGGTACGACTTCCAGACCGCCAGGGGCTCGCTGGCCACCAGGGCCGCCTCCCCTTTCATCGCGCCGGGATGCCAGACGATGAACTGCGGCCGCGCGGACAGGCCAGCGGCGGCGAAATAAGCCGCCCAGTCGAGGCCCGGCGCCTTCCTGGCGAAGTCGGCCATGGCCCAGGGGTTGTTGGCCTTCAGCACATCCTCGGAGTCGGCGCGCGGGGCGTGCGCCTTGGCGATCTTGGTCTCCAGATCGAAGATCGCGGCGGCCTCGGCCTCGGCGTGTTGGCCGTGGCCGGCCAGCGTCAGCACCTTGGCGATGTGGACCCGATAGGCGTCGCGGATCTTGCTCATCTGGGGGCTGGTCGAGATGTAGTACTCGCGGTCCGGCATGCCGAGCCCGCCCTGCAGCAGATAGGGCGCGTAGCGCTTGGGATCGCTCAGGTCCTGCTCAACCCACAGACCGAACAGGTGGTCGGTGTAGAAGTTGGTGGAGTTGAGCGCATCGACGTCGGCTTCCATCTCGCGGCCGAATTCGGTGGCGAGACCTTTCTTGTCTTTCACCGCGGCAATGCGGGCGAGCCGCGGCCCCAGCGGCTTCATGCCCCGGGCCTCGATCGCGGCGGCGTCGAGGTAGGCTGAGTAGTAGTCGCCGATCTTGCGGGCCTCTGTCCCCGGTTTGGCCTTGGCGGCCCCCTGGATGATGGCGTTGACCCGCGTATTGGTCAGCTCGGTCAGCTCACCGCCGGCGCCCCAGCTGGAGCGGTCGGCGGGGATGTCCGTGGTGTCCAGCCAATGGCCGTTGGCGTAGCGGAAGAAGTCGTCGCCGGGCTTCACGGCCGCGTCGATTCCGGCCAGGTCCAGGCCTGCGGGGCGATCCATGGGCGCTGGGGCGGTCTGGGCGGCGGCGGCGGAGCCCGTGAGGGCCAGGGCCGCGGCCAGCGCCAGCGGGGTCAGGTTGATTTTCATGTCCGCCAACCTAGCTGCGCCGGTAGGGCTGTCCACTCGCTTCGAGAGAGCGCGGGTCGCTTGCGCGACGCAAAGCGACCGGTGAACAAATCAGATATACGAACGGCATGATCCGGATCGGCGTGGACTTTGGCGGCACCAAGATCGAGGCGGCGGCGCTGGACGCGCAGGGCCGCTTTCAGGCGCGGGTGCGAGCGGCCTCGCCCGGCAGCTATCAGGAGAGCCTGGAGGTGGTGCGCGACCTGATCCTGGCGGCTGAGCGGCAGGCGGGCGTGAGCGGCGCCAGCGTCGGCCTTGGGACGCCCGGGTCGCCCTCGCCGGTCAGCGGCCTGATCCGCAATGCCAACACCACCCACCTGAACGGCAAGCCGCTCCAGGCCGACCTGGAACGGGTGCTGGGCCGCCCGGTACGGCTGGCCAACGACGCCAACTGCCTGGCGCTGTCGGAGGCCACCGACGGCGCAGGCGCGGACTTCGAGGTGGTGTTCGGGGTGATTATCGGCACCGGCTGCGGGTCGGGCACGACGGTTGGTCGGCGCGTGCTCTCCGGACGCAACGGCGTCGCCGGCGAGTGGGGGCACACCCCCCTGCCCTGGCCAAGGCCCGACGAGCTGCCGGGCCCGGACTGCTTCTGCGGCCACCTGAACTGTCTGGAACAATGGATTTCCGGACCAGGGTTCGCGCGCGCTCACGGGACGGGCCAGGACGCCCCCGCCATCGCCGCCGCCGCACAGGCCGGCGACCCGGCGGCTGTGGCCTCTCTGGAAGACTACATCGACCGGCTGGCCCGCGGCCTGGCGGTGATCGTCGACATCATCGACCCCGACGTGATCGTGCTGGCCGGCGGCATGTCCAACGTCGCGACCCTCTATGACCGCCTGCCCGCGGCGATCGGCGGCTACGCATTCTCCGACGTCTTCACGACACCGGTGGTGAAGGCCCGGCACGGCGATTCGTCCGGCGTGCGTGGGGCAGCCTGGCTCTGGCCGCTGGAAGCCCCCTCCGGAAAGCATGGGGGATGAAAGCCTTCTGCCGCGACTGCTTCTGGCAGGGTGAAGACGCGGTACGCCGCTGTCCCACCTGCGCAAGCCCGCGGATCGTGGCGCACGAGGACCTGCCCGGCCTGGCCATCGCCCACATGGATTGCGACGCCTTCTACGCCAGCGTCGAAAAGCGCGACCGGCCGGAGTTGCGCGACGTGGCGGTGATCGTCGGCGGCGGCAAGCGCGGCGTGGTGACCACCTGCTGCTACATCGCCCGGATCAAGGGCGTGCGTTCGGCCATGCCGATGTTCAAGGCGCTGCAGCTCTGCCCGGAGGCCGTTGTCATCAAGCCGGACTTTGCCAAGTACCGGGCGGCCAGCAAGACCATCCTGGGCATGGCCGGCCAGCTGACCCCCTTGATCCAGAACCTGTCGCTGGACGAGGCCTGGATGGACCTCTCCGGCACCGAGCGGCTGCACGGCGCGCCGCCGGCCATCACGCTGGCCAAGCTGCAGGCGCGGATCGAGGCAGAGACCGGGCTCACCGTCTCCATCGGCCTGGCGTCCAACAAGTTCCTGGCCAAGGTGGCGTCAGACCTGGACAAGCCGCGCGGCTTTTCGGTGATCGGTTCGGAGGCCCAGGCGTTTCTGGCGCCCAAGCCGGTCGGCATATTGCCGGGCGTCGGACCGGCCATGGTGGCGAGCCTGGAGAAGGCGGGCTTCCGCACCGTCGGCGATCTGGCCCGCGCCGACATCAAGGACCTGGCCGAGCGGTTCGGCACGCACGGCCTGCGGCTGTCGCGCCTAGCGCACGGCGAGGACCACCGGGCGGTCAATCCCAGCGAGGAGCGCAAGGGGATCAGCGCGGAGACCACCTTCAACGAGGACCTCTCGGCGCTGTCGGACCTGGAGGACGTGCTGGCCGAGCTCAGCGAGAAGGTCGCCCGCCATGCCCGCGCCGACGGGGTGGCGGGCCGGGTGGTCACGCTGAAGCTGCGGACCACCGACTTCAGGATTCATACCCGCCGCCGCACCATCGCGGTGCCGACCCAGACCGCCAAGACCCTGTTCGCGGTCGGCCGCGAGATGCTGGCCAAGGAAGCGACGGGCAAGCCCTATCGGCTGATCGGCATTGGCATGGCCGAACTGATCGAGGCCGAAGCTGTGGAAGGCGACTTCTTCGCGGTCGATGAGCGGCGCGCGCTGGCCGGCGAGAAGACGCTCGACGTGCTGCGGGCCCGATTCGGCGCCGGGGCCGTGACCTCTGGTCGCATCTTCCGGGCAAAGGCCCAACTTAAGGGCGATTGAAACCCCATATAGAGGTCACTCGGCGTGCGAAATTCGCGCAGCGAGGGGTATCGCGATCAAGCGTGGCGATTTCGGCCCTTTCAAATGGGTCGAGTTTGCATATCTAATCGAGTGAGGGCGCCACGGCCGAGCGCCAGGAGAACGGTTCGATGGCCGAACGAAAGATGGATGATCAGGACACCGGCATTCGGTCGGCGGTCGTCACCCAAACCAAACCTAAGACGCAAAAGCCCTCGATGTATCGGGTGCTGATCTTGAACGACGACTACACGCCCATGGAATTCGTCGTCTATGTTCTTGAGCAGTTCTTCAACAAGTCGCGCGAAGATGCGACTCGCATAATGCTCCACGTCCATCAGCATGGCGTGGGGGTCTGTGGGGTGTTCACCTACGAGGTGGCGGAAACAAAGGTAGCCCAGGTCGTTGATACAGCGCGGCGGCATCAGCACCCGCTGCAGTGCACCATGGAAAAGGATTAAGGTCCCCAGTGCCCTCATTTTCACGGCCCCTCGAAGAGTCCCTTCACCGCGCGGTGGCTTACGCAAATCAGCGAAAGCACGAATACGCCACGCTTGAGCATCTCCTGTTGTCGTTGGTCGACGACGAGGACGCAGCCGGCGTGATGCGCGCCTGCGACGTCGATCTCGGCGCGCTGCGCACGACCCTCACCAACTATGTGGACACCGAGCTGCGCTCGCTGGTCGTGGACGATGGCGAGGACGCCAAGCCCACCGCCGGCTTCCAGCGGGTGATCCAGCGCGCGGTCATCCACGTGCAGTCTTCCGGACGCGAGGAAGTCACCGGCGCCAACGTGCTGGTCGCCATCTTCTCCGAGCGCGAGAGCCACGCCGCCTACTTCCTGCAGGAGCAGGACATGACCCGCTACGACGCGGTGAACTACATCGCCCACGGCATCGCTAAGAAGGTCGGCGCGGCGGAAGCCAAGCCCGTGAAGGGCGCCTCGGACGACGAGGACAAGCCCACCGTCAAGACCGGCGGCGAGGCGCTCGAGGCCTACTGCGTGAACCTCAACGAGAAGGCCAAGCAGGGTAAGGTCGATCCGCTGATCGGCCGCTCTGCCGAGGTGGAGCGCTGCATCCAGATCCTCTGCCGGCGGACCAAGAACAACCCGCTGCTGGTCGGCGACCCGGGGGTCGGCAAGACCGCTATCGCCGAAGGCCTGGCGCGCAAGATCGTCAACAACCAGGTCCCCGACGTGCTCGCGGGCTCGACCATCTTCTCGCTCGACATGGGCTCGCTACTAGCCGGCACCCGCTACCGCGGCGACTTCGAAGAGCGCGTGAAGCAGGTCGTCAAGGAACTGGAGAACCACGCCGACGCGATCCTGTTCATCGACGAGATCCACACGGTGATCGGCGCCGGCGCCACTTCGGGCGGGGCGATGGACGCGTCCAACCTGCTGAAGCCCGCGCTGGCGTCCGGCACCCTGCGGTGCATGGGCTCGACGACCTACAAGGAGTTCCGCCAGCACTTCGAGAAGGACCGTGCGCTGGTCCGGCGGTTCCAGAAGATCGACATCAACGAGCCGACTATCGACGACACGATCAAGATCCTGAAGGGGCTGAAGTCCTACTACGAGGAGTTCCACAAGCTCCGCTACACCGCCGAGGCGATCAAGGCGGCGGTAGAGCTGTCGGCCAAGTACATCAACGACCGCAAACTGCCGGACAAGGCCATCGACATCATCGATGAGGCCGGCGCGAGCCAGATGCTGCTGCCCGAGAGCCGCCGCAAGAAGACCATCGGCATCAAAGAGGTCGAGGCCGTCGTCGCCAAGATCGCCCGTATCCCGCCGAAGTCGGTGTCGAAGTCCGACACCGAGGCGCTGAAACAGCTGGAGACCGACCTCAAGCGGGCGGTCTACGGCCAGGACGAGGCGCTCGACCAACTGTCGGCGGCCATGAAGATGGCGCGGGCGGGTCTGCGCGATGCGGGTAAGCCAATCGGATGCTACCTGTTCTCGGGCCCGACCGGCACCGGCAAGACGGAAACCGCCCGCCAGCTCGCCTCGACGCTGGGCATCGAGCTCCTGCGCTTCGACATGAGCGAATATATGGAGCGCCATACCGTCAGCCGCCTGATCGGGGCGCCTCCCGGCTATGTGGGCTTCGACCAGGGCGGCCTCTTGACCGACGCCGTCGATCAGCACCCGCACGCCGTGGTCCTGCTCGACGAGATCGAAAAGGCCCACCCGGACGTCTACAACATCCTGCTGCAGGTCATGGACCACGGGTCCCTGACCGACTCCAACGGCAAGAAGATCGACTTCCGCAACGTGGTCCTGATCATGACCACCAACGCCGGCGCATCGGACGCCCAACGCAACTCGATCGGCTTCGGCCGCGGGAAGCAGGACGACGAGGCCGAGGAAGCGATCAAGCGGGTGTTCACACCGGAATTCCGCAACCGCCTCGACGCGGTGGTGGGCTTCAAGTCGCTGACGCCGGAGATCATCCGCCAGGTGGTGCAGAAGTTCGTCATCCAGCTGGAAGCCCAGCTGGCCGACCGCCACGTGACCATCGAGACCACCGACGAAGCCGCCGACTGGCTGGCCAAGAACGGCTTCGACGAACTCTATGGCGCCCGGCCTCTGGCCCGGGTGATCCAGGAGCATATCAAGAAGCCGCTGGCCGACGAGATCCTGTTCGGCAAGTTGGTGAAAGGTGGCCACGTCAAGGTGGTGTTGCGAGACGGCAAGCTGGCCTTCGACATCGAGGGCGAGGACCGCGAGCCCGGCGCCCCGGTGATCGAGAACCCGGCCGAGGACGCGGCCCAGGCGACACCGCTCACCGTCGACTAGGCTGCGCCACTAAAGACCAAGGAAAGCCCCGGGTTCGCGCCCGGGGCTTTTCGTTTGCGCCTACATCTTCATGGGGTCGGCGGCCGCGCCATCCGACCAGGCTCCGACCGGCACGAAGAACACGATGGCCGGATCGACCCCGCCATCGTCGCCGCCCATCACCTGCGTGCCCGGCAGATTGGCGCCCCAGGCGGCGGCGGGCATGCGCGGGGTGAAGAACATCAGGTGCGGCTTCCAATGGCCGCCGGCGTCGTCGCCCAGATAGCCGCCCCTCGACAGCATGAAGCACATGGCGCCAGCCTCGGGCGCCTTCACCTTGCCCGAGGCGACGGCGGCCTTGGTGCGCGTCAGCAGCTGCGGCTTGCCGACGCCGGCCAGCACCCACTCCGTGCGCATCAGATAGGTCGGCAGGACCGAGCGGGCCGACGCCGGGTTGAAGCAGATCGGCCCCCGGACCTTGGGGTTCCAGAAGTCCGGGCTCGCGAAGTCGTTAGCCCAACCGCGCTCGACGATGCAGACGAAGCCGTTCTTCCCCTCGGCGGCGGTCTCATAGCCGTGGGCGCCCAGCACGAGCACCTTCGCGTCGCTGGAGATCGACGGCGGCGCGGCGCTGCGGGCCAGCCCGGCCTCGTCGGGCGACGCATATTGGGAGAGCGGCGCCATGGCCGGGTAGGATCCCTGGGCGGCGTGGGCCGCGTTGCCTAGCGATAGCGACGCCGCGACGACCGTTCCAAACCCCAGATGCCGACGTGCCATGCGCCGCCCCATACTTCACCAATCCGGAAAGTATCGGTGGATCGGGCGTCCCTGTCAATCACGCGATCTGGCCCGCGATCTGCGCCGCCAGCACCTTCAGCTCTGCCGGGTCGGCCATGCCGCCTGAGGCGTGGCGGCCGACCGCGACGCCGTCCCAGCGCGGAATGATGTGGAAGTGCAGGTGGAACACCGTCTGACCGGCTGTGGCCCCGTTGAACTGGGTAACCACCACACCGTCGGGCTTCAGCGCCGCGCGCACGGCGCGGGCCACGCGCTGCACATCCTTGATCAACTCAGCGAGCACCGCGGGGTCCTCGTCCAGCAGGTTGCGGGCGGTTGAGTGTTTGGGGATCACCAGCGTGTGGCCGCGCGACTGCGGGAAAACATCCATGAAGGCCAGTACATGCTCGTCCTCGAACACGCGCGCCGCCGGCATCTCCCCGCGCAGGATCTTGGCGAAGATGTTGCCGTCGTCGTAGGTCCCGTCCAAGCTCATCGCCCTGCTCCTCTGTCCGCGCGCAGGCCTATCAAATCCCCTCGGAGGGTGGAATGACGCAAGCGTCGGCGGCCAAGCCGTCCAGCATGACAGAGCGCCAGGAGAAGTGGTTCGCCTCGGTCCTGGAGAGCATGGAGCGCGAAACCGGCAAGACGGTCGACGAATGGGCCGCCATCGCCAGGACCTGCCCGGAAACCCGGCCCAACGCGCGTAAGGCCTGGCTGAAAGCCAACTACGGCCTGGGCGCCAACCGGGCCTCCATCGTGCTGGGCCGCGCCTTCCCCTCGACGGCGATGTGGGAAAAGCCGGACGACCTGCGCGGGACCCTGTGGGCCGATGGCCAGTCGCGGGCCATCCTGGAGGCTGTGGAAAAGGCGGTGGCCGGTTTCCCGAACATGATCTCGGGCCAGCGCAAAGGTTTCACGTCGTTCTCGCGGGAATTCCAGTTCGCCTCGCTCAAGCCGATCGCGGGCGGCAAGGCCTCGCTCGGCCTGGCGGTGACACCTGACGCAGACCCGCGGCTGGAGGCGCCGAAGAACGAGAGCTGGTCGGAACGGCTGAAGGCTAAGCTGCTGGTGGAAAGTCCGACCGCGGTCGATGCCTCGGTAAAGGCCCTGCTGAAGGCGGCCTGGGAGACGTCCTAGCGCTCGGCCTTGAACGGCGAATATTCCTCCGCGAGCCATTCCATCTCCTGCTCCACGCCCTGGCGTTCCTGGGCGACGAAGCGTTCGACGGGGCCGCGCAGCGCCGGGTCGGCGATGTAGTGGGCGGAGTAGACGGGCCTGGGCAGATAGCCGCGGGCGATCTTGTGCTGGCCCTGGGCGCCGGCCTCGACGCGGGCCAGACCATGGTCGATCGCCCATTCGATGGCCTGGTAGTAGCAAAGCTCGAAGTGCAGGAAGGGCACGTCCTCGACGCAGCCCCAGTTGCGGCCATAGAGGCAGTCGCCGCCGATCAGGTTGAGCGCGCCGGCGATCCAGCGGTCGCCCCGTTTGGCCATCACCAGCAAAACCCGCTCGGCCATCCGCTCGCCCAGCAGGGAGAAGAACGGGCGGGAAAGGTACGGCTGGCCCCACTTGCGCGATCCAGTGTCCATGTAGAAGCCGAAGAAGGCGTCCCAATGCTCTTCGCCGATCGCCTCGCCGGTCAGCCCCACGATCTCCAGGTCCGCGTTGGCGTCGCGGCGTTCGCGGCGGATGGTCTTGCGGCGGCCGGACGACAGCGCACCCAGGAAGTCGTCGAAGGTCCCGTAGCTGCGGTTCTCCCAGTGGTATTGCTGGCCCTCGCGCAGCGCCAGGCCCTGTTCGCCCATCCAGGTCCATTCGTCCTCAGTCGGGAAATTCACGTGGAAGGATGAGGCGCCGTAGCGCTCGCAGAGCGTCAGCGCCCCGCCCAGCAGATAGCTTCGCGCCTCTGCGGCATCGACGTCCGGACGGGCCAGCAGGCGCGCGCCGGTGGCCGGGGTGAACGGCGCGGCGCTGAGGAGCTTGGGGTAATAGGAGCCCCCTGCCCGCTCGTAGGCGTCGGCCCAGGCGTGGTCGAAGATGTATTCGCCCTGGCTGTGGGACTTCAGATAAAGCGGCATGACGGCGGCGACACGGCCTTCGTCGTCCTCGACGGTCAGGTGCTGCGGGCCCCAGCCGGTGCGCTCGGTGGCGCAGTTCGCCTCTTCCAACGCGTTCAGAAAATCGAACCGGATGAATGGGTTGCCGGCGTAGGCGGGGTTGGCGGCGCAGGCGTCCCAGGCCTCGCGCCCGACCTCGGCAATGCGGCGGCAGACCTTCACCGCCGGCTTCAGCGTCACCCAATTCTACCTTGTTGGGGGATGAAGCCCTCGAAGATCAGGTTGTCGCAGCCATCCTTGATGGCCTCCCACTGGGCCGGCTCGCGCACCGTCCAGGCGACGATGGGCATGCCCCGGTCGCGCAGCTCGGCGGCGCGGGCGCTGGGCAACATGTCGATGCCCAGCGCCAGAAAGTGCGGCCGGGCGATGGACACGTGCTCGAGGCGCGCAAAGCTCTCGCGCTGATCCTCGGCCATATGGGCGGCGCGCTTGTAGGAATAGCTATCGAGGCCGCGCAGCACGCCGGGGAATCGCTCGGCGAACCAGGCGTGGGAATAGGGATTGAAGCCGATCACGCAGACCGGCCCGGCGTGATCGATGAGAATCTCGTGTGCGCGCTGCTCGAGAGGACCCACGTGGCCGTAGGGGGTCTTAAGCTCGACGTGGACCATGGCGCGGCGGCCGACCAGGGTGAGCGTCTCGACAAGCGTCGGGATGCGCTCGTCCGTGCCCTTCAGCCGCAGCTGGGCCAGGTCGGCGGCGGTGCGGTCGGTGAGCTTGCCGGCCACGCCGGTCATCCGCTCCAGGTCATCGTCATGGAAGACCATGGCCTCGCCGTCGGCGGAAAGCTGGATGTCGAGTTCGATTCCGTAGCCGGCGGCGCAGGCGGCCTGGAAGCTGGCCAGCGAGTTCTCGGGCGCGCCGTCGGGGCTCCACAGGCCGCGGTGCGCGACCGGCGGGTGGAAGAGAAGCTCCCAAGCTTCCCCGAAATTGCCTTCGCCGACGGCCTGATTCACTTGACCGCCACCACGGCGTCGACCTCGACGGCGAAGTTCATCGGCAGGCGGTAGACGCCCACCGCGGAGCGGGCATGGCGGCCGGCGTCGCCGAAGGCCGCGACCATCAGGTCGGAGCAGCCGTTGATCACCTGGGGGATCTCGAAGAATCCGGGGCCGGCCTGGACAAAGCCGCCGAGCTTGATCACCCGGACCACCCGGTCCAGGTCGCCCTCGCAGGCTTCCTTCATCTGGGCCAGCAGGCTGAGGCCGCAAAGCCGCGCGGCGCGGTTGGCGGTCGCGGCATCGACGTCTTCGCCGACCACCCCCTTGATGCCGCCGGAGGCGTCCAGCGACACCTGGCCGGAAATGTGGACGAGATCGCCGACCCGCACGAAGGGCACGTAGTTGGCGACGGGGCGGTTTGGCTGCGGCAGGACAACGCCCGCGGCGGCCAGGCGATCTTCGACCTGGGACATGGAGAGTGGTCTACCGCCCCGCCCGAGTGGAATCCACTCGGGCAAATCCCTTCAGCAAAGAATCCTTGAGCCTCTGGCTCCAGGGGCCGAAACAGAAAAGGCCCGGAGCATCTCTGCTCCGGGCCTTCTGCCCCATCGGCCCCAAAGCCGTACGCGGGTTACTGTGTTTAGCGAGCAGCTTGCATGCGCTCGACCATCGCGGTCATGCGCTCGTTCAGCGGCTTCATGCTGTCCTTCACCGAAGCGGAAACCACTTCGGACATCTTGCCCATCTCGGCCATGTAGGTCTCGAGGGCGGTCTTGGCGTAGACGGTCTGGAGTTCGACGACTTCCTGCACGCTCTTGGCCGAGGCCAGCGACTTGGCGGCCGCGACCTGGCTTTCGAAGCCGGTCTTGGAGAAGGCCATCGCCTGGGCGCCCAAGGCTTCCGCGCCCTTGGTGGCGGCGGTCACCGAAGCGACGACGGCTTCGAGGTTCTTCTTCGACACGGCATTGGCTTCGTTCAGCGCGGTGAGGGTCTTTTCGACACCGTCCTTGAAGGCGGTGTTCGAGGCGGCGGTGAACTGGTCGACAGTGGACTTCACGGTTTCGGCAGCGGCCATCGGATCAACTCCTGGAGTTGGTGGGCGGCTTTCGCCGCGGTGCAAACTGGAAAATCTGAGCGGGGGCTCATTAAGTACGAGGCGCTTTTCTCATGTTGCAGTGCAGCAGTCAACGACTTTTGTGCAGTGCAACATTTTCGTGATGCGGCCTTGCGGCGGATGGAAAACCGGGCAATTCAGCCCGCGCGACAAATGCGCCCGTTCAACTCCTGTTTACTCTCATGCAAGGGTCTGGCTGTCATATTCGCAAGATTCTTGGTCGACCCGTGGTCGGCGCAAACCTCTGATTCGACGGACGAAGCATGATCGCCACGCACGCCCGCCGCCTGTTCCTAGCGTTAGGTCTGGCCGCCGTTACCGCCCTTGGCTCCGTCGCAACGCCGGCGAGCGCGCAGATTCCGTACTTCCAGAATCTGCTGGCCGCCTCGCAGACCAAGTACGCGGCCATCGTGGTCGACGCGAAGACCGGCGAGATCCTTTACGCCAAGCACGCCGACAGCCCGCGCTATCCGGCGTCGATCACCAAGGTGATGACGCTCTACCTCACCTACGAGGCGCTGGCGGCGGGCAAGCTGCACCTGGACGATCGGGTGGTGTTCTCGCCGCACGCCGCGGCGCAGTCACCGACCAAGCTGGGCGTCCGCGCCGGCGACTCGGTCTCGGTGAACGAAGCCATTGAGGCGATGACCACGCTCTCGGCCAATGACGCCGCGGTGGCCATGTCCGAAAAGCTGGGCGGCACGGAAAGCCGCTTCGCCGCCCTTATGACGCTCCGCGCCCAGGAACTGGGCATGCAGAACACCCATTTCGTCAACGCCAATGGCTTGCCCGACAGCCGCAACCTGACCACGGCGCGGGACATCGCGATCCTGTCGCGGGCCGCCATGCGGGATTACCCGCAGTATTATCACTACTTCAGCCTCGAAGAGTTCACGTTCCGCGGCCGCACGGTGGCCAACCACAATCACCTGCTGGGCCGCATGCAGGGCGTCGACGGGCTGAAGACCGGCTTCAGCAACGCCTCGGGCTTCAACCTCGCGGTCTCGGCCGTGCGTGAGAACCGCCGGCTGATCGCCGTGGTCATGGGCGGCCCCACCACCGCGCAACGCGACCAGAACGCCGAAGACCTGCTGCTCACCGGCTTCGACGTGATGCGTCGCCGCGCGAACGGCGAGAAGATCGTCGTCGCCCAGAACATGTTCGAGCCCACCGAGCTGAATGGCCCCGTGGTGCGTCCGCCCACCGAACAGGGCGACGGCGAGCAGGCCTCCCTGAAGATCGAACTCACCCAGGCGCCCGCCGCCAAGGCCGGCAAGATCGAAGTCGCCAAGCGTGGCGGCAAGGCCAGGTGGGGCGTGCAGGTCGGCGAGTTCCGCTCCAAGATCGACGCTCACCGCCAGATCGCCATGGTCGAAAAGAAGTTCGCCGACCACTTCGACGGCGCCCGCGGCGCGGCGGAGAAGGAAGGCCGCAAGTACAAGGCGGTGTTCTCCGGCCTGGCCGAGACCGACGCCAAGGACGCCTGCCGAGCGATGAAGTCCAAGCGCCTAGCCTGCATGGTCATCGCGCCGGCCTGACTAGTCGGCGTTAGCCTAACCTTCCAGTAGCCTCTCGCGAGCTGCGTTGAGCTGGGCCGCCAGCCCCGCGGTGCCGCCCTTGTCGGGATGGGCCATGCGCATTAGGCGGGTGTAGGCAGCTTTGATCTGGGCGGGCGTCGCGCCCTCCTCCACGCCCAAGACCGAACGGGCGTCGTCCAGGCTCATCCTGACGGACGGCTGTGGCCGCGGCGCCGCCGCGCCGGGACGCCGCGCCGAGACCGCGAGCCAGAGGCCGAGGATCACCAGCACCAAAGCCGGGAGCCAGGCTTCGCGCAGGGCGACGTAGGCGGCCGCGGCAAAGGCGGCGATGGCGAACCCTGCCGAGGTCAGCCGCCATTCGCGATGCTGGAAGATCGGCTTGCCGTTGGAGAACCACACGACGAGCAGCAGCGCCACCGCGCCCAGGGCCAAGAAGGGCATGGCGCGGGGCCCTATTCCGCCGCGATCTGCTCGCCGTCGGAGAAGCCCGAGAGGCCGAGCGCGGTCATCAGGGCGCGCAGTTCCTGGCGCGCGGCCACGTGCTGCAGCGACATGGCCACCGGGCGGATGGACGGCGACAGGTCCGCCACCGTCAAGCCGAAGGGGAACAGCTCGCGATAGATCACCCGGTCGCGCAGGCCGGGCCCGATGCGGAAGCCGACCTTGCGGGACAGCGCCTCGATCCGCTCTTCCAGGCGCTTGCGGTTGCGCGCTTCGGTGGGGGCGAGGCGGTTCCGCAGCACCACCCAGTCGATCATCTTGCGGTCCTTGGCGGCACGCACCTTGCGGCAGTTCCAGACGGTCTCGGAATAGAGGCTGTGGCGGGTGAGCTCGAGTGTCACCGGATCGACCACGCCCAGCATGTCGAAGTCGACGAAGCTGTCGTTCATCGGGGTGACGATCACGTCGGCCAGGCCGTGGGCCACCCGGCTGATCGCCGTGTCGCTTCCGGGGGTGTCGATGATGACGAAGTCGGCGTCCTGGCTGGCCTGTCCGAAGGCGTCCTCGAAGCGGGCCAGCACCTCGGCCTCCGTCAGGGTGGAGAGCCCGTCCCCCAGGCGGCTGGCGATCGGCATCGGCGCTGTGACGGCATTGGCGGCCAGCCACGCGGCGCGGTTGGCGAAGAAGTGCGCCGTCGACTGCTGGCGCAGGTCGAGGTCGAGGACGGCAACCCGCGCTTCGGCATGCAGCAGGGCGGTGGCGGTATGGATGGCGATGGTGGACTTGCCCGCCCCGCCCTTCTCATTGCCGACCACGATGACGCTGGCCTGCGGCATGACACGATAGCTCCCTGCACGAGCCGGCGGGGGCCGACTCACTTGGTCCTAGGTGAGCGCGCCGGGGGGACTCGCGCAACGCACGTTCGGCTAAGGTTGCGGATCGAGGGCTCTACCAGGCGCCCACTTCGCGCAGCTGGCGGGCCAGCGAAGTCGGAATATCGCCAAACGCGTCGTTCGGCAGGTCGGGTGGCGCGTCCTTGGGCTCCAGATAGCGCCAGCCTTGGAAGGCTCGCCGCGGCGTCGGCGCGACCCGCAGGGTCTCCGGATCCAGAGTCACCTCACAGCGCGCGGTGATCCCCTCGCCCACCGTGGTCACCGCGGAGATCGCCTGGCGGCAGAGGATCACACCCTTGAAGACGCGGTAGAGCGAGCCGCCGTCGACCATTTCCGCCGCGCGCTTCGGGGTCTGGCGTGTGCGCATGATCCAGTGGCCGTCGGGGTCGTCATGCGCAGCGCGCCAGTCGAGCAGTTCCTCGACGGTGTCGCAGCCAACGCAGAGCTTGATCATATGCAGCGCCATGACCCTGGATTAGGGCGCGTTCCGCGACTTGACCAGGGGGTCCAAAAGCTTCGCTGTGCGCCGTAGCCGCGACTCTGTGGGCAGTCTAGGCTCCTGCGTCGTGGGCCGCCTTCCAGCCATTCCCGAAGACTCCGCGCTGGCGCGCCTGTTCGGGCAACAGCGTGTCCAGGACGAGGCCATTTGGTTCTCCCTGCCCGGCGGCCAGACTCTGTTCGCCGCCGGAGACCGCTCCGACCAGCTCTACTTCCTGCACGTTGGGCGCCTGGGCGCCTTCCGCCGCGAACAGGGCCACGAGATCCAGTTCCTCGGCGTGATCCGCCCCGGCCAGCCGGCCGGGGAGATGTCGTTGATCGCCGACGCGCCGCACTCCGCCGACGTGGTGGCGCTGCGGGACAGCGAGATCATCGCTGTCCCGCGAGATGTGTTTTTCGAGGCCTGCGAGGCCGAGCCGGACGTGATGATCGAGCTCGCCCGGCTGATGATGATGCGCAGCCGCCAGGCGGTGATGCGCGGCAGCACCGGCGAGCCCTCGGTGTTCGGCTTCGTGCCACTCGGCCAGTGCGGATCGCTGCGCCCCCTGGTCGACAGGATCGCCGCCGAGATCGCCAAGCTGGACTACACCGTGACCACCATCGGCGCCGAGGCGCAGAGCGCGCCGACCGAGTGGTTCTCCGACGTCGAGAAGGCCCACGACTTCGTGCTCTACGTGGCCGAGAGCGACGACGGCGGCTGGCGCCAAGTGGTGGCCCGCCAGGTGGACCGGCTGTTCCGCGTCGGCCGCGGCGACCGCAAGCCGCCGAAGCCCGACCCAGCACCCGCCGCCCCGACCCCGTTGCAGGCGCAGAACCTCGTCGACCTGATCCTGCTGCAGCCGCCCGACATCGCCCGTCCCGAAGGCTCGGAGGCCTGGATGGACGCCGCCAACCCGGCGCGGCTGTTCCACGTGCGCCGCGACGCCCTGCCCGACATCCAGCGGATCGCCCGCATCCTGACCGGCCAGTCGGTGGGTTTGGTGCTGTCCGGCGGCGGGGCGCGCGCCTATGCCCACGTGGGCGCTGTGCAGGCGCTCAGGTCCCGAGACGTACCGATCGACTTCGTCGGCGGCGTTTCGATGGGCGCGATCATCGCCGCCGGCGTCGCCATGGGATGGGACGAGCCGGAGATGGAGCGGCGCATCCGCGAGGCCTTCGTCGACACCAGCCCGCTGGACGACATCGCCATCCCGCTGCTGGCCATGACCAACGGGATCAAGGTCAACGAGCGGCTGGCGCATCACTTCGGCGAGGTCGAGATCGCCGACCTGTGGCTGCCGTTCTTCTGCCTGTCGTCGAACCTGACCACCGGCGCCTATCAGATGCATCGCCGAGGCCTGCTCAAAAAGGCGCTCCGGGCCACGATCTCGCTGCCCGGCATCCTGCCGCCCGCCACCGACGACAACAATGTGCTGGTCGACGGCGCGGTGATGAAGAACTTCCCGGCCGACGTGATGCGGATGACCCAGCTGGGGCCGATCGTCGGCGTCGACGTGACCGGCGGGCGCAGCATCACCGCCGACGACGTGGCGCGGCCGGCCTCAGTCTGGCGCTGGATCTGGTCGGGCCAGTGGCGCAAGGGCCCTCCGATCGTCTCGCTGCTGATGCGGGCGGCCACGGTTTCGACCTCGCGCGACCTAGCGGCGGCTCGCGAGGCCACCGACCTGCTGGTGCTGCCGGATACGGCAAAGGTGGAAATCCGCGACTTCAGCGCCTTCACGCCGGCCGTCGCCGAGGGCTACCGGGCGATGATGGAGGCCCTCGACAAGCTCGACCGTCCTGTCCAGGCGCTGCGCCGCCGGCTCAACCTGATCGAACAGACAGCGCTGAAACCCCCGATCGGCCCGCCCGGCTGATCGGCATCATTCAGGCGTTTGCGCGACGCGCCGAAGCGACCCATATTGAGGGTCCTTGCTCAGCAACTGAAAGGAGGTGATCCAGTGTCTCATAGTGAAAACCGTAGCCCGGTGACCGTGACCTGGACCTCCGCTTGCGGGGTCCGCGCCTAAGCCTCTGATTAGGTTAGGGTCGCGTACCGCTATGCGGTCCGACTATGGAAAGGCCGTCCTGGCGACAGGGCGGCCTTTCGCATTTCTGGGGTTTCCCGCGGTCAGGGCTTCCAGCCGCGATCTCGCGCCGCGCGTTCGCCCCCGGCGTCCAGAGCGTCGCCGGCGATCATGGCGTCGATCGCTGCGAGGACGGCGGGCGGCGTCGCGCTGGCGGCGGTGCGGTAATCCGGCTGGGCCTGGGCGTGCCAGGCCGCGGTGGTTTCGGCCACCCAGCGCCCGTCGCCGCGGCAGGCCAAACCGGCCAGATGGTCGCCCTGGCTACGGAAGGTGCGGCAGTAGCGGCCGTCTCGGGCCCGGAAGCTGAGGCCCACCCGGATCGCGCCGGGGTCCGAGGCGAGTTGACGGCTCAGCGCCTGTTCCAGCCCACCCTGCGCCACCAGCGCCTGGCCGTGCATCGCCAGCGGCGCGCTTTGCGGCCAAAACGCCCGCCCGGCCACGACGCCCACCACCAGACAGGCCGCCATGGCCGCCCATCTCGGCAGGGACGTCCACGAGCCCCCGCGCGCGTTCGCCGCGCTGGCGATCGCCACCAGCCTTGGCGGCACCGGCTCGTCGAGGACCGGCGCGTAGGCTGTAGCCACCCGGGCGGCCAGGGCCTGATGCAGGTCGACCTGGGCGGCCAGCGCCGGATCGGCGGCCAGCTCTGCCTCGAAGGCGACGTGCTCCGCGGGCGACAGCTCGCCGTCCAGATAGGCGATCAACCGGTCTTCAGCGGTCATGGCCGGACCTCCGCCAGATCGGCCATCAGCGCCGTGCGGCCGCGGACCAGACGGCTGGTGAGCGTCCCGGCCGGAATTTCCAACACCTCGGCCGCCTCCTGGTAGGAAAGGCCTTCGACGAGCACCAGGGCCACGGCCAGCCGCTGCTCGTCGGGCAGCCGGGCCATGGCGCGCTCCACCTCGGCCGCAGCCAGGCGGGCCTCCATGGCGGCGGCCCCGTCGTCGCCGACGCGCTCGCCCGCTTCGGCCGGGGCGAACAGGCCGCCCTGGCGGGTCCGGGCGCGGGTTTCGTCGATCCAGGCGTTCTTCATGATGCGAAACATCCAACTGTCGAGGCGGGTCCCGGCGCGCCACTGATCGCGGCGGGTCAGCGCCCGCTCCACCGTCAGCTGCACCAGATCGTCGGCATCGGCCGGCGCATGCGCCAGGGCGCGCGCAACCCTTCGCAGACGCGGCAGCCCCCCGACGAGCTCACGCTCAAGGCCGTTCAAGACTTACCGGCGTTCTTGCGGATCAAACGCCCGGGCCGGCGCGTTACATCCGCGACACCTGAGAAAACCTGCAACCACAGTGACGCCTGAAAGCGTTTGTTCCCTGGCATGACCGGCAATCATCACCTCCGCGACCTGTTGACGGCGCTGGCGCTGGCCGCCGCCCTGGGGTTCGCCGCGCCCGCGGCGGCCCAGCTTGTCGGCGGCGGACTGCCCGGTTTGCCGGGCGGCGGGCTGCCGGGCGGGCTTCCAGGCGCCCTGCCGGGCCACCCGGGCGCGCGCGACCTTCCCCACGCGACCGCGCCGCTGCGCAGGACCAATGTCGTGCCGCAGGTCGAGGCCCTGGCTGGCGAACTTGCCCAGGCGCCGCTCGACCAGGTGCGCCGGCTGACCGCCGAGCAGTTGCTGCGCGGGCATTCCGATCTCGTCGAAGCCGACGACCGCGGCCAGCCCGTGGTTCGCGGCGAGGTGCTGGCGGTGGCGCCCGACCCGGCCGCGCTCGCGCGACTGCGCCAGGCGGGGTTCAGCGTGCGCTCGCAGGAGGACCTGGGCGCGCTCGGCCTGAAGACCTATGTGCTCGGGCTGCCGAAGGGCCGTTCC
This sequence comes from Caulobacterales bacterium, assembly GCA_038213205.1. GTDB lineage: Bacteria > Pseudomonadota > Alphaproteobacteria > Caulobacterales > Caulobacteraceae > Phenylobacterium. The sequence continues at coordinate 34,878 of JBBQTP010000018.1, forward strand.
ACCGTCGAATCGGTGCGCCAGCTGCGCGCCCTGGATCCCGCCGGGCAGTATGACTTCAATCACCTCTATCAGGAGGCGGGCGGCATCGGCGGACCGGCCGTGGGCGCTTTGGCCCCCCGCGCATCGCCCGACGCGCGCGGCCTGCGGATCGGTCTGGTCGACGGCTCGGTGGCGGCCAGCCGCCCGGCGCTCGCCCGCGCCCAGATCGTACAGCGGGCCTTCGCGCCCGGCGGCGCGGCGACCAGCGCCCACGCCACGGCGGTAGCGTCGCTGATCGTGGGCGGCGCGGGGCCGTTTCACGGCGCGGCGAACGGCGCGAGGCTCTATGTGGCCGATGTCTATGGGCCGACCGCGGCGGGAGGCTCGGCGCAGGCGGTCGCCCGCGGACTGGCCTGGCTCGCCGAACAGAAGACGCCGGTGATCAACATCAGCCTGGTGGGGCCCCCCAATCTGCTGCTGGCCGCGACCGTCCAGGCGCTGATCGCGCGCGGGCATCTGGTGGTCGCCGCGGTTGGCAATGACGGTCCAGCCGCCGCGCCGCTCTATCCCGCCGCCTATCCCGGCGTGGTGGCGGTCACCGGGGTGGACGCCGGCCGCCGCGTGCTGCCCGAAGCTGGCCGTGGGACCCACGTCGACTTCGCCGCCCCGGGCGCCGAGATGGCCGCCGCGGGCCTTGGTGGAGGCTATGTCAGCGTGCGCGGCACCTCCTTCGCCGCGCCGATTGTCGCCGGGCGGCTGGCGCGACTTGCGACCGGCGCCACCGCCGCCCAGGCTGTCGAGGTGCTGGGGCGCGAGGCTGTCGACCTGGGCGCGCCCGGCCCCGACGCGATCTATGGCCGCGGCCTGGTCGGTGCGGAGCTGCGCGCCGATCCGGCGGCGATGGGCGTCAAACAAGAAAAATCGCCCGCCGCGGGATGAATCGCCAAACCCCGGTCGTTGGACCTGTCGCAAGTTCGCAAACGACAGGAGATCTTCCATGCGTATGACCCTTATCGCCGCCGCCCTGGCCTCGAGCTTCGCCTTCGCCTTCGCCGGCGCGGCAGACGCCCAACTGCTCGGCGGCCAAGGAGGATTGACCGGCGGCCTCTCCGGCGGCCTGGGCGGTCCCGGCGGCCTCGCCGGCGGACTGACTGGCGCGGGCGGTGCGTCCGGCGCCTTCGGCGCCGATCCCGGATCACTGACCGGCCCCGTGCGCGACACCACCATGAGCGTCCGCCACAAGGCCCGCGACGCCGCCGCCCAGGCCAAGGGAACCGCGACCTCAGCCGCTGCCCAGGCGAAGGGCGCGGCGACCGGCGCGGTCGCTTCCGCCCAGACGACGGCGTACGGCGCGACGCAAACCGCCGGTGGCGTTGCGAGCCAGGCCCAGCAGCAGGCCGCCAACGCGGCCGATCAGGGCGTCGCGGCCAACACTGAGGCCGCCGGCTCCGGCCAGGCCCAGACCAAGCCCGCCAAGGCCGGCGGTTCGGCCCAGGGGTCGGGCTCCGCCTCGGCCTCGGCCAGCAATCCGCCGCACGCCTCCGCCACCACCTCGGCGGACGGCGCGGCCTCGGTCCGCCGTTAGCGAGCTACACCGCGGCAGCCGCGCGCGGCTCTGGAGAGGCTGTAACAGGCTTGTCGGGCGCGCCGCCCGGTGGGGGCCGTCGGAGCAATCCGGCGGCCCTTCGCCTTGCGCCCATTACCTCTCAGGTCATGGAGGGTATTCCCAGGCCGCGTTAGGGTCACGCCATGCCCGCCACCCTGAAATCCGTCGGCGACCACCTGCGCGAATGGCGCCAGCGCCGCCGCCTGAGCCAGCTCGACCTCGCCCTCGACGCCGAGATCTCCACCCGCCACCTCAGCTTCCTGGAAACCGGCCGCGCCCAGCCCAGCCGCGACATGGTCATGCTGCTGGCCGAACAGCTCGAGGTGCCGCTGCGCGAGCGCAATGTGCTGCTGATGGCCGCGGGCTTCGCGCCGGTGTTCGTCGAGCGCGCCCTGGACGATCCGGCGCTGACCGCCGCGCGCCGGGCCATCGACCTGATCCTCAAGGGCCATGAGCCCTACCCGGCCCTGGTCATCGATCTGCGGTGGAATCTGGTGGCCGCCAACAGCGCAGTGCCGCCGCTGATGGAAGGCGCGGCCGCGCATCTGCTCGCAGGCCAGGTCAATGTCATGCGCCTGGCGCTGCACCCCGAGGGTCTAGCGCCGCGGATCGCCAATTTCGCCGAATGGCGGGCGCACCTGCATGAGCGCCTGCGCCGCCAGGTCTCCCTGACCGCCGATCCGGGGCTGGTCGCGCTACTGGCCGAGATCGAGACCTACCCGGTCCCGCCCGCGCCGGACCGGCGGCCGGAGGACTTCGGCGGCGTGGCCGTGCCGTTCCAGCTGCTACTGGGCGAGCGGCTGCTGTCGTTCCTGTCGACCACCACCGTGTTCGGAGCGGCGGTGGACATCACGCTGTCGGAGCTGTCGCTGGAGACCTTTTTCCCGGCCGACGCCTCTACGGCGGAGGCGATCCGGCCCGGCGCCTAGACGGACGGCGGCCCGACAGGTAGTCCGGACGCATGCGAATTCTCAACGCCTTGATCCTTACCAGTGTTCTGGCGGCGTCATCCGCCTCGGCCAGCGACCTACCGCTGTGGAAGGCCGAGGCCGCCCGCGTGACCATCACGCGCGACGACTGGGGCATCGCCCACATCCACGGCAAGAGCGACGCCGACGCCGTGTTCGGGATGATCTACGCCCAGGCCGAAGACGACTTCAACCGGGTGGAGACCAACTACATCACCACGCTCGGCCGCACCGCCGAGGCCGAAGGACAGGCGGCGATCTGGCAGGACCTGCGCGCCAAGCTGGTGATCGATCCGATGGATCTGAAAGCGAAATACGTCGCCAGCCCGGCCTATCTGAAGGCCCTGATGAACGCCTGGGCCGACGGGCTGAACTACTATCTAGCGACCCATCTGAAGGTGACGCCGAAGGTCATCAGACGCTTCGAGCCCTGGATGGCGCTCTCCTTCACCGAAGGCAGCATTGGTCCCGATATCGAGCGCGCGCCGCTGGACAAGCTGGAGGCCTTCTATGGCGGCAAGCAGGCGGCGGGTCTGTCGGAAGCTGAGGCCCTGGCTTTCAAGGAGCCGTCGGGTTCCAACGGGCTGGCGGTCGGCCCGTCGGTGACCAAGGACGGCCACGCGATGCTGTTCATCAACCCGCACACCTCCTTCTTCTTCCGCTCGGAGCAGCAGGTGACCAGCGACCAGGGGCTGAACGCCTATGGCGCGTCCACCTGGGGCCAATTCTTCATTTACCAGGGGTTCAACGCCCACGCGGGCTGGATGCACACCTCTACCGGCGCCGACACGGTCGACGAGTTCGCCGAGACCATCGTCAAGCAGGACGGCAAGCTGTTCTACAAATACGGATCCGAGCTTCGGCCCGTGACCGTGACGACCATCACCGTCCCCTACCGTGGCGACGGCGGCCATCCGGCCCACTTCACCACCTACCGCACCCACCACGGCCCGATCGTCCGGGCTGAGGGCGACAAGTGGATCGCCATGGCCCTGATGTTCAAGCCGATCGAGGCGCTGGAGCAGTCGTTCGGCCGCACCAAGACCACCGACCTCGCCTCGTTCCTGAAGGTCGCCGAACTGGCCGCCAATTCATCGAACAACACGGTCTTCGCCGACTCCAAGGGCGAGACCGCGCTGCTGCTGCCGCAGTTCATGCCGAGGCGCGACAATCGCTTCGACTATACCAAGCCCGTGGACGGCTCTGATCCGGCCACGGACTGGAAGGGCTTGGTTTCCTTCGCCGAAACGCCGCACGTGGTGAGCCCGGCCAGCGGCTGGCTGTACAATTCCAACGACGCGCCCTGGTCGGCCGCGGGGCCCGGCAGCCTTAAGGCGAGCGACTTTCCGCGCTACATGGACCAGGCTGGCGAGAACCCGCGGACGCCGCATGCCCTGCGGGTGCTGAGCGCGCGCAAGGACTTCACCATCCCGACCCTGATCCAGGCGGCCTACGATCCCTACCTGCCGGCCTTCGCGCGGCTGGTGCCGGGGCTGGTGGCGGCCTACGACGCCGCCCCGGCCGGCGATCCGCTGAAGGCGAAACTGCGTGAACCGATCGAGCCGCTGCGCGCCTGGGACGACCGCTGGTCGGCGACCTCGGTGCCGACCTCGTTGGCGGTATTCTGGGGCGAGGCGCTGTGGGCCAAGGTCGCCCCGGCCGCCAAGGAGGACGACGACAGCCCCTACGACTACATGGCCACCCACGCGACGCCGGCTCAGAAGCTGGACGCCCTGGCCGAGGCGGTCGACCGGCTGAACCAGGACTTCGGGACCTGGAAGACGAAATGGGGCGACATCAACCGCTTCCAGCGGATCACCGACGACATCACCCCGCATTTCGACGACGCGGGCCCCTCGATCCCGGTGCCCTTCGCGTCCGCCCAATGGGGTTCGCTGGCGTCCTTCGGGGCCAAGCGTTATCCGGGGACGAGGAAGTACTACGGCTCCAACGGCAACAGCTTCATCGCCGCGGTGGAGTTCGGCGAGCGGGTGCACGCTCGCGCGGTCACCGCCGGTGGCGAGAGCGGCGACCCGGCCTCGAAGCACTTCGGCGACCAGGCGGTGCGCTACTCGACCGGCGATCTGCGCGAGGTCTACTTCTATCCGGACCAGTTGAACGGCCACGTCGAGCGGCGCTACCACCCGGGCAGCTGACGGCCTTCTAGAGCGCGACGCAGGCCGGCGGCATGACCTCGATCACCGCGTCCTGGTGGAAGCGGGACCAGTAGGCGCTGCGGGCCGCATCGATCCGCGACCGGGCGGCGTGGGTCTTCGGCAGGACGATCAGCACCACCTTGGCGGCCTCGCGGATCGCCTTGTTCTCCTCGCCGCGCCATTGGCGGCCGCCGTCGAGCACGGTCAGGCCGTCGGGGAAGCGCGGGGTCAGCTCCTCGTCGACGTATTTGCGGAACTGGGTCGCGCTGATCTTCGAGGCCGGACCGAACATGCCGCCGAAGTAGAGCTGGGCGGTCTGCTGGGAGATCTGGCCGGCCGGACAGGACGGCGCGCGCGGCGGTGCCGTCTGGCATCCGGCCAGAGCGGTCAGGGCCGCGGCGGCAGCCCAAAAGGCCGAAATGGGGGCCGCCAGGCTCCTCATCCCCCGATCAGCTCCCGGCCGATCAGGAAGCGGCGGATCTCGTTGGTGCCGGCGCCAATGTCGTACAGCTTGGCGTCACGGACCAGGCGCTCCACCGGATAGTCCTTGGTGTAGCCCGCGCCGCCGAGCGCCTGGACAGCCTCCAGCGACACTCGCACCGCATTCTCCGAGGCCATCAGGATCGCCCCCGCGGCGTCGAACCGCGTGGTCATGCCCGCGTCACAGGCCTTGGCCACCGCGTAGACGTAGGCCCGCGCCGCGTTGAGGGCCACGTACATGTCGGCGATTTTGCCCTGCATCAGCTGGAACGAGCCGATGGGCTTGCCGAACTGCTTGCGCTCGCGGACGTAGGGCAGGACCACGTCAAGGCAGGCCTGCATGATGCCGAGCGGCCCGGCGGACAGG
>JBBQTP010000019.1:0-39868 GCA_038213205.1 Caulobacterales bacterium
GGAATTTCTGGGCCGAGGCTGGGCAGCCGGCCTCTAATGACCCGCTGAACTTTTCCAACGGCGACACTCGCATCCTCTTCGACAAGCAGTCCGACCGCTGGGTCGCCGAATCCTTTGGCGCCAGCGTGGAAGATATCCAGATCGCGGTTTCAGACACCTCAGACGCCACCGGCAGCTGGAAGTCCGTCTCCTTCAAGGGCTTCAAAGACGGAGCCGGGACCGGAGTGGCCGACTATCCCACCTTGGCGATCGACAAGAAGGCCATCTACATCGGCACCAACAACTTCACGCAATCGGACCAATGCTTCCCGAATTCGGGGATTTCGCTGTGCGGCACGACCCTCAACGTGATCAGCCGCAACAATATCTTCGCGGCCGGCGGCCCGACGGTCGCCAGCCTAAAGCAGTTCGACACGCCGCTGTTCACGGCCGACGCGGGGTTCGCCATCCAGGGTGTCAACCAGGTGAGCGGCAACGACGCCGGGCGGGTCCAGGCGATCAGCATCTTTAACTACGGTCCGGTGACCTATTCGATCACCAATCCGGGCGGGCCCGGGTCGACCCAGACGGCCCCCACCTATGTCGACGGCACGCCCTACCAGCAGCCCGGATTGGCCGGCCAGCCGGACGGCTCACACGCGATCGACGCCCTCGACGACCGGTTCTCCAGCGCGGTGTGGGAGTTCAAGGGCAAGATCTATTCCGTGCACACCATCACGCCGGTCGGCGGCGACCACTCAGTGCTCGAATACTACGTGATCGACGCGGCCACCAATACCGTGATCCAGAAGGGGACCATCGGCGACGGCGTGAACGATTTCTACCAGGGCTCGATCACCATCAACAACAAGGGCCAGGTGGTCTTCGCCTACAATGAATCCGGCTCCGACAAGAACATCTCGTTCCTGGCGCAGGAGTTCAATCCGGTAAGCGGAGGGAATGGGGCGATCGTCGCCATCGGCAAACCGATCCTGCTGCACGTCAGTCCGATCGACAACTACCACAACGGCAGCATTGCCAGCGCCGACCCCGCCGGCCGCCAGCGCTGGGGCGACTACGCCCAGATCACCGTCGACCCCAACGATCCGAGCAGCTTCTGGGCGGTGGGCGAATACGCCCTGGGCTATCTGCCCAATCCCGACACCAGCTTCTCTCGCTGGGGCACCTGGATCTCCGACATCAAGATCGGCGGGGTTCCGGAACCGACAACCTGGAGCATGATGCTGCTCGGCTTCGGCGGGCTCGGCGCGGCGTTGCGGCGTCGGCGCAGGGCGGCCACGGCCTGATCACGGTCAGCCCGAGACGGCGAGCCCCGGCCCCGCGGCCGGGGTTTTGCTTTTGGCCGACAGGATCGCGCGGCGCCTAATCTACTATGGATTGGGTGACGGCAAGCCGCCTAGAACGGACGCCGTAAGCGGTTAGGGCGGGGATCTGACATTCCAATGCGCCAGAAGGTGCTGGTTCTCTACCTGGCCAACTCGGCGCTCGATGCGCCGACGGTCGCCTGGGCGGTCTATGACGGGACCGGCGAGACGCGGCCGATGGCCGGTGACAACGACGAGGCGCCCTATCGCACCGGGGTCGAGGCGCTGAAGGACGGCTGGCGGCTGATCCAGGCCTCGCAGATCCTGCCGCATTCGCGCGGCGACGAATTCGACCTGGCATATTTGAAATACGAGTTCTTCTTCGAGAAGCTGGTGGAGACGCCCGCATGACCGCCCTGCCCCTTCTCGACTCGTTGGACATGGCGCGCTTCGTCGCCCGCGGCTTCCTACGCTTCGACGGCGTCGTACCCGCGGAGATCAACGCCCAGTTCCTGACCGAGGCCGGTGAGCCACCGGAGCCCGGCGCCAAGATGCGCCAGACCTATGGCCGCCTGCTGGCCGCCTCGGGCATCCCGGAGGTTCCCCCCGGCGTGCCGCTGAGCGCCGCCTATGCGCAAGGCTCGGCGATCGATCGGCTGCTGAACCTGCCGCTGGTGGCCGGCGCCATCCAGAGCCTGGTCGGACCCGCGCCGGTGTTCGATCACCACTTCCTGCACGTGACCTTCCCGCCGGCCTACTACGAGGCGGGCGGCGGCGAGAACGTCTCGCAGCACACCCACCAGGACTCGACCATCGACCCGCAGGCCGGCTTCGACCTGCAGATCATGTACTACCCGCACGCCGTGACCCGACCGATGGGCGGCACCCGGTTCATCCCCGGCACCCACCTGCGCAAGGTCAGCGAGATCGCGCTCGGCCGCTATCAGAACATCGCCGGCCAGCAGCACATGGTCTGCGAGGCGGGCACGCTGCTTTTCCTGCACAACGGCATCTGGCACGGCGGCGGGGTGAACCACGCCGACCGCACCCGGACCATGTTCAAGATCCGCATGAACCCCTCGCAGCCGCAGGTCCGGCGCTGGAACATGGCGACCCTGCCGGAGGCGCCGGCCGAGCGGCCGATCTTCTTCGTGAAGAGCCACCTGCCGGAAACCGTCGAGAGCATCCTGATGACACCGGAGCCCTGGTTCGAGCAGGACACCGGGCGGCTAGAGTTCCTCAACCGCGTGAAGCTGTGGCGGCATCTCTCAGGTGACGCGGCCTTCGACGCCGACTATTGGGCCACCCGGCTGGAGAACCCGGCCAGAGCCTGACAATCAGGCTGCGCGCGCGGGCAGGAAGCGGCTGTTGCGCAGCAGACCCGCGGCGATCAGCGAGATCAGCACGCCCACCGGGAAGATCTCCACGAAGGTCATCGGGAAACGGTAGAGCGGATTGGCGTACTGGACCTTGAACGCATTGGCCGCCTGGACGGCGTGGGCGATGGCCGCGGGCGAACCGCCCTTGGCGCGGGCGGCCTCGACCATCGCGGCGGCGTAGCTGTCGGCGAAGGTGTAGTGGGTGGCCGCAAGCGTGATCTCCCAGCCCAAGGCGTAGATGACGCCGGCCACGACACTGATGCCCAGGCCCATCAACAGGGCCGGGACGAAGCGGATCACGCCGCCCAGCGCGCGGTCGCGGTGGCGCTTGACGCCCACGAAGATCAGGCTGAGCGCCAGCAGCATCAGCGTGTAGCCGAAGAGCATGGAGCCGACGGCCGAGCCGGACTCGCCGCGGGCGAGCGTCAGGTCCATCGGCAGGGTGACGACGACGCCGGCGGCGAGGCCGAAGATCAGGATGGTGCGCAGCATAGCTTCTGGTCCCTGAGGTTGGATCGAGGCCGCCAGCAAGTCCGCGCCGCCCGCCGGGAACAATCGCCCAAAAGAGTGATTTTCGCGAAATCACCCGGTTGGGTCAGGGGATCAGCCGTAGTTCGCGGGCGCGCAGCACGGCGTCGGTGCGTCGCGCGGCCTCAAGCTTCTCGTAGAGCCGGCCGATGTGGGTCTTGACCGTGTGCGGCGAGACGCTGAGGCGCCGCGCGATCTCCTTGTTCGAGCGTCCCGAGGCGACGAGCTGGAGAACTTCGTGCTCGCGGCGGGTGATGCCGAGGGCAGCGAGCGCGGGCAGGTTCGGCTCGAAGTCTCCCGCCTGCGGCGCCTGTCGAAAGAGCCGCGCGCCGACCCAGACGCCGAGGCCGAGGAAGGCGGCCGCGATCAGGCCGATGTAGGCCTCGGCGACGTGGCCACGCGTCCAGGCCTGGAACTGCAGCCATTGCAGCGCCACCGCGCCCACGGCCAGCAAGGCTCCATAGATCAGCACCGTCCTCAGCATCAGCCGAGCTTAGGCGCCGCGTCGCGCGCACGCCAGTCCGAGCCTCTCGAAACATAACAGGAACATGCTATAGGCGAAGGATGGCCGATAGCGCGGTCCCCGCCGATCTCCTGCCGCCCAGGTTCGCCGACTGGTTCGCCCAGCGCGGCTGGAGCCCGCGCGCGCATCAACTGGCGATGGTCGAGCAGGCCAACGCCGGCCGCCACGCCCTGCTGATCGCGCCCACCGGCGGGGGCAAGACCCTGGCCGGATTCCTGCCCAGCCTGATCACGCTCAGCGAGCGGCCGCCGTCCAACACCCCGCGCAATCTGCACACCCTCTACATCTCGCCGCTGAAAGCGCTGGCGGTCGACGTGGAGCGCAACCTCGGCGCCCCGATCGCCCAGATGGGCCTGCCTATCGTCGCCGAGAGCCGCACCGGCGACACCGGCATCTCGCGTCGCCAGCGCCAGCGGGTGAAGCCGCCGGACATCCTGCTGACCACGCCCGAACAGCTCGCCCTGCTCTGCGCCTGGGAGGGTGCGCGGCTCTATTTCGAGAGCCTGGAGTGCGTGATCCTCGACGAGATCCACACCCTGCATTCGTCAAAGCGCGGTGACCTTCTGGCGCTCGATCTTGCCCGCGTCGGCACCTTCGCGCCGAACCTGCGCCGGGTGGGCCTGTCCGCCACCGTCGACGATCCGGAGGTGATCAAGGCCTGGATGGCGAACCACCGGCCGGACGGCGGCGGCAACGCTTCCATAGATCTGGTGCGCGGCCCCGCCGGCGCCCCGCCGATCGTCGACATGCTGCTGTCGGAAGGCCGCGTGCCGTGGTCGGGCCACACCGCCCAGCACGCCATGCAGGAGGTCTATGACGTCATCACCAAGGCCAAGACGGCGCTGGTGTTCGTCAACACCCGCTTTCAGGCCGAGTTCGCGTTCCAAGAGCTCTGGCGGCTGAACGAAGAGGCGCTGCCGATCGCGCTCCACCACGGCAGCCTCGCCGCCGAGCAGCGGCGCAAGGTCGAGGCGGCGATGGCGCGGGGCGAACTGCGCGCCGTGGTTTGCACCTCGACGCTCGATCTCGGCATCGACTGGGGCGACGTGGACCTGGTGATCCAGCTCGCCTCGCCGAAGGGCGCGTCGCGGATGGTGCAGCGGATCGGCCGCGCCAATCACCGGCTGGACGAACCGTCCCGCGCGCTGTTCGTCCCGGCGAACAGGTTCGAGATGCTGGAGTGCCAGGCGGCCCGCGAAGCCATCGCCGAGAACAAGCTGGACGGCGATCCGCCGCGCGTGGGCGCGCTCGACGTGCTGGCCCAGCACGTGATGGGCTGCGCCTGCTCCGAGCCCTTCGACCTGCTGACGCTCTACGACGAGGTGCGCACCGCCGGGCCCTACCGCGACCTGGTCTGGGAGGACTTCGAGCAGGTCGTCGATTTCGTCTCGACCGGCGGCTATGTGCTGAAGAGCTACGACCGCTTCCGCCGGATCGTGAAGGGCCAGGACGGCCTGTGGCGCGTGCGCAATCCGGAGACCGCGCAGCGCCATCGGCTGAACGTCGGCGCCATCGTCTCGCCGGCCGTGCTGGCCGTGCGCATCGCCAGCCGCCGGGGCCAGGCCGGCCGCAAGATCGGCGAGATCGAGGAGGGCATGGTCGAGATGCTCGAGCCCGGCGAGACCTTCGTCTTCGCGGGCCAGGTCTGGCGGCTGGTGGGGGTGACCAACATGGACGTGCTGGTCCAGGCCGCGCCCGGCGCCGACCCGAAGATGCCGTCCTGGGGCGGCTCGAAGTTCGCGCTGTCGACCTACCTGGCCAAGCGCGTACGCCAGCTGATGTACGACCAGAGCCACTGGCAGGTGCTGCCCAGCGACGTGCGCGAATGGCTGGAGGCCCAGCGCGACCGATCCCTGATCCCGGAGGAAGAAGAGCTGTTGCTCGAGACCTTCGCCCGCGGCCACCGCCAGTTCCTGGTCTGCTATCCGTTCGAGGGGCGGCTGGCCCACACCACGCTGGCCATGCTGCTGACGCGGCGGCTGGAGCGGATGGGCGCGGGGCCGCTGGGTTTCGTCTGCAACGACTATGCGCTGGCGGTCTGGGCGATCAGTCCGCTGGACGGCATCAATTTCGGGGAGCTGTTCGCCGAAGACATGCTGGGCGACGACCTTGAAGCCTGGCTGGCGGAAAGTTTCATGATGAAGCGGGCCTTCAAGGGGGCCGCGATCATCTCCGGCCTGATCGAGCGGCGCTTCCCCGGCCAGCAGCAGAAGTCGGGGCGGCAAGTCACCTTCTCCACCGACCTGATCTACGACGTGCTGCGCCGCCACCAGCCGGACCACCTGCTGCTCCGCTGCGCGCGGGAGGATGCGGCGAGCGGCCTCATCGACGTGGCGCGGCTGGGGCAGATGCTGGCGCGGATCAAGGGCAAGATCCGGCATTCGCCGCTGGAGCACCTGTCGCCGTTTTCCGTGCCGATCCTGCTGGAGATCGGTAAGGAGCGCTCGCCGGGCCATGCGGGCGAGACCATGATCCTGAAAGAAGCGGAGGCAGACCTGATTGCCGAGGCCCTGCAGTGAGCGTCGCGTACGCCTATGACCATGCGCCGAGCCCGTGCGGCTCGCTGCGCCTTCGGCTAGGCGCCGCCGAGGCGATGCTGCGCCGGTCCGGCGCGCTTTGGCTGGCGGCCGAGCGGGCGCTGATCGTCACCGACCTGCACCTGGAGAAGGGCTCCTCCTACGCCGCCCGCGGCCAGATGCTGCCCCCCTACGACACCCGCGAGACGCTGAAGCGCCTGGCCGCCGAGGTCGAGGCCCTGAGCCCGGCGGTGGTGATCCTGCTGGGCGACACCTTCCACGACCGATCGTCGGAAGAGCGGCTGCCGGCGGACGACGCCGAACGGCTGCGCGACCTGGCGCGCGGCCGCACCCTGGTCTGGGTGGTCGGCAACCACGACGCCGACGGACCCCGCGCCCTGCCCGGCCAGACCGCCGACGAGCTCTCCTTGCTGGGCCTGACCCTGCGCCACGAGCCCCAGGCAGGCTTCCAACCCGGCGAGGTCGCGGGCCACCTGCACCCCGCCGCCCGCGTGCGCGCCACCCGCGGCTCCGTGCGGCGCCGCTGCTTCATCACCGATGGCGAGCGGATCATCCTGCCGGCCTTCGGCGCCTTCGCCGGTGGGCTGAACGTGATGGACAAGGCTTTCGCCGGACTCTTCGCGCGTGTCCCCATCGTGGGGGCCGTCGGGTCGAGCCGGGTTCACGCCGTGGGGTGGAAGTCGCTGGCAGGGGACTGAATGAGCGCCCCGCAGCCAAGCCGACTCCGCAGATTAGCGATTGCCTAGAAATCCTCCTGGGGTGGTCCGCCAACTAAGCTGAAAACGCACGTATTTCGCGCCTGATTGAAAGAATTGATCGCAGGGAAGCAGATCTTCTGGGAATTCTTGGGGCAAAATCTTGCCTGTCGCCAACCCCGCGAGGAAATCGGTCACGTCACAGTCAAGCACTTCGAAACGACCGAGCCCGCGGTCCCAAACAACGACCCTCCATTTCGAAGGCGCGCCGCGTGCCAACCAGAAGAGTTCGTCGCCATTGTCTGTCGAGCCGAACGGCACAAGCCCGCCGGGAGTCGGCCAGAACGGATATGGAAATTCATCGCGATCGGAGAACGCATTGAACATTTCGCAGGTGCGCCGCACGCAAAATTCGAGTCGCGTATTCGGGTTTAGCGATCTCGGGACGGCGACCCCGAGGAACTCCATGAAGTAGCCATATCCGTAGAGGCGCACGAAGTCCTTGTAGTCCGGGGGCAGCGCCGTCCCCAATTCTGCCTCGACCGCCTTCCACGGTCCATTGAACGCCTCGAACGGCGCAGGTGGCGGCGGGACGGCCTTGAGGAGATGCTCGATCGTCATCTGCGAGTGGCGGCAGGGTTACGGATCAGTTGCGCCGCGGGTTGCCGCCGAGACCCCGTCGCCGAGACCAGCATCGCAGATGGGGGCAGCACGCCAGCCTCGTAGAGCGGCGTTGCGGAATAATCGATGACCTCGCCGGCGCGCACCCGCCGCGCCACATTGTTCTCGAAGCCTCTCATCTGCGGCGTGTTGGCGCCATTCTGAGTCATCGTGACGAGATTTTCCCTGTCATTGCCCGATCCCCCAAGCTGACGTCCCACCAGATGTGCTCTGGCCTCGTTGTACGTCCTACCGTTGCCCTGCCATCCCGGAGGGGTCAGCCTACGATTTGCTCGGGTTCCCGTATTGAGCATGGGCGCCGTAAGCGTCGCGGCCGCGCCGGTTGCCTGGTCGTTGGCACTCAAATCTCCGTACCTGATTGCCGGCCGTGGCCAACCAATAAGACTGGCCGCAGGCGGGGGTGGCATGGTTCGGCTGCGGCCCATCAGGCCAAATGGAGCCGCCCCCATCATGACGGTGTCGAGCGCCGCGCCTGCGGCGAGGGCTTGGTCTCGGACCTGCGGCGAGGCGCTCGTCAGACTGGCGACACCATATGCCGCTCCCGCCAGCGGATTGGCCGCCATGAAGAAAGCGCGGTCGATTGCGCGCCGACGATCAGCCAGTTCATTTGGTGAGACAGCCGAGGGATCTATGCAGAAAAGGGCGTCTTGAGGGGTTCTCGGCACGGATGCTGGCAGCGGGACGCCAGGAGGGGGTGGATTCGGAGAAAAGGAATCCAGACCCGGCTGGACGTTCGCCTCGGCGATCGCCCTTTTCAGTCGCTCCCTCCGAAGCATCTCATCATAAAGCTCGCCATCCGGATCAGGTATGGAACGCGGCTCCCCCCTCGGCATCTGCGCCATCAACTAACCCTTTCCCGCGGCTGATAATCCAGGCTGCGGCGCTCCAGCTTGCCCAGCCCGCCACAACGGAAAATTTTCTCACACGGGCCAAGCGACGTCAAGAACAAACCAAGAACATAGCCAATTACTCGACCCTTGCCGATCTCGATCGAGCTTGGGCGATCGCCGTCAGACGTGGCCGGTCTTCAACGCCTGGTCGAGGCAGATGGCCAGGGAGATACAGGCGCCGGCGGTGAGCACGGTGGACAGGCGCGGATAGCGGGCCGGCACGTCGGGCGCCTGGTGGTCGAACAGCCACTGGACCAGGAAGGCGCCGATGCAGCCGCCGATCACCCAGCCGTCGGGGATCTTGTGGCGCGACAGCAGGATCGACACCGCCGCCACCGGCGACATCACCGAGATCAGCAGGCGCTCGGCCCGCGGCGTCGGCCGTCCGCTCTCCAGGCCCCATCTCACGCCGCCGAGGAACGCCAGCACACAGCCCGACCAGGTGAGGATCACATTCAGCGCCGGGCGGGCCACATCGGCGGCGCCCCAGCCATAGATGATCGCGGCGATCGGAAAGGGCGCCAGCGAGCCGATGGCGATGGCCCAGAGCGCCGGCGGGGTGGAGTCGTATCGGGCCGCAGACTTCTGATGGTCGCTCACCATTCAGTCTCTCCGAAACGCGCTCGAGGCCGCCCAACCGGCCGCCAGCGCGAAGGCCATCGCAGCTAGACCATAGGACCATGGCCTTTGATGGGCCCAAAGGTAAAGCGTGCGTTCCAGGCCGACCTGCTCGACCAACAGGCTGCGGTCCTTTTCCGACACCGGCTGCCCGTTCTGGAACAGCAGGATGCGCACCTCGTAGCGGCCGATGGGCGCCTCGGCCGGCAGGGCGATCTCGGCGCGGAACAGGCCCTTGTCGACGAAGCGCACGCCGTGGCCGTTGGTGTCGTAGAGCCCGGCCTTCTCCTTCAGGCGGATGACGGCGGTGCGCCAGTCGAAGTAGTCGGCGCCCAGGCTGCTGACCACCATGTCGCGGATGCCGTAACGGGTCTCGCTGCGCTGCTCGGCGGGCGCGTGGATCTCCAGGTGGTCGACGCCGGCCTCCAGCTTCCTCAGCACGCCGAAGCGGGCGATGTCGTCGAGCGGCCGCGTCGAGGCGGCGATGTAGAAGCCCGGCGCGCCCTGGAACACCACCGGGCGGCTGTTGATCCAGACGCCGGCGACGCGGCTCTTGCGCGCGATCCGCACCGGCTCCTCCGGCCCGCGGACGATGACCACCACGTCGCTGGGCCGCGCCTGCGGATCGAAGACGGCGCCGTAGAGCACGATCTTGTCGCCGCGAAAGTCCGACGAGACGCGCACGGTGGCGTCGGTCAGGGCCGCGGAGATCGCCGGCGCCGCACCGGCCTGCAGCGGGACCAGGGTCGGCGCGGGATGGGCGGACGCCATCAGCCGCCGATCCCCGACATCAGCACGAACCGCTCATGCGGCGTGAAGAACAGGCCAAGGCCCATGCGCAGACCGACGATCAGCACGATGAGGGCCAGCAGGGCGCGCAACTCCTCGGCGCGGAAGCGGGTGGAGGCCCGCGCGCCAAGCTGGGCGCCCAGCACGCCGCCGACCAGCAGCAGGGCGGCGAGCACGATGTCGACCGTCTGGTTGCGGCCCGCCTGCAGCACGCCGGTGAGCGCGGTGGTGATGATGATCTGGAACAGGCTGGTGCCGACCACGACGCTGGCGGGCATGCGCAGAATGTAGACCATGGCCGGCACCAGGACGAAGCCGCCGCCGACCCCCATGATCGCCGACAGCACGCCGACGAAGGCGCCCAGCAGGATCGGCGGGATGACGCTGATGTAGAGCCGCGACCTGGGGAAGCGCAGCTTCAGGGGCAGACCGTAGAGCCAGGGTGGGCGGCGGTCCTTGCGGGGCGGCGGCGGGGCGTTGCGGCGGCGGCGCAGGATCGCGCCCAGCGACTCCCACAGCATCAGCCCGCCGATGATCCCCAGGAAGATCAGGTACGCCAGCGCCACGACCAGGTCGGCCTGGCCCAGCAGGCGCAGCCAGCGGAAGATCTCGACGCCGACCACCGCGCCGACCACGCCGCCGCCTGCCAGCACCCCGCCCATCCGGAAGTCCACCGAGCGGCGACGGCTGTAGGAGATCACGCTCGACATCGAGGAGGCCGCGACATGGGTCGACATGCTGGCCACGGCAACGGCCGGCGGGATGCCGAGGAACACCAGCACCGGCGTCATCAGGAAGCCGCCGCCGATGCCGAACAGGCCGGAGATGAAACCCACCAGGGCGCCCAGCGCGACCAGTAGCGGCGCGTTCACCGACACCTCGGCGATGGGCAGGTAGATGTCCAAGCGTCAGCGCCTCGCTAGAGGAGGCTCATGCAACTCAGCGCGAGAAGACAGCGAGCCTGGAAACGGTGGCGGGGTCGAGCGACCCGGTGGCCGCCAAGCCTTGATCGCGCTGATAGGCGCTTACCGCAAGCTTGAGGTCGCGGGTCGTCGCGCCATCGACGCGGCCCTTGTAGTAGCCGAGCCGGCTCAGGACCTTCTGGGCGGTGACCACCGAGGGGCCGACGGAGATGGCGTCGGCGGCCGGGACGGCGCCCTGCGGCTGGAAGGCGCCGGCCTGGCTCTCGGCCTGGGCGAGCTGGGCGGCGGGCAGCTTGGCTTCCAGGTCCATGGCGCTGGCGCGAGCTTCGCTGTCGCCGGCGTTGGCTGCGATCTGGAACCACTTGTAGGCCTGGGTCAGGTCGCGCGGCACGCCCGAGCCCGACTGGTAGAGCAGGCCCAAATTGTACTGCGAATCCACCACCCCGTGCTCGGCGGCCTTCTTGAACCACTGGGCGGCGGCGGCCGCGTCCGGCGGGCCGCCCTCGCCGCGGAAATAGTAGAGGGCCAGATTGTGCATGGCCGCCGGGTCGCCGGCGTCGGCGGCGCGCGCGGTCCAGCGCCGCGCCTCGGTGAAGTTCTGCACGACGCTGGCGTGGCCGGTCTCGTAGAGCCGGGCGAGATAGGTCTGGGCCGGCGCGCTGCCGCCCTCGGCCATGACCTTCAGCTTGGCGAGCGCGCCGGGCGCCTTGCGCTCCACCGCCTTGGTGACGGCCACGAAGTCGGCGGCGGCGGGATCGACCGCAGGGGTCGGCGCGGGCGCGGCGACCGGCTGAGTGTCGGGGGCGTCTGCGGCAAGCGCTGTGGCCGACTGCGGCGAGAGCGCCAGGGCGGCGCGCGGATCGCCGACGTAGGCGCTGGCTTCCTGGGCTTCTTCGCGCGGAACGCCGGGGCCTTCGATCAGCACGACGCCGGCGGCGCCGACGCTGAGGAAGGCGGCCCCGCCGGCCACCATCAGGGCGGTCTGCCAGGTGGTCGCGGGGCGGGCCCGGAGCGCGCCGAACAGGCCGCCGCGGGGCTGGCGCGGACGTCGGTCGCCGGCGTGAATCTGCGGCGGGCGCGGCGCGGCGGCGGCGCGGGCTGTGGCGCGGGCCTGTTCGATGACCTGACGGGTCGAGAGCGTGCTGGTTTCCTTCTCGGCCGGCGGCGCGTCGGTGTCGAACCGGTGCGGGCCTGACTCGGCCGCCAGGTCGTGGTCGTCTGTGTCGGGGCGCTCCTCGAGCGGCGCGAAGGCTTCGGCGTCGTCGCTGAACGAGACGAAGCCGTCGGCGGCCTCGAAGTCCTCGGCGCCGAACGCCGGGTTGGCCGGATCGAGCACCGGCTGGATCATCGGCTCGGCGCGGGAGAGCAGGTCGGCGCCGAACACGCCGACCGGCAACGGCGCGTCGGCCTCGGGTTCAGCCTCGGCGGCCAGGGCCGGGGCTTCCGCCGCATCTTCCAGCGCCGCCATCTGCGGCTCGGCGACGAACTCGGGCTCGTCGTCGAGGGCCGCCAGCGCGGAGGTTTCAGCTTCCAGGATCTCGGCTTCGAGAGCCTGGGTTTCCCAGCTCCCGGCTTCGAGGGCCCGAGTGTCGAGGGTTTCGGCTTCGAAGACCGAGGGTTCGTCGTCCTCAAGATGCGGGCGGGCGCCGGCCAGCAGCTTGGCCGTGCGTTCCTCGCTCTGGCGCAGCCGTTCGGCCACGTCGCTGGAGGCGCGTTCGTGCCGCTGTTCGATCCGCTCGGTGACCGCGGCCACCTGCTCGCCGACGTCGTCGATAGCCTGCGCCGCGCGGCGCTCAGAGGCGATGATCCGGTCGGTGAGCCGCTCGGTGATGCGGCCGATCTCGGCGCCCAGGCGCTCCAGCGCCTCGGCGTGCAGCTGGTCGACGCGGCCCAGCCGGGTCTCCACGGCGCCGGCGATGCGGGCGATCTCGCCGCCGACCTGCTCGATGGCCTCGGCGCTGCGCTGCTCGGCGCTGCGCACCCGGCGATTGAGCGTCTCGGCCATGGTCAGGACTTCGCGGCCCATGGTCTCGATGGCGCGAGCCGAGCGCTGCTCGACGGCGGCGACCTCGTCGACCATGCGGTCGAGGCGGGCTTCTACGTGGACCGGGCTGGTGGCGGCCAACTTGTCGGCGATCTCGCTGCGGACGGCCTCGACGCGGGCGGTCAGGTCGTCGGCCAGGGCTTCCATGCGGCGGTCGAATTCGGGACGGGCCTCCGCGCCGGCCTTGCGCATGCGCTCGTCGAGCTCGGCGAGCGAGCCACGCAAGCTCTCCAGCGCGTCGCCCGTGCGGCCCTCGGCGTCGGCCAGGCGCTGGCCGAGCTTGGCCACCACCTCTTCGATCACCACGGCCGGATCGGCGCCCTCAGCCCCCTTTGCCTCGTTTTGGCTGATCCGGGCCTCAAGCATGGCCAGGGCTTCGGAGGACCGCGGACCGGCCTCTTCCTCGACCTGACGCAGGCGCTCGGCGGCGCGGATCTGCTCGGCGTCCAGCCGCTCGGCGGCGGCGTCGAAGCGGGTGGCCACCGCCATGTGCTCGCGCTCGGCGGTCTCGATGCGGGCCATGGCGTGACGCACGGAATGCTCGACGCCGGAGATGGCCAGGCCGGTGCGGGTTTCGGAGGCCTCGATGCGGTCGGTCAGCCGGTCCAGCGCAAACGCGATCCGGCCCAGTTCGTCCGTTCTTCCGCCGAGCGAGGGCGCCCCCATCGGCGGCGAGATGATCGGCGGCGTCGGCATCAGGGACTTCGGCGCCTCGCTATCCGGGCGGCGCCAGCGCGCGCCGAATTGATCCTCGGAGGCGATCTCCTCGGGAAGATCATCTTCTAGGATAACCCGGTTAAGCCATTCTCCAAGAGTCATGCCGGAACGACGGGCAAGTTCCTTGGCGACCTCGCGGGCCTTGGGATCGATACCTTTGACGCTCCAAGGCGCCCCGGCCGTCATCGAATCGCCCCTCCTGGACCCGGGAACGCTAGCACCCTGGGTTGGGGTGTAAACGAAAGCCTAACGCTAGATGTAGTGGCTGGGGACGGTTCCCTGTGGACGGATCGCCCGCCACCAAGGGCGGCGGCTTCTCATCGGCCGGCGGGCCTGCGATATGCGGTCGCAGATGGATTTTCCCCTGACTTTGGCGATTTCCGCGGGCCTTTTGGCGCTGACGCTCGGAGCTGGATGGCTGGGCGCGCGGCCGCCCAACCCGCACAAGGGGCCGCGCATGGTCCCCTGGCGGATGATCATGCTGCTGTCGGCCGCGGTGCTGATGGTGGTGCTGGCGCACCTGCTGAACCTGGCCGGCGTGACCACCGGGCGGGGTGGGCAGCCGTACTGAGGGACGCGTTTCATCACCCTTCTCCCCTTGTGGGAGAAGGTGGCAGCTGAAAGCTGACGGATGAGGGGTTGCTATGGTCTGTCGGCGCGAGCGGAGGCTCAGCTTGAGTTGAGGGTTCTGAGAGACCCCTCATCCGACCTGCTTTGCAGGCCACCTTCTCCCACAAGGGGAGAAGGGTCGGGCACGATCGCCAGGACTTCGATGCCTTTGATCCCCAGTTCCTTGCAAAGGCGGGTGATCTGGGTGGCGAGATCCTGGGTAAGGAAGCCATCGGTGAAGGCTTCGATGTCGAGCAGGTCGTCGAGTTCGTTGCAGAGGCTTTCGGCATGGTCGGGGTCTTCGACCTCGGCCCGGATGAGACGCTCGGTCGTGGCGGTGATCTGGGACCGGCGGTGGTGGACCTGGAAGATGGTCTCGCGGGCTTCGCGGGTGATCGTGTCGCGGTCAGCCTGTTGGACATCCCGCGCTAGCCTGGCTTCCAGTGCCATGGACTGGCGCATGACGCGGGTGGCCTTCTGGAAGGCGGCGGTGGCGAGGGCCTCGATCTTGGGATCGTCGGCGGCCAGGGCGCGCTCGGCGTGCTTCATCGCCAGACGCTCGGCCACCTTGGCGATCCTCGCCAGGGCGGCGCCGTGCCGTTCAGCCATTTCAACGAGATCGGTCATCGAGAACAAATAGAGAACATTTTAGGCGCGATGTCAAGCTGAAATGTAGAAAACCTACACCGCCGCCGCGGGAGTGGGCTAGGCCGCCTGGGAGAGGTCCGGGGCTGATTCCGGGGACGCCGGGCGCTTGGAGAGGTTCATCGCGCCGCCCGACGACATCAGGCCCACGTCGGCCATCAGCAGAGGGATCAGCCACTTGTGCGGCCCGGCGATGTAGCGCGGGTGCCAGGTCGGGTCGTACTTGTCCTTGTACCGGCGCACGCCGCGGAAATTGTAGATCTCCTCGCCGCGCTCGAAGAGCAAGTTGCCGACCCGGCTCATGATCGGCGCCAGCGGGCGGTCTTCGAGCCCGGAGAGCGGCGCCGAGCCGAACTCCAAGGCGGTGTAGCCCTGGTCGCGACCCCAGTTCAGAAGCTCGACGAACAGGTAGTCCATGATGTTCTTCGGCGCGTCGTCCGAATAGCGCATCAGGTCCATGGAGTAGGCCGTGCGCGCCGCGGTGGTCCAGAGGGTGGCGAAAGCGACGGGCACGCCCTCCATCCGCACAACCGCCACCGGGAACTCAGCCACATAGCCGGGGGCGAAGCCGCCCATGGTGAAGCCTTTCTCCCCGCCGGCGTGATGGTCCAGCCAGTCGTCGGAGATCGCCTGCAGAACGGGCATCAGGGCGGTCACCGCCTGGCCCTCCACGACCTCGAAGGTCGCCCCTGTCTCGCCGGCCTTGCGCCAGGCGCGGCGCAGATTGCCCCGCCGGCTGCCCTCGATGGAGAAGGCCTCCAGGGGCACGGCGGCGCTTTCGCCGACCTTCTGGATGGAGAAACCGAGCTCGACAATATCGGGCAGGTCCTCGGCGGTGAGGCCGTAGAAGGCGGGGCGCGCGGCATGGCTGTCGGCCAGTTCGCGGAACCGCCAGATCAGGTCGAGCCGCTCGTCGCGCCGGCCGACCGGCGCGCCCAGCGCGATCCAGGTGCGCCCGCGCACCCCGAACATCAGGAAGGTCTCGCCCGAGGGGGAGAACAGGAAACGCTTGTCGCCGAGCAGGGCCAGGTTGGAGCCGGGCTCGGCGACCTCGGCCTTGGCCAGGATGGCGCGGACGCGCTCGTAGTCGGGGTCGGCCTCGCCCACCACCGGCGGGGTGGCGGCCGAGACGAACAGCCGCCAGACCCCGAAGGCGAACAGCGCCAGGGCCGCGCCGGCCCAGGCGCGGACGGCGCGCGCGGCGTCGGCGTCGGCCATAACCCGCCACCAGGGCTGGCCGGCATAGTCGGCGTGCTGGAACGACCAGAAGCCCAGCAGACCCACCCCGACCACCGCGCAGGCGGCCGACAGCAGCCAGCCGGGAGTGATCTCCATCCGGGTCAGCCGCGACTTGCGCGGGAAGGCGTCGTGGAAGGGGGCCAAGGCCAAGGCCAGTGCGACCAGGGCGGCGGTCTCTTCCCAGTTGAAGCCCTTGAGCAGGGCCAGGGTGGCGGACAGCAGCAGGATCGGCAGGGTGGCGAGCCACGCCGCGTCGAGGCGCGCGCGCAGGCCGAACGCCAGCAGCACCAGGGCCAGGCCCATGATCGAGGACAGGAAGTGGGCGGTCTCGATCAGATAGACCGGGGTGATCTGGATCAGCCGCATGAAGCGGACCGGCTCGGAGGGGGTCGCGCCGGAGGCCAACAGCATGACCCCGGCGGCCAGCGTCAGCACGGCGGCGGTCCAGGGCGCGGCGGCGAAGGCCGCGGGGCGAAGGTCTCTGAAGAATCGCAAGCCGGGCCTGAGCGTCCGCCGATGGGAGAGGTCTTATAGCGGGGTTTCGGGGCCGGGTCCGGGGCCAATATGGGGCCGGTAAACCCGCCACTTCCCGACGCCTGCCCAAAGACCGCTGACGCCCCATAGCGGAAGTCGCGCGTTCGCGGTTAATTTGGCGATATGCACGGGCCCGAACCCCGCGGACATTGGACCGGCTCACTCAAATCGGGTGCGTTCCAGCACCTGATTCCGGACGAGCGATTTGAGGTGTGCGCCCCGTTCAGGGACTACGACGGAGACGGTCATGCCATAGGCGAGAGCTGGCAGTTCCTCGCTTACAGCTTCCTTCCGCACGATGACGGTTTGAGTCTTTTTGTCTCGTTGGACGGGCAATCCGAGTGGCACATTCGGCTGCAATGGCGGCCCGAAGCCCAGGGTCCGATTATCGACAACCTGGGCCTCTACCTGCGCCCTGCGGGCTAGAGGAACGTTCGCTCGCCGCCTTCGTGTTCGCGCTTCAAACATCTGTTCGTCTCGCTTGCTCTCGCAAGGCGCCGCGCTAAGGTGTCGACAAGCCCGCCCGTCCCGGTGAAAGCCGGGATTCATGCGGGAGATCAAGGAAGCTGGATCGTTGGGAATAAACCTGCCCATCCAGCTTGGGTCCCGGCTTTCGCCGGGATGAGCGGAGAAATACATGGCCGACTTCGGCGCCACCGAACTGGACGCTTTCCGTACGGAGGTCCGCGCGTGGCTGGAGGCTGAGTATCCAGCGGAACTGCGCAGCGCCGACGCCAAGACCGACCCGGAAGCGGTGTGGGGCGGGCGCGCGTTCGAGGGCTCCGACGATCCGCAAAGCGTCTGGATGCGCAAGGTCGCGGCGAAGGGCTGGACCACGCCGACCTGGCCTCAGGCTTACGGCGGCGCGGGCCTCACCGCCGAGCAGGCCCGGGTGATCGACCAGGAGCTGGCCGCCGGCCACTACCGCCCGCCCCTGCTGTCGTTCGGCATCTGGATGCTGGGCCCGGTGCTGCTCGAATACGCCAACGAAGAGCAGAAGACGGAGCACATGCCGCGCATCGTCCGCGGTGAGGTGCGCTGGTGTCAGGGCTATTCGGAGCCGGGCGCGGGCAGCGACCTGGCGAGCCTGGCCACCAAGTGCGAGGACAAGGGCGACCACTGGCAGATCGACGGCCAGAAGGTGTGGACCAGCTACGCCGACAAGGCCGACTGGTGCTTCTGCCTGGTGCGCACCGACGCGACCAAGAAGCACGAGGGCATCTCCTTCGTGCTGATCGACATGCGCTCCGAGGGCGTGGAGACCCGGCCGATCAAGCTGATCAGCGGCGAGAGCCCGTTCTGCGAGACCTTCTTCACCGGGGTGAAGATCCCCAAGGGCAATCTGGTCGGCAAGCTGAACGGCGGCTGGGAGATCGCCAAGCGGCTGCTGCAATATGAGCGGCAGAACATCTCGGCGGGCTTCGGCGAGGGCGGCACGGCGGGCGGCGCGTCCGGCGACCTCAGCGTGGTGGCCAAGAGCTATCTGGGCATCGAGGACGGCAAGCTGGCCGACCTGGACCTGCGCCAGCGGATCACGCTCAACAAGATGAACTTCCAGGCCCTGCGGCAAACCATCGGGCGGACGGCGGCGGAAAGCCGTGCGGCCAACGGGCCGTCGGCCGCGACCTCGATCATCAAATATGCGGCGGCGGAGTTCGCCAAGGAACGCTCGGAGCTGATGGTGGAAGCCATGGGCGGCCAGGGCCTCGGCTGGACCGGCGACGGCTTCTCGGAGACCGAGCGGCTGGCTGTGCGCGGCTGGCTCAGGACCAAGGCCAATTCGATCGAGGGCGGCACGTCGGAGGTCAATCTGAACGTGGTGGCGAAACGGGTCTTGGGGTTGCCTGACCCGAAGTCATAGGTCGAACAAGACACCGCGGAGGTGCAAAATGGCGGATTTTGGCGGTGAGACTGAGGCTTTCCGCGGGGAAGCCCGCGCGTGGCTTGAGGCTAATTTTCCCAAGGCCCTGGCGAAGGACCCGATGGGTCAGCTCGCCAAGCTGCAGGCCTTGCCGGAGAGCGCCGAGGTCACGGCGTGGCGCCACGCCCTGGGCGCCAAGGGCTGGGGCGCGCCCACCTGGCCGAAGGAGGTCGGCGGCGGTGGCCTGAGCCGCGCCGAGGCCAAGGTGCTGGCCGAGGAGATGGCGGCGATCGGCGCGCGCAACCCGATCGGCGGCATGGGCATCTCGTTCTTCGGCCCGACCCTGCTGGAATACGGCTCCGAGGCGCTGAAGAAGCAGCACTTCCCCGGCATCGTGAACGGCGATGTCTGGTGGTGCCAGGGCTACTCCGAGCCGGGCGCCGGTTCGGACCTGGCCGGCTTGCAGACCCGCGCCGAGGACAAGGGCGACCACTGGCTGGTCAATGGCTCGAAGATCTGGACCAGCGGCGCCCAGCACGCCGACATCTGCTACTGCCTGGTGCGCACCGACACGGCGAAGAAGCATGAGGGCATCTCCTTCCTGCTGATCGACATGAAGGCGCCGGGCGTGGAGGCGCGGCCGATCCTGCTGATCAACGGCGCTTCGCCCTTCTGCGAGACCTTCTTCACCGACGTGAAGGTGCCCAAGGACCAGCTGTTCGGGCCGCTGAACGGCGGCTGGACGGTGGCCAAGCGGCTGATGCAGTTCGAGCGGGACTCGATCGCCGGCAGCCTCGGCTCCGGCAACATCGGCCAGACGGTGGCCATGCCGACCATTCCTGAGGCCGCCAAGGCCAACCTGGGCGTCGACGAGGACGGGAGATTGGCCGACCCGGACATGCGCCGCCGGATCACCGACCACCTGATGGAGAACCGCGCCTTCCAGCAGACCATGAAGCGGGCGGCCGACGACGCGCGGGCCTCGAACGGGCCGTCGAACACCGCGGCGATCATGAAGTACGCCGGGGCCAAGATCGCCCACGAGCGCAATGAGCTGATGATCGAGGCGTTCGGCCTGAACGGGCTGGGCTGGGCTGGCGACGGCTTCTCCGAACAGCAGCTGGCGTCGGTGCGGTCCTGGCTGCGCTCGAAGGCCAACTCGATCGAGGGCGGCACCTCGGAGATCAACCTCAACATCGTCGCAAAGCGCGTGCTTGGCTTGCCCGACGCGAAGTAGTTCAATACTCCAATCTGTCTGATTTCTGTGCTACGATTATTATCAAGATATTGAAAAATTAGGGAGAATTCGTGATGGCCGATTTTGGCGCCTCCGACCTCGACGCCTTCCGCACCGAAGCCCGCGACTGGGTGGAGGCCAATTTCCCGACGTCGCTGGCCAACCAGCCGATGGCGATGATCCCCGGCGCCGAGACGCAAACTCCGGACCACCAGCTGTGGAAGCAGCGCATGGCCGACAAGGGCTGGGGCGCGCCGACCTGGCCGACCCAGTACGGCGGCGGTGGGCTTTCCGGCCCGCAAGCGCGCATCGTGCAGCAGGAGATCGACCGGGCTGGCGCCTACAATCCGATGGCGGGCATGGGCACGTCGATGTTCGGGCCGACGCTGCTGGAATACGGCACCGAGGCGCAGAAGCAGCGGCACATCCCCCCGATCGTTCGCGGCGAGCTGCGCTGGTGCCAAGGTTATTCCGAGCCGGGCGCGGGCTCTGACCTGGCCAGCCTGCAGACCAAGTGCATCGACAAGGGCGACCACTGGCAGATCGACGGCAGCAAGATCTGGACGAGCGGCGCGCAGTGGGCCGACTGGTGCTTCTGCCTGGTGCGCACCGACACCTCGAAGAAGCATGAGGGCATCAGCTTCGTGCTGATCAACATGCGCCAGCCCGGCGTCGAGACGCGGCCGATCAAGCTGATCGCCGGCAATTCACCGTTCTGCGAGACGTTCTTCACCGCGGCGCGGGCCGAGAAGGACGACATGGTCGGGCCGCTGAACGGCGGCTGGACGGTCGGCAAGCGGCTGCTGCAGCACGAGCGCTCGGGCCAGGGCGGCGCCCGGATGATGGGCGGCGGGCTGTCGGTGGACGAACTGGCCAAGAAATATGTCGGCGTCGACGCCAAGGGTCGGATCGCGGACCCCGATCTGCGCAGTCGCATCGCGCGCCACCAGATCGACGCCAGGGCCCATTCTCTGACCATGCTGCGCGCGGTGACCGAGGCCAAGGGCAACATCAACCCGTCGGCCACCACCTCGGTGATGAAGAATTCCGGCACCTGGATCGGCCAGGAGAAGGCCGAGCTGACGCTGGAGATCATGGGTCACCAGGGCCTCGGCTGGGAGGGCGAGGAGTTCACCCGGGACGAGCGCGAGGCGGTCCGCGGCTGGCTCGGCGGCAAGGCGACGACGATCTTCGGCGGCAGCCAGGAGATCCAGTCGAACATCGTCTCCAAGCGCATCCTGGGCCTGCCGGACACGACGCAGAACGGGTGACAATCAATACCTCGGCAGAGGTGGGAATGGCCGATTTTGGAGGGACTGACCTGGAGGCTTTCCGCGCGGAGGTCCGCGATTGGCTGGCGGCGAACTATCCGGCGTCGCTGCGGGACAATGCCGACGCGGTGACCGCGGTCGAGCAGGGGGCGGCCGAGGCGACAGGCGACTTGGCGCTGTGGAAGTCGCGGATGGCCGAAAAGGGCTACGGCACGCCGACCTGGCCCAAGGCCTATGGCGGCGCCGGTCTGTCGCGCCAGGAAGCGCGCGTGCTGGCCGAGGAGATGGCCGCGGTCGGGGCGCGCAATCCGATCGGCGGCATGGGCGTAATCATGTTCGGCCCGACGCTGCTGGAATACGGCAACGAGACCCAGAAGCAGACCCACATCCCGCCGATCGTCAAAGGCGAGTTGCGCTGGTGCCAGGGGTTCTCCGAGCCGGGCGCCGGGTCGGACCTGGCGAGCCTGCAGACCAAGGCCGTCGACATGGGCGACCACTGGCTGGTCAACGGCTCGAAGATCTGGACCAGCGGCGCGCACCTGGCGGACTGGTGCTTCTGCCTGGTCCGCACGGACTCCACGAAGAAGCATGAGGGCATCAGCTTCCTGTTGATCGACATGCGCAGCCCCGGCGTCGAGGCGCGGCCGATACTGCTGATCAACGGCACGACGCCCTTCTGCGAGACCTTCTTCACCGACGTGAAGGTCCCGAAGGAGAACCTGATAGGGCCGCTGAACGGCGGCTGGACCATCGCCAAGCGGCTGCTGCAGCACGAGCGGCAGGGCATCTCCGGCGCGGGCCAACTGACGCCGGGCGCCCAGGCCGGCGCGGTTCCGGGACCGGCGCTGCAGGACGCGGCCAAGGCCTATGTCGGCGTCGACGAGACCGGCCGGCTGGCCGACAGCGACCTGCGCCGCCGGGTCACCGAGCACCTGATGGACGCCCAGGCGTTCCAGCTCACGGGCCTGCGCGCGGCGGTGGAGAACCGCTCGAACTCCGGGCCTTCGGCGGTGTCGTCGGTGCTGAAGAACGTCGGCAGCCAGGTGCGCCAGGCGCGCGCGGAACTGACGGTCGAGCTCTTGGGGCACCAGGGTTTGGGATGGGACGGCGCCGACTATTCCGCCGACGAGCTCGGAGCAACACGCGCTTGGCTGCGCGGCAAGTCCGGCAGCATCGCGGGCGGGTCGCAGGAGGTGCAGTACAACATCATCTCCAAGCGCATCCTGGGTTTGCCGGAGGTGACGCAGAAGGGGTAGGGGTACGGTGTAAATGCGAGAGCTCAATGCCCTTCTCCCCTTGTGGGAGAAGGTGGCCGGCGAAGCGGGCCGGATGAGGGGTCTCTTAGACTATCGAATTGGCGGACGGAGTTTCGCGCGGCGAGCGGAGCGCAACCCCTCATCCGTCAGGCAGGCGCCCGACACCTTCTCCCACAAGGGGAGAAGGGGCAGGATGATCGGATTGAGCGACCAGAATTTTGAATGGAGAGTTTTTGAGATGGCGGACTTTGGCGCGACGGACCTGGAGGCTTTCCGGACGGAGGCGCGCGCGTGGATCGCGGCGAACTTCCCGGCGGCGCTGAAGAACCGGGCGAACCCGATGATGCGCGAGGAGCGCGCCACCCCCGACGCCGACCAGGAAGCCTGGCGCAAGGCGATGGGCGACAAGGGCTGGGGCGTTCCGACCTGGCCCGCGGCCTATGGCGGTGGCGGGCTCTCGGGCGCCGAGGCGCGGATCATCCAGAGCGAGATCAACCGCGCCGGGGCCTACAACCCGATCGGCGGCATGGGCGTGATGATGTTCGGCCCGACGTTGCTGGAATACGGCACCGAGGCGCAGAAGCAGGAGCATATCCCGCCGATCGTGAGGGGCGAGATCCAGTGGTGCCAGGGCTTCAGCGAGCCGGGCGCCGGATCGGACCTGGCCAGCCTGTCGACCAAGTGCGTCGACAAGGGCGACCACTTCGAAATCGACGGCTCGAAAATCTGGACCAGCGGGGCGCAGTTCGCCGATTGGTGCTTCTGCCTGGTGCGCACCGACACGTCGAAGAAGCACGAGGGCATCTCCTTCGTGCTGTTCACCATGCACCAGCCGGGCGTCGAGGTTCGGCCGATCCCGCTGATCGCCGGCTCCTCGCCGTTCTGCGAGACCTTCTTCACCAGCGCGCGCGCCGAGAAGAAGGACCTGGTCGGGCCGCTGAACGGCGGCTGGACGATCGCCAAGCGCCTGCTGCAGCACGAACGCTCGGGTCTCACCGGCGCGGGCGGCGGCCTGGGCTCGGGCGGCAAGTCGGTCGAGGTGCTGGCCAAGGAATACATCGGCCTGGACGATCAGGGCCGCATCGCCGACTCGGACCTGCGAAGCCGTCTGGTGACCAACGCGATCAACATGCGGGCTTTCCAGCAGACCGCCGTGCGCGCGATGCTCGAGGCCAAGGGCAACTCCGGCCCCTCCTCCGCCACCTCGATCATGAAGAACGCCGGCACCCAGCTGATCCAGGAGCGCCACGAGATGGCGCTGGAGATCATGGGCCACCAGGGCCTGGGCTGGGAGGGCGATGAGTTCAGCGCCGACGAGCTGGCCGCCGTGCGCGGCTGGCTGTTCGGCAAGGCCTTCACGATCTTCGGGGGCTCCCAGGAGGTGCAGTCGAACATCGTGAGCAAGCGGATACTCGGACTGCCGGATTTGACCCAGAACCACTGAGAAGATGAACCTGAACCCCGCTCATCCCGGCGAGATGAGCGGAAAAATTTAGAACACGAGCATTTAGAGGAAACCACCGATGGCCGTTCTGACCGAAGAACAAAGCATGCTGCGCGACGCCGCCAAGAGCTGGGTGCAGGAAAAATCCCCCGTCACCGCCTTCCGCAAGATGCGCGATTCAGGCGCCGACCTCGGCTACGACGCCAAGGCCTGGAACGAGATGGCCGAGATGGGCTGGGCAGGCGTGATCATCCCGGAAGAATATGGCGGCTCCAATTTCGGCTACCTCTCCATGGGCCTGATCCTGGAAGAGACCGGCCGGACGCTCACCGCCTCGCCGCTGCTGGCCTCGGGCCTGGCCGCGGCCAGCGCGCTGATGCTGGGCGGCTCCGACGCGCAGAAGTCGCAGTGGCTGACAGCCATCGCCGAGGGCAAGGTGGTCGGCGCGCTGGCCGTCGACGAGGGCGCGCACCACGCGCCGGACAAGGTCGCGACGACCTTCAAGGACGGCAAGATCACCGGCAAGAAGACCTTCGTGCTCGAGGGCATGGCCGCCGGGATCATCATCGTCTCGGGCAAGGGCGCGGATGGGGCCATCGGCCTCTACCTGGTCAAGGGCGACGACGCGGGCGTCAAGCGCACCAAGCTGTCGCTGGCCGACAGCCGCGGCGCCGCCAACATCGAGTTCAACGGCGCCGCCGCCGAGCCGCTCACGGGCGGGGCGGACCTGCTGGAAAAGGTCCTCGACCGGGCCCGCGCCGGCGTCGCCGCCGAGATGCTGGGCTCCGCGCTACAGGCCTTCGAGACCACGCTCGATTACCTCAAGGTCCGCGTGCAGTTCGGCCAGGTGATCGGCTCGTTCCAGGCCCTGCAGCACCGCGCGGCCAAGATGTTCACCGACCTGGAACTGTCACGCTCGGCTGTGGAAGCCGCGCTCGCCGCCATCGACGCCGACAGCCCCGACGTGCCGGAGCTGGTCAGCCTCGCCAAGGCCAAGATGGGCGACACCTTCCACCTGGTGAGCAATGAGATGGTCCAGATGCACGGCGGCATCGGCATGACCGACGCCCACGACGCGGGGTTCTACCTGAAGCGGGCCCGGGCGGCGGAAGCGGCGTTCGGCAACCAGGCGTTCCACCGGGATCGCTACGCGCGCATCCAGGGGTACTAGCAACTTTGGAGCGGGGCTCGGCAAGAAGCCCGAGCCCCGCTCCAAATCGCGAGATTGGATTTAGGCCGACAGCGGCTCGCTGGCCACTACGCCGGCCTGCTTGCGGAACTCGTTCTTTGCAAACTCGGGCGCTACTTCCCAAGGAATTTGCATCGCGCCGGGTGGCTTGCTGGCGACGTAAAATCGCCTCGCCTCCACCTCTCGTTCAACTCGGTCAACAATCGCCATCACAACCTCATACGGCTGTGGGCGCCGACCCTTGGGCCAATTTCCTATCGCAAGAGGGCCGTCATCCAGCGCGATTGCGACCTCCCATCGAAATCCGTAGTCGTTCACGCGGCCCATCACTTTGATTGGTACCGGCAACTGGCGGCGAATTTCCGAGAGATATGGTTCGAGTTCAGGCCCATCTCCTTGCCAGTTCGGACCTGTGCCCGACTGGTGTTCCACTAGCCGGTGGAAGCCCTCGCTAAGTTCCTGCGCGTCGCGCATCGCTACAGCTCGATCCCCATATTCCAGGGCCAATTGAAGAGAAACCATCCCGGCCGCCAAGCGGTACAACTCCCGCATCTCAGTCGCTCCGCCCTCCAAGTCTTGGTAGCTTCGGAGGCTCATTCCCAAGCGGTTGGCCATTTCGGACTGATTGATTCCAGTGCGTGACCGCATTTCCTTCAGCGCTATCCCTAGCATGTGTTCCCTTACTTAGGCTCGTAGCGTTGCGCTGTTTTTGCGCATTAGTCAATAATTAACGCAAATATAGCGTCTGAGGATATGCAAACTGCTCTAGACTTGCCGTCCGCCGGGAATGAATTGAGGAGCCATGACGCTGAGCGAAGGAAGCCGCCACACTTCTCGCAAAACCCATGCCGGCCAGTCTGCCTGCCGGTCCAGGCGTCTCAAGGACGAGGGCGGAGCCCTCGCCGCGGCGCGGCCGGCCAAGGGCCGGTCCTTGACACGCCTGGACCGACAGGCTCGCATTCAACCATGGGCAAAAGGACGGGACGCCTTCTGAAGAAGGCTCGATTGGCGGGGCTGGCCGTGCTGGTCGCCGGCGCGGCGCACGCAGCCCCGATGAGCGGCGTCTACAGCAACGTGTGCATCGAGCGGGAGACCGACGACCTCGACGGCGTCGCAATTCAGTTCGCGGTGGACGCGCCGCCGGCCGGTGTCTTCTGGCTGTGCGAAGGCGGGTGCGGCTGGCCTGAACCGATGACCACGATCCGGCTGTCTGGCGACACCATCACCTTCACGGTCGCCGAGGTGTCGGTGGACGGCGCCGGCAAGATAGTGCGTTCGACGCCCTTTCACTATCGGGGCCGGTTCACCACGCGCGAGCTGATCTTGACCAGCGACTGGCGAGGCTTTGGGCGCGCGATCCTGACGCGCCGACGCGAGCAAAAGCCAACCCTGGCCCGCTCCCCGCAGGCCGGCCGGAACGACCGGTCGACACCTGTTGCCTACACGCTTTGTCGGTGACCCGATCTAAGCGGAAGACCTCGCGCGTAGGGGTCACGGTCTTTCGCGTGCCGCGAAAACCGGCATATATCCGGGGACATAATACCGCGATATCGGGCGATATCCGGGGACACTATACCGAATTCCCAGCCCTATCCGGATGACCTCGCGCGTATGGGGCCCGGTCTTTCGCGGGACGCGAAAACCGGGATGACGGTTGAGAGACCTCGCCCGGCGCCTGCGCCATCGGCCCTTCGGTGGAGCTTGTGGGCGGTTGGGGCGTTGGAGTGGGGCGCCGTGTCGGCGCATTCCCTCGAAGCCGGAGATCGAAATGCGCCTGATCCTTGTTCTGACCGCCGCCGCCGCCGCCCTGACGCTGGGCGCCTGCTCCAACAAGACCCAGGACGAGGCCGCCGCCAGCGCCGACCACGCCGGGGCCGCGGCCTCGGCGGCGGCGAGCGATACGGCCGCCAACACCGCCTCTGCGGCGAAGGCCGCCGACCACGCGGTCGACAACGCCGCCGCCAACACCGCCGCCGCGGCGGGAACCGCGGCGCGCAAGGCCGACGCGGCCGCCGACGCCGCCGCCAAGCAGAAGTAGTCCTGCGGCTCAGCCAGGTCAGACGGCCGCGCCGGGGCAATCCCTGCGCGGCCGTTCTGCTATGTGCGGCGGGCCGGCGCGAGGTTTTTCGCCGCGCCTTAAACCGGGCCTTCACCTTCGGGGCCGCATGCTGTTTGCGGATGGTCAGCGCGGGGAGTTGAGATGGCGTCGTTGGATGGGGCGGATCGGGTTGGCGAGCCGGCGGCGCGCGGGTTCGCGAGCGAGCGGCTCGGGGTCTGGCTGATGGGAGCCTACTGGCTCGCGCTG
This sequence comes from Caulobacterales bacterium, assembly GCA_038213205.1. Lineage (GTDB taxonomy): Bacteria > Pseudomonadota > Alphaproteobacteria > Caulobacterales > Caulobacteraceae > Phenylobacterium. The sequence continues at coordinate 27,219 of JBBQTP010000019.1, forward strand.
CTGGTCATCGGCATGGTCGGCACGGCGCTCGACGGCCACTAAACGCCCGGGCGGCAGACGCGGACGGGCCGCAGGGCCGCCCTGCGCCGCCGTAACGCCGCTCCGGTCAGGCCCAGGCCAGTGATGGCCAGCATCCAGCTCGCCGGCTCGGGGATGGCGCCACCGCCGGCCGCTTGGAAGTGGGGGGTGAAGCTGTCGATGACGCTGAGCGTGTCGCCGGTGTCGAAGTCGTTCAGGGCGATGAAGTTGGAGGGGTCGTTGCCGCCGATCGGGCTGTTGATCAGGATCTGGCCGGCGCAGACGAAGCTGCAGCCCGGCGTGTAGGGCGCGAAGCCGAAGCGGAAATCCAGGACCGAGAAGGTCGTCCCGTCGGCCGAGCGCGTCCCGAAGAGTTGGACCGGGCCGGGCGCGATCTCGTCCCGCACGGATTGCAGATCGCCTGTGATGCCGGCGAAGTTCAGGGTGAGCGCGGTGACGCTGGGCGAGCCGAAGCTCTGGCCGGGCAGGATGGCGTCGTCGAGGGTCAGGGCGCCGGTGATGGTCGCGGTGGTGAACAGCGGCGAGGGATTTTCGAACACGATATCGGTGGCGGTGAGGTTGAAGACCGTGGCCTGGGCGGCGCCGGCGGCGATCAAGCCTAGGGCGGCGGCGGCGACGGCCGCAGTGGCGGGGATGAGGCGAAGTCGGGGCGTGGGGGAGCGCATGGCTATCCTTCTGCGTCGCCCCCGACCCAGGTACTACGTCGACCAGGGGGTTTTGGATGCATCCCTTGGGGCGGATGCGCGGGCGCCGGTCTAGGATCGGCGGCGATCTGCCGGAGCCGAATCCCATGACCCCACGCCTCGCCATCCTTACCCGCCTTGTCGCTGTCGTCGCGCTTGCCGCTGCACCGGCCATGGGGGCGGAGGTGCGGTTGCCGGGCATCAGCTACCAGGTGGTGGGTTCGGGGCCCGCCGAGGGCGCGCACCCGACCCGCGCCGACAGCGTCTCGATGCGCTATGTGGGCCGGCTGGCGAACGGCGAGATCTTCTCCACCTCCCCGGCCGAGGGGACCGGCGCCTCGACCTTCCCGGTCAACGGGGTGATCCCGGGGATGAGCGCGGCCCTGCAGCTGATGCGGCCCGGCGACCATTGGCGGATCACCATGCCGCCCTACCTCGCCTACGGCCCCGGCCGGCCGCTCAACACGCCCCCGCCGAATACGCCGGCGGGCGCGACCGCCGCGGCCCAGGTGACGCAGATGCGGGGCATACCGGCCAACGCCACCCTGGTGTTCGACGTCGAGCTCCTGGCGATCCTGCCGCCGAAGGCGCCGTAACCGCTGGCGGTTACTCAAGGCCGGGCCCCAAGGCGTGACTGGGGAGGCCCTGGCAGCGCGACCCTTGCGCGCAGCGCGCGGACGTGGCCCCCTAAGCTTAGCCGTGGCCGGAAACGACCGGTTGCAAGCGGCAGTAAATCGCGCTCTTGAGAAGCGTGACGGGCGAGGTGACGTGAACGGGACGTCGATGAAACCACCCATTCAGGGCGGCCCGGAAGAGGGCGAGGAGGCCGCTGCCGACGTCGGGCGGCCGCGCAGCCGTGCGGGCCGCATCCTGGGGCTGCTGGCGGCGGTGGGCTTCTCGCTGGCCATGTGGGCGTTCATCGCCCTGGCTGTTCTAGGCCTGGTGCTGAAAGCGGTCGGCGGACTCAAGTAGCCCAAGGCTTCGCCTATTTCGTTCGCCGAATTGAATTCGGCGAACGGCTGGCCCGAAAATTGAAACATTCCGACGCAGTGAGCCGTATCAGGACAGGCTCCTTGAACGCCGGAGACATACAGATGGCCTTTGCCGCAGTCGTCGCGCGTACCAGCCCTAACGGCACAGAGTATCTCGTGCGCAACAAGGGTCGAGCGGAGTGGGCGGCGATTGCCGTCGGCGCCGATCGTTTCGAGAACCTGCGTGAAGCCACGCGCGAAGCCATGCGGCTTCCCGGCACGCTCCGCGCCTACGCCCTGCCCGCCGAGTCTTGACCCCTAGCGTCGTTGGCATTTTGGTTTGCCACTCCTTTTTGCTTTGCGAGGGGGGCTGTCGATAGGCCAGGATTACCGCCACCTGCTCATGTGAGAAGCAGGCGTGGGAGCGATCCGTATGGCCGAAGCAATTCTCTCTGCTGAAGAGATTTTGGAGCCCGATCTGCCGATCGTGGATCCGCACCACCACCTGTGGGACCAGCGGAATTACGCCACGCCCGCGGCGCCCGAGCATCCGTTCATGACGGCGATCGCCGACGCGCGGCGCTATCTGCTGGATGAGCTGCTGACCGACACCGGTAGCGGCCACAACGTCGTCGCCACGGTCTTTGTCGAGTGCGGCGCCATGTACAAGGCCGACGGCCCGGCGGAGATGCGGGTGGTCGGCGAGACGGAGTTCGTCAACGGCGTCGCGGCCATGGCGGCCAGCGGTATCTATGGCGAGACCAAAGCCTGCGCCGGCATCGTCAGCCGCGCGGACCTGATGCTGGGCGACGGTGTTGTCCCGGTGCTCGAGGCGCATATCAACGCCGGCGGCGGGCGGTTCCGCGGCATCCGCAACTCGGCCTCGTACGACGCGGACAAGGACGTGCTGGGACCGCTCAACCGGATGGAGGCCGGGTTCTATCTGTCCGACGCCTTCCGCAAGGGGTTCAGGCATCTGGCGCCGATGGGGCTTTCCTTCGACGCCTGGCTGCTGGAGCCGCAGCTGCCCGACCTGATCGACCTGGCCCGCGCCTTCCCCGACACCACGATCGTGCTTGACCACGTCGGCACGCCGATCGGCCGCGGCAGCTACACCGGCAAGCTGCCCGAGCGGTTCGACGTGTGGCGCGACAACATCCGCGAACTGGCCAAGTCGCCGAAGGTGGTGGTGAAGCTGGGCGGCCTGGCCATGGCCTTCTGCAACTTCCCCTCGTTCCTGGCGCAACCGCGCGCGCCGTCGACCCAGCTCGCCGCCGAATGGGGCCCCTATATCGAGACCTGCATCGAAGCCTTCGGCGCCGAGCGCTGCATGTTCGAAAGCAACTTCCCGGTGGACATGGGCAGCTGCACCTACGCGGTGCTGTGGAACGCCTTCAAGCACATCGCCAAGGGCGCAAGCGCGGAGGAGAAAACCGCGCTGTTCTCCGGCACCGCCAGCAAGATTTATCGGCTGGACCTATAGGGGAAAGCGGCCCCCGTTCGGCGAACCTGCCTATTTAGGCCATTGCCTATTTAGGCGGTTCTCGGCTGTCATCCCGCGGACTGGGCGCCCGCAGGCTTAAGTGTTGGGGTGCGGCCGCGGGGGCGTGAGGGTTGGCGTGAGCGTAAGAGCGTTGCTGGTTGAGGACCATCCGCTGTTCCGGGATGGGTTCGCGGCCATGCTGAAAAAGCATCGTCCGGACTGGACGCTGGAGGGCGCGGGCTCGGCGGCGGAAGCCCTGCAAGCGCTGGAAACGCGCGCTGCGCCGGACCTGGCGATCATCGACATCCAGCTGCCCGACGTCGACGGCTTCGCCGCGGCGAGGCTGATGGCGGCCAAGGCGCCGCTGACGCCCAGGGTGATGATCTCGGGACGCGTCGATGAGTTGGCGCGGCTGCGCAGCCGCGACTGCGGCGCGTCGGGCTTCATCTCCAAGGCCTGGATGGCCGAGCGGGTGATCGCCATGCTGGAGACCGTGCTGGCGGGCGGCCTGGCTTTCGATCCCCCGGACGGGGCGGCGGCGGCGGCCATGCTCACCACCCGTCAGCGCGAGGTGCTGACCCTGCTGGCCGACGGTCACTCCAACAAGGCGATCGAACGGGCAATGACCATCGCGCCGCGCACCGTGCGCGCGCACCTGACCGAGATCTTCAACCTGCTGGAGGTTGACGGTCGGCTGCAGGCCATCCTGAAAGCGCGCCAACTGGGCCTGGTCGCGTGAGCGTCGCGGCGCCCCAGGACGCGGGCGCCGGGGACAGCCTGCGCATCGACCCGGTGCGGGCCGAGTGCATCCGCACCCTGTTCCGCCAGATCCCCAACAGCTTCGCCGCCGCCGGCGTGGTGACGATCTACATGGTGGCCACCGCCGCGCCGTTCCACGAATGGCCGAAGATCTGGGGCTGGCTGGCGGTGCAGCTCTCGACCCAGGTTTTCCGCCTGTGGCTGGTGTCGCGCTACCGCAAGATTCCGGCCGACGACGACGGGACGCGCCTGGAAGGCGCGGCGCGGCTGAACACGCTGTACATGCTGATCGCCGGCCTGGTCTGGGGCTCCGGCGCCTTCCTGTTCATGGACATCCACCAGCCGGTCACCGTGGCGCTGACACTGTGCGGCCTCTACGGCATCTCGGGCGGCAGCGTGCCGGGCAACGCCTACAATCCGGTCGGCCTCTACGCCTTCATCGGGGCGATCTTCGGCCTGGTGATGCTCCGTTTCCTGATCATCGGTGAGTACGCTTACAACGTGCTCGGGCTGGCCTCGATCGGCTACTCCCTGATCATGGTGATGTTCTGCCGCGTGCAGAACCGCGAGTTGCAGGAAGGCTTCGCCATCCGCTTCGAGAACAGGCGGCTGCTGGCCGCGCTGGAGGTGGAGAAGGCCGAAGCCGAGGTCGCCCGCGGCCGGGCTGAGCGCGCCAACCTGGCCAAGTCCCAGCTGCTGGCCGCCGCCAGCCACGACCTGCGCCAGCCGCTGCATGCGCTGTCGCTGTTCTCCGGTTCGCTGCAGTCCCTGGCGCTGGACGACGAGGCCAAGGACGTGGCCAGCCGCATCCAGTCCAACGTCGCGGCCATGGAGAATCTGTTCAACGGACTGCTGGACATCTCGCGCCTGGAGGCCGGGGTGGTGGAGAACCACCGCGAGCCGGTGTCCTGCCAGGACCTGTTCGACCGCCTGGCCGGCTATTTCGATCCTGTGGCCGAGGCCCAGGGGCTCGACCTGCGGTTCCGCGACACCGAGTTGTGGGTGGATTCCGACGCCGCCCTGACCGAGCAGATCTGCGTGAACCTGGTGACCAATGCCCTGCGATACACCCGGCAAGGCGGCATCCTGGTCGCGGCGCGGAAACGTGGCGGACAGGTGGCGCTCGAGGTCTTCGACACCGGCCTCGGCATCGCGCCTGCCGACCAGGCGCGGATCTTCGACGAGTTCGTGCAGGTGGGAAATCCGGAACGGGACCGCAGCAAAGGCCTGGGCCTTGGCCTGGCCATCGCGCAACGCCTGGCGCAGATCCTGGGCAGCCGCATCGAGCTCAATTCGGTGGCCGCGCGGGGTTCGCACTTCAGCCTGTGCCTGCCGGCCGCCGAGCCCGCCGCGCGGGTCGAGGCGACGTTGACGCCGGACCTGATGCAGGGCCTGAAACTGCTGCTGATCGACGACGACGCCATGGTGCGCGAAGGCGCCGGGCGGCTGCTCGGCCAGTGGGGCGTGCAGCCGGCGCTGGCGGCGGATCTTGCGGAGGCCGAGGCGCTGGTCGCGGATGACCTGGCCAATGGGGGCGGCCGGTTCGACATCTGCGTGACCGACTACCGCATGCCTGGCCCGGTCAACGGGCTGCAGTCGATCGCCCGGCTGAAGACCCTGGCGGGGGGGCCCAAGGCCTATTGCCTGGTGACCGGCGACATGAGCGCCGAGGTGCTGGCCGAAGCCGATGCGGCCGGCGCGCCGATCATCCACAAGCCGCTGCACCCGGCGCGGCTGCGCGCCCTGCTGAACCATCTGCTGGCCGACGGCGCGGACCGCACGGAGCGCAAGCCGGCCTTCCTGGCCTAGAGAAGGCGGCCTCGCTGACCGCGATCAGGCGACCGGCGCGCGCAGGTCCGGGTGGGCCGCACCGGGCGTCTTGGCGACGGCGGCCGGTTCGCCCTCGCGGCGCTGCAACGGGCGGGTGTCGCCCTGGGCCACCTGGCGATAGCGGGCGATGTAGATCGGGCCGGCGGCCATCAGCACGCCGGCCATGTCGGCGAACAGGTGCGGGGCGGAGAGTTCCTGGCCGGCGAAGCAGGGCGCGACGCCCGCGCCCAGCACCAGCCAGCTGGCGACCATCAGGATGTCGCCCCGTCGGATGAACGGCAGGGCGGCGTAGGCGCCGGCAGTGATCGCGTAGAAGGTCAGCACGTGCGCGGTCACCAGCCACGGCAGCCCCGCGGCCCGCAGCGACAACATCAGCACAAGGACAATCGCGATGCACAGCACCGCGACGGCCGAGCCGAAACGCAGGATCGGGAACGGGGAGATCGAGAACACCGGACAGACTCTCGCGGGCAGCCACCCATGGGATCGTGCGGTCTTAGGCCCAAGCCTCTCAATTCAGGGTGAATTTTGTTGGTTAGCAGAGGCTGAACCGCACCCCTGGCGCCGCGCGTCGGGGGAGATGAGAGCCTTGCCGAGAGCCCAACCGGGTCTGTAGGGATATCCCCATGCCCCCGGTGACCGACATCGCCGTCTACCAGAAGCTCTCGGAAATCGCCGACGAGCTGGACCAGATGACGTCCGAAGGCCCGACTCTGGTCGGCGAGGCCGCGCTGGGCACAGCGGCGCGAACGGTGCGCGGCATGGCCAGCGCCGTCTATCAGCACATCCTGTCGACCCGCGACGAGACCCAGGACAGCTGAGAAGGTTCCTTCTCCCACCAGGGGAGAAGGAAGGAACACCGGACGCCTACTCCGCGGCGATGCCCTGGGCGGCCATCAGTTCCGCCTCGGTCGCCTGCAGCAGGTCGGCGAGTTGCCAATAGGCCTGACCCCAGGCGTCGAGGATGTCCGGCGTCGCGGCCTCGCCCAGCACGTCGGCGATGGCGCCGAGCAGGGCCGTGGCCACCGGGGCGTAGTGCTGCGGCCGAACGCGGCTGCGTACGTGGCGCGCAGCGATGGTCTGGACGGCGCCGGCCAGCGGCGTCAGGTCCTCGATGTTCTCGGCATAGGCCACGACGGCCATGGCCAGCGTCTTGGGCTGCGCGCCGTTCGGGCCGTGGTGGTCCTGATTGAACAGCGCGCGGATCTCGGCGTCCTCGAACAGGCGCTCATACATCCGGGTGGTGATCGCGACACCGTGGACGCGCAGCGCCGGCACGGTGGCCTTCACGGTCGCCATCACGGCCGGGGACAGTGGGGTTTTCATGGTCTTGGGGGATCCGATTCTTAGCCTGGCCGTGGCGGATAGTGGAGAAGCGTGGTTCTCTCAATCGCCTTATCCCGGCACGAGAAAATTTCGCATCTGACGCGGCGGCCGGCCTGACGAGAGGGGAAATGACCATGAAGACCGTAGTGATCGCCGCGATGACGGCTGGGATGATTCTAGCCGCCGGATCGGCGCGAGCCGACGGGCCGCCGGCCGATCTGAAGCCCGTCGCGGTGGCCGGCGCCGGGCTGAACGTCATGGACCTGGAAGCTCAGAAGGCCTGGTACATGGGCAAGCTGGGCATGAGCCTGAGCCACACCATCAAGGTGAAGGACGGATCGCCGCGCGAATATATCGTCGGCTATGGCGGCCCGGGCGGAGCGATCGTCGCCCTGCTGAAATCGTCGGAGCGCCAGCCGGGGCCGAACGCCATGGGCCGGATCATCCTGGCCGTGCCCAACGCCAAGGGCCTGGCCGAGTGGCTGAAGACGCAGGGCGTCGACAATCGCCAGGTGATCGCCGGCGTCGCCTACTTCATCAACGATCCCGAGGGCAACGCGATCGAGCTCTACACGCCGCCGAAGCCCTAGAGGCCAGCCGGTGACGGAGGCGGACGCCAGCCAGATACTGCCGTCGACCCTGGTCGGGGTGATGATGTGCGGCGAGATCTACGCCAACCGGCTGCGCCGCCGCGAGGCGCAGCGGCGCGACAACGGCAGCCTCTATGTCATCTACGCCCTGATCGCGACCGGCTATGGGGTGGCGTTCGGCCTGTGGGGAGCACGCCACGCCCCACCGCCGCACCTGGGCGCATGGGCCCTGTGGGTCGGCGCCGTCGTCACTCTGACGGGCATCGGATTCAGGCTCTGGAGCGTGATCACGCTGGGCCAATACTTCACCTACGTGGTCCGGGTGAGTTCCGACCAGAAGGTGGTGGAGACCGGTCCCTACCGGCTGCTGCGTCATCCGTCGTACACCGGCGGCCTGCTGGCTGCGATCGGCATCGGGCTTTCGCTGCGATATGGCCTCGCGCCGGCAATTACGGGTCTGGCCAGCCTGCTTGCCTATCTGATCCGCATCCGCGTTGAGGAACGCGCCCTGGCCGAGGGGATCGGCGAGCCCTATCGCGCCTACATGACCCGGACCAAGCGGCTGATCCCGTTTCTCTGGTGAAGCCTGTTGCGCTGCTAAGCTCCGTCACAGAAGCGCCGAACTGCGACCGAAGAGTGCCCGCGGGTGGGGTTATGAGGGAGCCGGGATGACGCCCTTCCGCAACGACGACGACAATCCCTTCGCCCGCGACACCCCGTGGCCGAAGATGCCGCAGGCGCCGATGCGGCTGGGCGGCCTGCCGAAGGCGCCGCCGCCGCCCGTCACACCGGCCAGCCTGGTGCGTGGCTTCGAGGTCGAACAGGACGCCTTCGCCCTGCCCAAGGTGGTCGCTGGCCCGATCCCTGCGCCTGCGCATGCGCCGCAACCTGAGCCCGTCGCCGAAACGGCGTCAGAGCCGGTTGTCGCCGCCCCACCTGTCGCCCCCGGCATCGCGATACGCGCATCGCCGCGCCGGGTTGAGCCGCGGCTGACTCCGCTGATCGCGGCGGGCGCGGTGCTGGCCGGCGGGGTGGGGGCGCTGGTGCTGATGGTCGGCCTGCGACCGGGGCCTCAGCCGCCCTCCGCGCCGCAGGTCTCGCCGAGCGGCCTGGCGGTGGGCGAACTGGTGGGCCGCGAGGCGCGGCAACTCGCCGCCGCGCCGATCTCCGCGCCGACGCCTGTAGCAGCCCCGACACCGGCCCCCGCGCCCGTGCAGGCGCTCCTGCAGGCGGCAGCCCTCGCGCCGCCGAAACCGGCGCCTTCGCCCCGGCTGGCGCCCCCCTCGATGCCGCGGCAGATATCCGCCGACCCTGCGCCGGTCCGCATCGACATTCCGCCGGCAGCCGCGCCGCCGCCGCCGCCGCCGGAACAGGCTTACGTCCGGCCCGCCGCGCCCAACCCCGACGCCCCGTTCTCCAGCCACGTCCCGGACGGACTCTGAAGCGGGTGTCGCGCAGGGCTTCCCCTGTCGCCGACGCCCGCTAAGGTGCGGCGCAAATCGGGAGGGGACTTGATGCGGCTTTCAGTTCTTCTGGCGGGTGTCGCGCTGGCCTGCGCCCTGCCGGCCGCCCTGGCTGCCGGGGCGCAGACCCCGCCCGGCTCCGACCCGGCGATTCCGCCGGCGCCCAAGCCCGCGCCGCCCATCGCCTCGCCGATCCCGCCGATCGCCGCGCCAGGCCGCGTGCTGCTGGGCGTCAAGGACGTTATGCGCCACATCGTCAATCCGGCGGCAGAGGCCTTCTGGGCGCGCAGCGGCGAGATCGACGACGCCAAGGGCGCCAACGACCTCACCCCGAAAGACGACGAGAACTGGAAGATCTCGCTGGATAGCGCCGCCCAGCTGGTCGAGGCCGGGAACCTCCTGCAGATGGACGGCCGCGCGCGCGACCCGAACGGGCCGTGGATGAAATATGCGATCCAGCTGACCAATGCCGGCCTGGCCGGCATGACCGCGGCCCAGGCCAAGAACCACGACAAGACCTTCGACGCCGGCAGCGCCATGTATGACGCCTGCTACGCCTGCCACGGCCGCTATATCCCCCGGCCCAAGGACAGCCTCTACAAGCACGACATCGACAAGGACCTTGAGGCCGCCGGGAAGCCGAAGTAGGCCCTCGGCCATGCGACACGCCCTCTGGATTCTCGCCGCCGCCCTGGCGCTCGCCGCCGGCGGACCGGCCGCCGACGCCGCCAAGCCGGTGCGCTGGACGAAACTCGCCGACTGCTCGGCCTTCTACCGGGTCGACGCACGGCTGGCGCCGGAGACCGCCGCCCGGTCGGGAGCAACAGCCAACGCCTACGCCACCGCCGCCATCGCGCGTTTTGGCCAGCAGCGCAAAGCCGCGCCGGTCGTCGCCCAGCACGCCGTGGACGCGCGGATCATGGCTGGCCTCGAGCGGTTCGCCGGAAAGCCGCCGCGCGCGGCGTTGCTGAAGCTGATCGGCAAGTGCCCGCCCGTGGGCGGCTGAGCGCGCCCATGGAGGTGAACAAGCCCAAGGCCGTCCACAGCTGGGGCGAGCTGATCAACGAAATCGGCGTCATTGTGCTGGGCGTGCTGATCGCGCTGGCGGCCGTGCAGGGCGTCGAACTCCTGCATTGGCGCCAGCAGTTGAGCGATACGCGCCAGGCGATCCGCGGCGAACTCCTGGACAACACCGCCTATGCCTTTCAGCACCGGGCGATCTTCAAGTGCAATTCGCAGGCGCTGAGCCAGCTGCGCCTGGACCTGCTGAAGAGCGGGGCGGCCTGGAAGGGACGACCCGTCCACTACTTCGCCCTGACCTTTCCCTGGAACACCTCGACCTGGCGTACGGCGGAGATCGTCGGCGCCCTGGCGCACATGCCCGCCGACGAGACCAGCGGCTTCGCCCGCGCCTACCAGTTCCTGCCGACCCTCAGCGACCTGGAGACCCGCAGCCAGGACGACGCCGCCGACATCGACCTCCTGGCCTACAGCCAGAGCCTGACGGACGGCGCGCGCGGCGGGATGCTGGCGGCGGTGGGGCGGGCCGAGCGCCAGAACGTCGCGCTGGCCGTGGGGGCCCGGCAGTTCCTGAACCAAAGCGCCCTGCTCGGCGTCAGCCTGCCGGACGGCGCCAAGCAGAAGCTGCAGGCCCGGTTCAGCGCCGATGACGGCGACTGCTACACGCCGCCGAAAGCGGATTAGGCGCGCGCTCGCCAAGCCGCGGGGTTTGGCCGATAGTCCGGGCAGGGCTGCATAGAAAAAGCCCACGGAACAGGCGGGGAGCACGGGCATGGGTATCAATCGCAGGCAGGCGATGGCGGGCGGCGTGGCGGCGGTGGCCGGCGGCGCGGCGCTGATGGCCGGACGCGCGCGGGCGGCGCTGGCAATGGCGGCGCCGGAGAGCGTCGGCTTTTCCGCGGCGGGCCTGGCGGCGCTGAACGCCGGGATGCACGGGCTGGTGGACAGCCAGAAGCTGGCGGGCGTCACCACCCTGGTCGCGCGGCACGGCAAGGTCGTGCACTTCGACGCCTACGGCAAACGCGACCTCGATACCGGCGCGGCGATGGAGAAGGACACCATCTTCCGCATCGCCTCGATGACCAAGCCGACGGTGGGCGTGGCGATGATGATGCTGTGGGAGCAGGGCAAGTGGAAGCTCAGCGACCGGCTCGACAAGCACATCCCGGAGTTCAAGGGCCTGAAGGTGAAGGCCAAGGACGGCTCTCTGCAAGAGATGAAGTCGCCGCAAACCATGGCGCAGATCATGAGCCACACCGCCGGCTTCGGGGTGAACACCGACTACGAGAAGCTGAACTTCGGCCAGGGCGACCTGCAGGGGATGATCGACAAGCTGGCCGCCCTGCCGCTCTACAGCCAGCCGGGGACCGACTGGGCCTATGGGCCCGACGTCAACATCCAGGGCTACATCGTCGAGAAGCTGAGCGGGCAGAAGCTCGACGTGTTCATGCAGGAACATCTGTTTGGGCCGCTGGGCATGACCGACACGGCCTTCTGGCAGCCGGAGGCCAAGGCCACGCGCATCGCCAAGATCAACACCTACAGGGACGGCAAGATCGTCACCGCGCCGGCCCAGGGCACTCCGACGAAGAAGCCGACCTTCATGGCCGGATCGGGCGGACTGACCTCCACCACCGAGGACTATTACAGGTTCTGCCAGATGGTGCTGAACGGCGGCCAGTCGAACGGCCGGCGCTACCTCAAGGCCGCGACCGTCAAACTGATGCGCACCTCGGTGCTGCAACCGGGCGTCATGGTCGATCTCTATGGGCCGGACCAGCCGGGCCTGGGCTTCGGCCTCGATTTCGCGGTGATCGAGGATCCGTCAAAGGTGCCCACCCCGCAGGGCAAGGACACCTTCTATTGGGGCGGCGCCTTCGGCACCTGGTTCTGGCTCGACCCGACCAACGACGTGGTGTTCGTCGGCATGATCCAGAACCTCAACGGCAGCGTACCGGGCCAGGGCACGCCGAACGTGCGCCAGATCAGCCCGCAGCTGACCTACACGGCGCTTACCGACCGGTCGAAATAGGCGCGGCGAAGTCGCTCACCGCCTTGAACTCACCCAACGCGGTGTCGGCGTGCAGTTCGCCCATGAAGCTGTAGGTCCCGGGCTTCAGCGGGCCGACGATGAAGCTCGTCCGGCCATTGGGGGTGACGTCCTGTTCGACCCGCAGGTCGGTTGAATCGAACTCCTCGCTCGCCGCGTCACGGTTGATCAGCTCGACGCGGATGCGCTTGCCGGCCGGCACCTCGACGCTGGCCGGCGAGAACCGATGGTCTTTCAGCGTCAGCACCACGGTCTGCTCCGCCGGCGCGGCCTGGGCGGCCGTGGCAAAGGACAGGATGACCGCGCTCAGCAGGGGGGCGGTCAGGGCCATGGGGGCGAGGCGCATCGCTCAAGTCTCCAGTTCGGGATTGCCGATGTAGTGCAATTGACAATCGTTCGCAACACTATATGCGAATGGTTCGCAATTGCATGGGAT